>CAYNGY010000001.1:234942-477011 GCA_964397195.1 uncultured Gammaproteobacteria bacterium | reverse complement strand
GATCCCCGAATAGAGAATTGTGTCGGTTCTCCTATTCCGATTGAGCACCGAAAACCGCGGCGAGTATATCAGAGTCTCGCCGGCTGGGCAATGGCTAGACGCGAAGGTAGCGGCCGATAGCCCCGAATGACGATACAACTGCCACAATTGAACCGGCGAGTATTTCGACGCCGAGGATATTCCAGAAATGTGACCACACATATCCGGCCACATCGACGTTATACCCAGCGAAGAATTGGTCGAAAAACGGTCGACTGGCGGATATAATCGGAAGGAAAATTAAGGTGGAGACAACCGCCGCGATCACCCCATAAATAACACTCGTGACCACAAACGGCCCGCGTACATACGCGTCCGAGGCACCTACGAGCTTCATAATCCCGATTTCTTCGCGCTGGGAGTAGATGGCCACCCGAATGGTGTTGAAGATCATCAAGAATGCTACGAGTGCAAACAACCCTGTCAGGTAGATGGTGACGGTGGAAACCCGCTGTAAATACTTCGAGAGCCTCGTAATGACCGTTTGATTTGTTTCATAATCACGGCCTGTTTCTTCAATCAGCGTCGCATACGACGGGTCCTCGAGGGCTTTGACAATGGCCGCATAGTCATCAAGATGTTTGGCGGTGATAACCAGTCCCGGCCCGAGCGGATTCTCTCCAAGTTGGTCGAGCGCGTCGGTCACCAGCTTGTTGTTCGATTGCGTTTTTTTAAAATCCGCAAGGTGCTGAGCGCGAGTGACAACGTCGACGCGCTGAACATCAGCCCGGCGCGAAATATCATCACTGATCGTGGTCGCGCGATCATCAGTCGTGGTCGGTTTGAAGTAGACAGAAAGGGTGATCTTTTCTTTGACGGCGATGAGCGTTTGTTGCCCAAGCATCGACAGACCGTAAATGGACGTCGCCAAAAACAAATTCAGGCTGAGAATAAGAATCGTGACGACGGAAAGCCAAATATTTCGAATGAAGTTCTGATACCCGAATTGGATGAGACGGAGGAAATGAGTCATGGCTAGAGCAGATATTTCCCGGCTTTTTGGTCGGCAATGATATGCCCGTGATCGATCGTGACCACTCGTCGCCGTAGCATATTGACGATCTCACGGTTGTGGGTGACGAGCACGACCGTGGTACCGAATTCATTTATTTTCTGTAGCAGGGCGATAATTTCTTGAGCGTTAATCGAGTCGAGGTTTCCAGTCGGTTCGTCTGCCACCAGAAGCTTCGGGCGATGGACGAGGGCGCGCGCGATCACGACGCGTTGCTGTTCACCGCCGGAAATCTGATCTGGGTATCGGTGCATCTTTTGTTCGAGACCGACGATTTTGAGTACTTGCGGGACAACCGCCTTAATTCGTTTGCTCGGCTCGCCGGCCACTTCGAGGGCAAATGCTACATTTTCGGCTAACGTTTTTTTTGGTAACAGTTTAAAATCTTGAAAGACGACTCCGATTTGCCGTCGGAGGGTCGGAATTTCGTGGTGTTTGATATTGGTAATATCCCAGCCGCCGATGACGATGCGTCCACGATGCGGTCGTTCTTCGGCAATCATCAGTTTCGCGAGCGTGGTTTTCCCGGACCCGGACTGGCCGACAATCGACACAAACTCCCCCGCCTCAATACTGAGCGAGACATCTTCGAGACCGACGTTTTTTCGTTGGTATATTTTTGTGACGTGTTCGAAGACTACCATCTTACTTCCAAGTATACTGCGTCCAAGCCCAACGGGCGAGAGCGGTGGCGTCGCCATAGCGCACGTCAGCATTCTTTGCCCCGAGGATGCTCACGACAATCTTCGCTCCGGCAGGCGTTCGGAACCGAATGACATAGGTATATAAGGCTTCATCGGTAAACCCTGTTTTTGCTCCAGAGAAGGTCAGTGGGCTTGGAATCGGCCCATGCAACAGCAGTTTGTCTGTGCTAGCGATATGGTGTGCTTTGCCGGTATTGACGGTCGTAAAATCGAAGGCTTTCTTGGCGGTAATTACACGAATTAACGGGTACTCGCTAAAAACGTGGCTGCCGAGCAAGGCCAAATCTCTCGCGGTTGACGTATTCCCGCTGCCGAGACCATGCGGATCCGTGAATGTTGTTTGCGTCATCCCGTAGCTTTTGGCTTTGTCGTTCATCTTTTTCAAAAACTCAGCTTTCGAGAGCCCCGAAACTCGAGCCAACATCGCCGCTCCGTTGTTGGCGGAACCGACCAGGGTCGCATTTAGAAGATCATGCATGGTCAGCGAGTCACCAAGATTGAGCTTCAGGTAGGCATAATCCGTCTTGTCGGCCGACGTGTACGTGACGACCTTTGAAAGGTCGGCTTGGTAGTCAAGAAATACCGCCGCCGTCATCAGCTTGGTGATGCTGGCGATCGATCGCCTCGTGGTCGCCATTTTTTCGGCTAAAATTTTCCCAGTTCCTTCATCCATGACCATATACCCAGCCACTGAACTTCCTGGATACGAGCCGGTCCCAACGCGAGTCACGCTGAGCGACGGCGTCGGATCGGGTGCGGCGGGGGTGGATTGGGCGGTGGTAGGCTTGGCCGCAGGTTTCGTGGCGGTCGTGAGTGGTAAGGTGGTAACTCGGACTTTGACCAGTCCGCCGTTTGCGCTCCCGAGCTTGGCAAAGGCGGCATAGGAAAGGTCAATGACCCGGCCAGCCGGTTGGCCCCACGTCGATACAATCTTAACCCGAACGTTCTTACCGTTCGCCGGATTTAAAACCGTCACGTACGAGCCGATGGGGAATGCGTTCGAGGTGCCGTGGAGGGTCGGATATCGAGCGGAGCAATGTTTTTTGCAATACCATGAGGCTACGCCCTCTTGTGTTCTCGTTTGCTCAAGGACGACATACATCCCGTGCAGTTTCGTTGCCGGAGCGGCCACCATTTTCTTCGAAGCGTAGGTTTTCGTGGTCAGCTTGCTCCAGGTCTGCGCCGACCAGTCATAGACCCAAATATTCCGTGTCCAAAGCGTCGGCGTGTACGGAAGAGAGATCGTTGGCATGTATGAGGCCGTCGGGTTCCAGGCCTCAGCGCCGGTGACATCCAGCTGGTAGTAATTTCCAATTTGTTTTGTGCCGGGCGGGAGGGAGGCTGGTAACCCGGTCGTTAATTTTTGCCAGGTCAGGTCAACCGGAAGCGTCGTGATCGCGTTCGGAAAAAGAATTACCTTGGCGCCGCCATCAAGGGCAACTTCTTGCCCATTTGTATTCTCATCAACGGTGACCGTATGAGTAACAATCGTGTCGGCCGAAGCCAGCAATGGCGTCATCGCTATTGCCAAAACAGCAACAACTAGGTATTCTGCCAGTCGACTCCATCGCTTCGTTGTCATATCGTGCGGGTATAGTTTAGTGGTCAAACGCGACCTTCCCAAGGTTGAGTCACGGGTTCGATTCCCGTTACCCGCTCCAGCGGTTTTTTGGCTATCTATCTTCGATAGATACTGTAATTGAGCGGAAAATGACTATACCACATTTTTCCCGGGCAAACAAACGGTTTTAATAAAGGACCGCGTCATTTCGCAAATTTGTTGTACGGCCGTTTCCGATCGGAACGGGCGGTGTCCATCATGTTGCAGCATTTTGACGTGGAGGAATAACGGGAGTTTCTCTTGGAGGGTTTGGTGGGAATATTCCGCATCGACATAGGAGTCGTTCGCGGATTGTAGAAGAAGTATAGGTACTCGAACTCGACTGATGATGGTCGGGATGGTCTGCCGTAAAAACATATCCGATTCTAAGAGGGTTTGAATTGGCCAAGCGATGGTTGACCCGCTGATGCGGGCGCGCTGTTTATCAGCTTCGCTCAGTCCCGGTTTGCCTATATACCAACTGAACACCGATCGTAGTCGTAAATACACACGAACAAACGGGGTTACTTTTTTGTACCGTAAGGCTGGGTTCACAAGCACTACACCAGCTACATCAGCATGTCGCGCTGCCGCCGCCAGCGCTAGCGCGCCACCAAATGAAGTGCCAAGTAATAGAACCTGCTGCCCATGGGCACGTAGGTTGCCAATTTCCTCGTCGATCGTTTGCTCCCAGTCATCGACATGGGCCTGTCGAAGCGCCTCAACTCCTCGACCGTGGCCAGGCAGGAGCGGACATACTGTTTCGATGTGTCCGGCCGAGAGATGCTCGGCGAGCCGATGAAAATCATACGGCGTTCCACCGAAGCCGTGGATAACGAGGACGGTGGCCGGACCACGACCACGGCGAAAGCCCGCCGCCGCCTCAATTGGTTCTGTTGACGCTTCGTGTGGCATACGATATACTCCGTCGCGCTTGCCGGTGTAGCTCAGTGGTAGAGCAATGCTTTCGTAAAGCAGAGGTCGTCGGTTCAATCCCGACCACCGGCTCCAGGCCTTATGGTCGACCGATTAGGTTGCGACCGCGCTTTTGGTTGCGCTATCCCAGCGAAATCCACGCAGCCAAAGTTTCGGCGCGTGATCGGCAAGATATTTTTCGACGGCGTCATCAACACTCGGGGCCGCAATAAAGATTGAACGGAGCTTCACCTGGGCATCATCCCCCTCGCCTTTACGTTCAACGACTTGGATAACATGGAAGCCGTATTTGGTATGGATGACGTCGCTCACTTTTTTTAGGTCGAGACTAAACGCTACGTCTTCCAACTCGCTTGTGAGGTCGCCTCGTGAAATGAAGTCTGTTTCCCCACCGTTTGAGGCGTAGGCGTCTTGGCTATATCGCTTGGCGATTTCCGCCATATTCGCACCATCAGCCGAAATTTGGCTCTTGACGGTGGCCGCCTGCTCAGCCTGGGTTTTACTGAGACTCTCATCGAACGAGAGTTTCGACATGAGCTTGTCGCGTCCGACATCTTGCCGAACAACATATCGCTGAAACTGGACGGGCGTCCAGCCGTACAATTCCTTAAGGGCCGACTCAATAGTGTCCGTTGATCCGGTTTGAGCGACCTGGGCAGCGTAGGCAGTCGAAATTTCGGAGTCAGAAATAGTCAAATCATACTTTTTCAACATGGCTTCGAGACCGGCGTCCTTGATGACTTTTGTGACCGCCGAAGCGCGTGCGTCTTCCACCACATCGGTGGGCAAACTGGATGACTTCTGGTAGGCCTGAAAGACTTCTAGCGCTCGTGTCTGCTCTAAGACGCTGTGGGCCAAGAGCGGACGCCAGTTCAGCATCCCAACCGGGACCGGCACATAGCGGCTGAGACTCCGGCCGACCTTCCCCGTCCAGCCAAATTGGCAAATACCGAGGGCAATAACAACATACGCCCCCACAATCAGGCCGGGGATAAACCAGAGCCATCGTCGGCTGCGCTTCTTCTTCGGTTGGACCGGAGTAACGACCGGCGGCGTAAGAGGTGTATCCATAGTTGTCTTATTGTACGTTATTATTCGAATGAAAGAAATAGCGCCACCAACGATCAGGATTTGTTTCTTCAGGATTGGCTGTGGATGACGAATTTTGCTTGGCCGCTCCCGGTTGCGTAGTCGTGGCGTCCCCGGGGACAATAACGACCTTTTCGCCGGTTCCTTTGAGCCCTAATTCCAAGCGAGCCTGTCGCTCCTGAAACGTCGGACTCGAAAGATAGGTTAAAAGTTCCTGGAGCTCCTTCTGGCGTTTCTCTTCTTGGACCACATCCTGTCGAAGTCGATGGAGTTGTTGACCAACGAGGCGTGACTGGAAGAACTCACGGACAATGGCCACCGCAAAAAAGAGGGTGATGGCTCCAGCCACGCCAATGACTAGTAAACTCGGGTGTTGCCACGATGCTCGGGGTTCACGCTTCATACGGGACGATTCGGATTGCGGCGCACGTCAACGACCTGGCCTCCGGTCGACGGCTCCGGTCGACGGTGACGTTGTTGATCAATGATGGCTCGCTGCACATCCATCGGTTGCGGGAGCTGTCGAACATTCAGCGGCTCGGTGACGCCGGTCACTTGGATGACGAGTGTCCCGAAGCGAAACATGGTCCCCCAGAGCCCTTTGACAACATATCGGACATCTTTGACGTTTTCCAAGGCCGTTTCCGACACATGCTGTTCGAACACACCGCGTTGGTCAAAGTAGATTAATCGTTGGTTGGTAATCGCGAAGACGTTCTGCCGCCAGACAAATACCGCTCGCCCCAGCGCGACCGTACCGAATACCAAGAGTAAGACAAAGCCGATAACACCAAACGTCCCGTGGCCAAAAAACCACGCCAGCAGGAAAAAATCCAGCAAAATAAGGACGACCCCAACAAGGACCGCGGGCGTCGTGACGACGCCATGACGGCGGACCGTTTGGATGATGGTTTCGTCTGATTGAAGTTGTGTGCTAAGATATTCGGCAGTTGTCATACGTATGAAACGTCAAACCATTCGAATTTGGTGGGGTATCGCCGCGGGAATCATGTTGGTCGGAATGATACTCTTTACGCTTATTCCCCTCTTCAGCTAACGCGACAAGAGCGAGAGGTACGCGTCAGCCGGGATATCGACTTTCCCGAAGGTCTTCATGCGACGTTTCCCCTTTTTTTGTTTTTCTAATAATTTTCGCTTGCGAGTCACATCGCCTCCGTAGAGTTTGGCGGTCACATCTTTCCGCATCGCCGGCAGTCGCTCAGCGGCGATAATTGATCCGCCGAGCGCCGCTTGAATCTTGACCTCAAACATTTGTCGCGGCAGGACGTCTTTCAACTTGGCCACCACCGACCGACCAATGCGGTACGCCGCATCCCGGTAGACCATTGAGGCGAGCGGCTCGATCGCATCTCCGGCCACAAGGATGTCCATGCGCACCACGTCGGCGGTTTGGTACCCGAGAAACTCATAGTTTAGCGAGGCGTAGCCGGAAGAGACGCTTTTTAGCGTATCATAGTAATCGACCAGAATCGAGGCTAAGGGAATAGTGAATTCCAAAACGGCGCGTGACTCATCGAGATAGTCAATTTTGATGAATTCACCGCGACGTTCTTGCGTGGCGGTCATAACACCACCGATGACGGTGGTCGGAGCTACGACGTGGAGAGACATCATCGGCTCCTCAATATGTTGAATGTGGCTGGCATCTGGCATATCCATCGGACTGCGGACTAGACGCGGCTCGCGCTTCCCATTTGTGTAGACGTGATAGCCGACGGATGGCACGGTCACGATGAGTTCAAGGTCGTACTCGCGCTGGAGACGTTCGCGAACAATATCAAGATGCAAGAGCCCGAGAAAGCCGCAGCGAAATCCGAAACCAAGCGCCGGCGAGCGCTCCGGCTCTATTTGCAAGGCAGCGTCGTTGAGTTGTAATTTTTCAAGCGCATCTCGAAGTTCCGATGCGTCTTCACCGCTGGCGGTAAATATCCCGGCAAAAACCATCGGCTGAATTGTGCGGTACCCTGGCAGTGGTTGGGTTGGTGAATGCGGAATAGTCACGGTATCGCCAACTCGCGCTTGTCGCACGGCTTTCAGTCCGGTGACGATATACCCGATCTCCCCGGCACTGAGCGATCCGGTTGATAATCGTTCCGGCCGAAAGGCGCCAACTTCTAAAGCGGTGCTTGGCGTTTGCGTGCCATGCATAAGGATCGGATCATTGGTACGAATCGAGCCGTCCACGACGCGAATAAAAACCACCACCCCTTGGTACCCGTCGTAGACTGAGTCAAAAATCAGGGCGCGAAGCGGGGCTTCGGGCTGACCACTTGGGGCCGGAATATCGGAAATGATTCTGGCCAGTATTTCCTCGACCCCAACGCCGCTCTTGCCCGACGCACGAATAATACGTTCGGGGTCAATGTTCAGCAGTTTTGAAAGTTCCTCAACACTCTGCTCGACATTTGCGTTCGGTAAATCAATTTTATTGACGACCGGTACAATCACCAGACCCTGACGTTGCGCAAATTCAAGGTTGGCCAGTGTTTGCGCCTGAATCCCCTGTGATGCATCAACAATCAGTACGGCCCCTTCAACGGCCGCGAGCGAGCGCGAGACTTCGTAGGCAAAGTCAACATGACCCGGCGTATCAATCAGGTTCAGTTCGTGGTCCTGCCAGCTCATGCGCACCGGCGCTAACTTGACGGTAATACCACGCTCCCGTTCGATGTCCATTTGGTCGAGTAGTTGGGCCCGCATGCGGCGTTTTTCAACCGTATTTGTAACTTCAAGCAATCGATCGGCGAGCGTGGACTTGCCGTGGTCAATATGGGCGATGATGCAAAAATTTCTAATTCGCGACTGGTCCATGGGTGGGTGGTTTTGCGCCGTTGCGGATGGTTGCCCAGGCGCGCTGAATGGCGCCGGTAATACTCGTCGCCTCCTCAATACGTAATAGGGTGGCAAAGACCATGTAGGAGATAACGCCGACAAAGCCGGCGACCAGGAGCTGAATCAAAACGCCTAAAGCGTAATCGAGGCTAATACCAAAGCTGACCAGCAGTTGTTTTGTCATCTGGACGGTGATCGCCATCAGGACGGTCACGCCTGCAATTCGGCCGACCGAACGGATAATATCCGCTTCCCGCAAATCGCCGAGCCGGCGGTGAAGAATAACCAGTAGGGCGCCCGCGTTAATCAAGCTCGAAATAGAATAGGACAGCGCCAGTCCCTCAACACCCATGGCAAACCCTAGAATGATCGAACCAACGATATCGAGCCCGACCGCAATAATGGTAATACGAACCGGCGTCTTCGTGTCCTTCATTGCATAGAACGATCGGGCGAGAATTGGAATTAATGACTGGGCGACGAATGACAGCGCAAAGTAGCCGAGAGTCTGGGCGGTAGCAATGGTCGTCGTCCAACTAATATTTGGCGCTCCATAAAAAACACGGACAATTTGGGCGCGCAGTTGGATGATCAGAATCGTGAGCGGCACAATCAAAAAGAGGACCTGACGAACAATTCGTGAAAAATGGTCGATAAATTCCTGTTTTTTTCCTTGAGATAACTGCTCGACAAAGTGCGGGAAAGCTACGGTCGCCATCGATAAGCCGATAATATTTACTGGCGCGTCCTGAATATCGTTGGCCATCCGAAAAATCGTCAACTGCCCTTCGCCGAGCCGAGTGGCGATTGGGACGTTGACGAATTGGTCAAGTTGCGTGACCGATTGCCCAACCGTTCGCGGGAGTAATAGCCGTCCAATTTTTTGCACGGCGTGATGCCGCCAGCCAACCGGGGTTCGTAATCGCCACCCAGCCCGATACGCCGCGGTTACTTGCAAGACTAAATAGACAAAGGCACCGGCCACCGCTCCATAGGCCACGGTTTGTGGTCCATGTTTTTGTCCAAAAATGACAATGCTTAGGACAATGGACAATTTGTACAGTATCGGGGCGATGGAAACGGCGAGGAAACGCTTGTATGACTGCAAGACGCCAGCAAAGACGTTTGCCAGGGCAAACAAAAGCATATTCATCGACAAAATCCGCATCAGCGTCGCCGTTACGGATTGTGCCGCGGCGTCCATTTTATCGCCCACTAATAGATGCACCAAGACCGGCGCCAGGACTAAGATCAGGACACCAAACAGCGCAAACACCACAATAATCGCATTCATGACGCTCCGGCTAATCCCGAAGGCTTCGTCTTTGTTGGTGTTCATGTGTTCCATAAACACCGGCATGAAAGCCGATAGTAATGACCCCAGAACGAGCGTGCCGTAGATCAGGTCAGGAATTGCAAAGGCGGCGTAGACGCTATCGGCGCCAGCCGGGGTAAATGTCGTATTAATAAACCGAATTTGAAGAAGGCCGAGGAACTTACTGACCACCCACGAACCACTCACAATCAGGGCGCCGCCAAATACCGTTGTTTGAATTTTTCGGAAGATAACGCCCCACATAGCGCGAACGACTGTACCATTTTTTGCTTCATTTCGCAACTCCAATCACAACACACCCGGCCGAGCCGGGAGCGGTGTGCAAACTGCGCATTGGTCTGGGAGGAGCTCGCCTTGCGGCGACCCGACAAATGTTCAGCCTATCCACATCACCGGTTCAGCCAGGTGTATTGTGCGCTCGACGGAGGAACCATGTTTCGATGATTCACCCGATAGAACGGGCGGGACCTCACAGGATCCCGCCTCGTAGTGTACATCTGTCACGAAGGGTCGACTAGTTGGAGCCTTCGACCTCGAAGAGCGACGGCTTGCCGTCGGTCCCGTAGAGCCCGAGGATGACGACGCGGGCATAGCCGTCGTTGTCACCGCCCCAGGTCACGACCTGGAACCCGAGCGTCTCGGGCTCGCGGGAACCCCACAGCACATCCTTCGAACGCCGAATGTACGGCGAGTACGTGCAGTGGTAGTTGCCCCCGATTGTTCCCGGGATGGCGGTGTAGACCTTGTTGATTCCGCCGTCCCATCCGGTCAGATCGCGAAGGTTACTGTGCTTGAGGACCTTCTCGATGCTGTCCGGGACCATTCCCGTCGCATTCCACTCGACGAGTGCGAGGCGGGCGACATCGCGGGCCCGTGTTTGCCAGGGGTTCGAGTATGCCGCTTCCTCCGAAGCGGTCATCTTCGATTCCCCACACGAGCTGAGCCCGATCGGCAGAATGCTGACCAGCAGCAGAACCACCAGATGGCGCAGTACCAGCAGAGAACGATGCTCCTTGTTCAGGAGCGCCATTCCGCCGGCACAGCCTGCAGCCGCCAGACCGAGGAGGGTCAGGTAGTACCCGACCGCTGTATGGTGAGATGAGAACAGCGTGAACAGCGCGGCCACGAAGTAGGCCCAGGCTGTTAGTCCACCCCCGGTGAGCAGTACGCCGAGGGCATTCTGCCACCACCGACCCTCGATCATGACGAAGGTGATCAGCATCACGACCCAGAAGAGCATCGGGAGCGCGACGCCGAGGCCGGCGATCTCGAGGCTGAACCGCGATTCGATACCAATCGCGATTCCGGCCAGCGTTGACAGAGACGCCGCCAGCGTGAGGAGTACCCGAAATGGAGTGTGTATCATCTTCTCCTCCTTCAGCGCGCGATTGCCTCGCGCAGGTTTCGGATGGTCAGCAGAATCCCGTCGACCTGACGGACATGATACTCCGCCATGTTCTCGAGGATGGCCTTGTCTTCCGGGCTGAAACCGTTGGTCATGAGCTGCATAACCGTCAAGCCGGAGTCTCGACCGACATGGTCGATGATCCGGATATGGCCGGGCATTACATATGCCCCATCCGGTGACTGGTTGATCCGCGATCCCCGCCCGAACGGGATGACTTCCGTCCGGAGTTGACGTAGTTGCCGCAGGACGGTGTGATCAGAGGCGTAGTAGCGCTCGAAATCGCGCAGCGCCTCGTTGAGCACGCCCTTGTCCAGGAATGTGCTGACCTGGCGGCAGAGCACGACGAGCAGGTAGCCCTGCGACTTGTCGTGTTTGGCGTGATGGTAGTCGACGCTGTAGACCTCCCGCTCCAGCAACGTCAGTGCCCACCAGATCTTGTGATCAGACGGGGCGAACATCAGTTTCCAGAGCGTCTCGGAAACGCGACGCACGGTTTTCACCTCTCTTTCGTGACAAAACTACAAAGGACGTCTCTGTTTCTATTTCCAGCGACGAATAGGTTCGGCGCTTGAATCAGTACAGAGAACGATGATTCTATCATAATTTCGGAAAGGGCGACCAACCTGAGTATTCATTCGTCGATCGCTTGCGCGGTATGTCGGACATGAATACTCGGGTTGGCGGAGGACCTATCTCGTAGGTCCTCCATCCAAAGTGCAGCTTGTGACACGTTCAGCGCTCACGGGCGCTGTGGCTTAGCCCTTGCGCGCGGACTTCTTCCGCGGCTTGGGCGTCGCCTTCTTCGCCGGCTTCGTCGGCTTCGTCGGCTTGGCCTTGGATGCGGACTTCTTCCGCGCCGTCGGCTGAGCCTTCGGGTGGTCGGTGGTGTCGATCGCCAGCGTCATCTCCGCCACCGCCACGCCGCGGAAGCCCGCGGGGGTGGTGAGCTTGAGGTTGAAGCCCTCTTCGCTCGTGCGGATTTCGGACACCGTCACGTTGGGCGTGGGCGTCGCCACCGTCGGCTCGACCTTCGGGGCCGGGGCCGGCGGCGCGGGCTCGTCGATGAACTCGACCTCGTCCGGCTTGCAGAAGAACGACATCCGCCCGTTGCCGACGACGACCCGCATGACGCCGCTCGTGTTGAGCTCGCCATCGGTCTCGCCGATCAGCCCGTTGTGCTTGATCATGACCTTCTGCTTCTTCGGCTCGGGCGTCGTCGGCTGCGACTCCTTGACCACGACCTCGCCGGGGCGCCGCAGACCGAGGGCCTGCAGGATCGCGCTGATGATGAGCACCAGCAGGATCAGCAGCAGGGCGCCGATGATCCAGGGCACGAGCTGGCCGAACGCACCGAACTGCTCGAGGTAGGCGGTGGCCTTCGCCCCCGCCCGCTCGATCGTCCCGGTGTTGGCCTGCGTGGCCAGCGTGTTGCGGGCGACGGTCGTCCCCAGGGCCCCGACCGAGCCGTTCAGCTCCTTGACGGTGCTGTCGAGCTGGCCGATGGCCGTGGCGAGTCCGGTGATCGCGGCCCGGTCCTTCTGACCGAGACGGACGACGCCGGGGTTGCCGCTGCCGGTGACCTTGGCCTGGAACGCGAACGTACCGGTGCCGTTGATCGTGTCGGCCTGAACGCTTCCGCTCAGGCCCATGAGAAACACGACCGCGAGCAGGGACTGCCAGATCTTCGACTTCATGTGAAGCCTCCTCGTGATGTGGCCCGAAGGCCGTGGGTTGAACACTCGTGAAGCGGGAAATCTTTTCACTACAATTAGCGAAAAAGTTTCCCTCTTCAGCGAATATTCAGTTTCGTGTGTCACAATGTAAGGTTCGGACTAATTCGAGGGGCGGACCGTAGTCCGTCACTCGAGGAGTCCGGGGAGCGCGACGAGCACGCTCCCACGGTTACAATCCCTTACCACAGAACCCGATGATCGCGCCGACCACCATTCCGGCGAGCACGACCTTCGAAGCGCCGAAGATCCAGATCCCAACCAGAACGATCAAGGCGGCGACCAACAGCCACGCGAGGTAGCCACGCGGGTTGAGTGCCAAGGCCACAAACGGCCCGGCCAGAAAACCGACGATGATGCCAGCAATAAGCGGCATGGCCATCCTTTCGATAAGGGAGTGAAGGAACTTCAGAGGATATTTTCCTCACCCGAGCATTCCGGCCTCCCCAGCCCTCCGGCCGAAATGTGAGAGCGAATGCTCGAGCGAGGAACCGACCGCGTCGATTCCGTGAAACAATGTGAGGATGACACGGTTGAGCGTGTCACACTGTTTCCGTCGTGATGAGGGACATCGCCTGAGTGACGGATGCGTGTTGGGCACATCCGGCACTCGGGCGATGAGAGAAGACATAGCCATCTTCTCTCGACGAAGAGCGAACATCCGGGCTATCGGATGGCATGGGTCAGTTGTGGAAACTGACGCCGTGCTGGACCATCACCTTGACCTGCGGCTGAGAGCCGTAGGCCTCGCGTATGCCAGTCGCGACGATGCGGGTCGCGCCCTGAAGCGTATACTCGAGGTCCGCCTCGAGATATCCGCTCTTCCCACCGGAGACGCCGATGCGCCACTGGTCGACCTTGACCTCGAGATCGAGGAGGCCGAGCTGATCGTCGGTGTGCGTCCGGAGATCCTGCTTGCGCATTCCGTGCGCCCGCAGGGTGGCAGCCGGCCATCGGTATTCGGCGACCGCCCAGCCGTAGCGCAGATTCGCGCTCGACCGAACGTTTACCGAGCCGTAGAGCGAACCGTGCGTGGCGTTGACGTTGCCGTCGAGCGCCAAGCGGTTCGTCTCGTTCGCCTTCAGCCCGGTGCCGTTGATAGCACCAACAGACGCGTTGATCACGCCGGTGTGGCTCAGGACCGCGCCGCGGTCGAACAGACCGGGCTGGACCGCGAAGAGCGGGTTCCAGCAGAAGAGCGCGTTGTTCGGCGCCGGGAAGTCGTTCCCCGACGGGACGAACAGGGTACCGACCGTCAGCGTGTTTGCGCCGACGGTGTAAGCACCCCAGGCCTGGACGGTGCGGACGTTGGCCAGGTCGAACTCGACCTTGCCGGACATGCGACCGTCGGTGACCGTGCACTTCGCCCGACCCATGGGAAACGTGAACGCGTTGTTCGCGATCACGCTCTGCCCGTAGACCATCCCGGTGTACTTCACCGTCTCGGCGAAGCAGGTGGTAGCGACAAGCATCATGACGAGCATATACAGCGCGACCATCTTCTTCACGTACCGCTCCTTGTGGAGGTGGCTCGCGATTCCGCGAGCGGGTGATGAAAATATGACGAGGTACATTCTGACCCTCGCCTGAGCGGCGGATCCGACACGCGTTTCCGTCGCTCGGGTGAGGGGTGTGGCGGCGGATCCGGCGAAGGATCCGCCGCCACGAGATGTTCAGCAGGTGTGTACGCAATCGCGGAGAGCCCCCGCGATCGCTTGGCGATGCGCCCAGTGCCGCGTGTGCGACGTGAGCGTCGGGGTGTTCTTCTCGTCCGTCCGAGCCGCCTGCTTGGCCAGTTCGGGGTGGACGGCGCCGGTCAGTCCGGCGGCGGTGATGAGTTCCCGATCCTTCGGGCTCATGGCTTGATCTCCTGCTTGTGCTGACTGTTCCCGTCAGCGTGGGTGCGGTCACGGTGACCGCTGGTTCGAATCACGAAATGGGAGGCAAGCTGCACGATGTTGTGGCCGAAGCCCATCGTGCATATTGTCTCTGAATCTTGGTTGAATGAGTCGAAACCCTTTCAGCTAATTTTCAGAAACGGCTGGATAAGCTGCGGCATCAAACCGCTTCTTACGCCAGTGCTTCCCCTCCCTTTCGTGATCCGAACATGGTAGGTACTTCTGACGAAAGCATTCCGACCTCCCCCGCCCTCCGGCAAAATGTGAGAGCGAATGCTTACGTCAGAATAGGATACTGTGTTCCAAACTGAGGCGACTCACGCCAGTGAATCAACTCGGTTCGGAAGGCCAACTTACCAGCTGGCCATTCTGTCGCGTCTACGCGATCTCCGAAAGTGCGTTACTTCAGCAGGCTCTTGACCCGCTCGGCGACCCGTCGCGGGCTGAATGGCTTCGACGTGGCCGCCGCCGCTCCCGCCGCGAGAACCACGTTCTCGTCGCGCATGCGCTCGGTCAGGATGATGACCGGAATATGCGCGGTCTCCGCGTTGGCCTTGAGCAGGCGCAGCGCGTCGAGGCCGCTGACACCCGGCATGGCCATGTCCATGATGATGAGGTCCGGCCGTTCCGTGATTGCCATCTGGATGGCCTGCTCGCCGCCAAGCGCCGTGATTACCCAGAAGCCGTCCATACCCAGACAGAAGTCGAGGATGTTGATGATGTACACCTCGTCGTCGACGACCAGAATCTTCTTCATCAGCTCTCCATGCGCGTAGAGCGCAGTCGGGTTTCGTAAGAACAGGTTCCTGCAACCAGCAACACACGGTCACTGATCGCAGAACCTATGCCTACGAAAAAACGGGTCGGGCATATTGGGAACGGCCGTTCTCAACACACCCAACCCGTCATGGTTGAATCTTGTGTCGAACTGACGCGCTCCTCAACGCTTGTTCGTCTATTGAATTGTACGGTGCTCTCGGTATAGCTCCTCAGCTACTTCGAGCGACACTCTAGGATACTCTCGTACCGAAAAAATGTCAATACCTGACGGGCGGCAGATATCCACAAACTGTTTTTTGGCTAACCTTAGGCTTTATTTCTGCTGCAAAATGAGTGTCCGACTACTGTCACCGACGCCATTCCAGGTGATGTTCTCCTTTGACCGATGCCAGCCAGTTGACGGTATTTCCGCGATCCATGCTTTTTTTGTTTCGGCTACCGTCAGCGACCAACCGCGATTGAGCGCACCCGGCTGTCGTTTCCAGTATAGTTCCAGCTGCTCATCCGTTACTGACGATGAGGTTGGCAAGGTGTAGCTGACAACAGCGGTAGTTGTTTGACCCGGTTCGGTATAACTCCAAAAACCGACTTCCTGATAGGCGGCGTACTTCGTAATAGCCGTGCGGCGGTCGGCGTCGGCCAGAACGAGTCCTTTTTCTAGGCCAGGCAGACTGAGCGCCACCGTCGATTTCGGCGCGTCGATAAAGAATGTGTCGGGCGGCATCGAACGACTGTCGATCTGTGTGACGGTGGCCTCGGCCGGAATGATAAACCGGGTATACATCGCGCTCGGGTAGTCATGGAGCGGTGAACCCGATGACGGCGCCTGTTTCCTCGTCATGGTCGCCGTGTACTTCCAGACATCTTCGCCCGGGGCGACTACAAGGTCGGTTTGGATGTGCATCGTACGATCCGTCTTGCCGCTATTCACATTCGCGTCAACTTCAGCAAAAAAGTTCTTGGTCGGAAAACGCATCGCCCCATCCCACCGGAGTTCCGTGCTGGCTTTGGCGACAGCCGCATTTGTACTCGTAATAATAACATTCCCCTTTTCAGCTTCGTCGAACGCCGTCGCCACGGCTTTCAGTCCGTCCGCCAGCGATACGCGAGAGAGTTTCTCAAATAGACTTGGTAACAAGCGGATGAGTAATAACTTTGGGGCATTCACCGCTTTGTCAAAGTTAATCTCGCTTTCTTGTTCAGCTACGGCGACAAATGTGTCGCTACTAATCGGTGCCGAGGCGCCCTCCACGGTAATTGGGCCGACGATTTGGAGTAGGCGTTCGACAATCTCGGGAGTGATAAAGATCACGCCGTCAGGGGTGAAGCCGCGTGCCTGTCGATAGAGCTCGCTGATGGTCACGCCAGCACGACGAGCATCGGGGTCCCAGTTCGCGTCGACCATTGATAAGGCCGGGGTTACCGTGTCGAGCGGCACTGGCGGTCGAATGTTTTGCTGAATAAGCTCTTTGAGTGCATAGGGGCCCGTGCCTGGCGCATCCGTCACCGCGAAGGTGCCGCGATGGAATTTCATCAAAACGTACGAACCCATGAATCCGCCGGTCGGGCGTAACTCGTCGTTATTTTGAAACACAATTAAATAGTCTTGCTCAACCGACTGGCCGGCAATCGCCAGTAACATATTGGTCAGACTTTCTAAGCGGGCCGGCGAGCCGAACAATCCCGCTCCGACGCGTTGCCAGCTCTCAAATTGAGCCCGCGCGCTAGACGGCACGTCGTCAGGCTTGACGGTCATGATATCACTATAACTGCCAACCAGTGTTTGTAACACACGCTCTAGACGGGCCGGATCGTCTGAGAGCGTCGCGAGCCATCCAAGCGAACCTTTCATCAGGCCATTTTTCTCAATCGTTAAGCCGGCCGGCTTGGTGCCAGACGGAACCGCGGCCACCGCTTCGTACCCGGCTGAGGCAGCAGCCGAGGCGGCTCGTACTAAGGCCCGAGCGGCGCCAACTTTTCGTCCAATGACCGGGATGCGCGGGAGTAACCAATCAACGCCACTAATCGCAAAACGCATTTGATCGGTGGCGACGGTCAGATCGTTTTTAGCGGTTAAAAAGTTTTTCTCAGCGGTGGGAATATCACCAATTCCGACCGCAGTTAACGCCGACTCGATATGTTGTACCCCGCCAGCGGCGGCGGCGCGTGCTCGCCCGACCGCTCGTATGGCGGTAACGCTAATAATGCCGAGACTGACGAGACAAAAAGCACACATAATCCCAAAAAGGAATTTTAGTGTCTCGCGTTTTACCTGGCCCCAAGCAACTGGTCGACGGGGCGGACGGGTAACAGCGCCGAGGATCGACTCACGTCGAGAACGACGAGAATGCCCATCGCTCGGCGGATGCCGTAAATCGACAACGTGTCGGGAATCGTTACTCATGCCTTTGTATTCGCCCGTTCATAAATCGCCCTTGTTTCATCCGCCATGCGTTCCCACGAATACTTCGCCACCTGCGCATAGCCCCGCTCAATCATCATTCCCCGTTGCTCTGGGTGTTCGAGGCTGTCGATCATGACCTGGGCGATATTGTCCGTGTTGTGCGGATTAAAATACCGCGCTGCGTCGCCGAGAACTTCCGGTAAACAAGTGGCGTTTCCGGCCAACACAAGGGCTCCGGCCAACATCGCCTCTAGGCCCGGCAAGCCGAATCCTTCGGAAAGGGACGGGAAGACATAGGCATGGCAGTTTTTATACAGCCCATGTAATTCATGATCAGTGGCATACCCGAAAAAAACAACATTTGGAATATTGCCGGCGCGGACATAGGACTCTAGTCGATGCGAGAAGTAATCTCGTTTGCCGACCAGCACTAACGTGGTCTCAGGATGTGCTCGTTGAACAGTACGAAACGCGTCGACCAGTCGTTCGAGATTCTTATGCGGGTACGTATTTCCGGCATAGAGGAAATATGGCTGGGTGATGTTCTTCTTCGCTAGGTCCGCCATCGGCGACGCCGATGGAAGTGCATCTGCCGCTTCATACGTCACTGTTGTTTTTCCGATCGCCCGTCGGTATGTCTTGATGAGTTGTTCTTTACTCCACGCACTGACCGAAATGATTTGGCGCGCTCGTCGAATGGCCTGGACTAACGCGATGTGGTAGGCAGCGTGTTTAATCTTAAACAGGATTGGCTCGAGCGTCGATGACCGTTCGGTCGGGAACTGATTGAGAATCAAATCATGGATCGTCACAACAAACGGCCGCGGGTATAAGACCGGGATGTTGAAATGGGGAATATGGAGAAGATCAACTCGTCCGGCCAAAAAACGCCACGGCATGACCAACTGTTCACGGATGGTGTACCAATGCTCCCCAGCCCGGCGAATTTCCCAACGCGGATTATGTGGCTCCCATGCTATACCGGGTCGTAACCACACAACATAGTCGTTCTCATGATCACGTGCGGCCAGATGGGTGACTAAACGTTCAACGTAGCGACTGAGGCCGCTGCCGTGCGGATCGAGTAACCGGGCGTCGATGCCAATGCGCATACGGCTAGCCCTGCCGAAGGTAGGTCCGGAGCGCCGCAATCATCAACGCAAACCCGAGGCTTAAGACCAGTGCAGCCCCAGCCCAGACCAGGGCGTTTGGCGTCGTGTCACTAATGACGGGCTCGCTCCCAAGAATTTCAAAAAGCGGCTTTCCTGCAGCATCGAGGTTCAGACGACTCGCCTTCTCTTCCATCACGATACGCATAGCACTAGCAACCGCCGACGCCCGTTCGGGTGTTCGTTCGGAAAAACGGATGACGATGTTTTGCGCGGAATACTTTTTAACCTTAAATCGGCCGGTTAACGACGAGAGCGAGGTAATCTCGGCGTCGGTTTTTGCTTGTCCATACACCTCTTGTATCACGGACGGCGTCGAAAACCAGCTGATGACCGTTTGGGCGAATTGATCGACGGCGAGTAATGTATAATAGCCGTCATACTGATAATCAGTCGACGGTTGAATGTGGACGCGATTGACCGCGAATGACTCGGATACCGCGTATCGGACCGGTCGCGTCAGGGCGATCGCGACGGTGGTAATGGTCGCAATTCCCACGACACAGATAATCATCCAACGTTGGGACCAGTATGATTTGAGGTAGTCGCGAAGTTCCGGCATATGATCGAATTAGTGGTGAGAAGGTTGCTTGTGAATCGCGGTGAAACCGCGAGCAATCGCTTGTTCGAATTGCTTGATAAATGCTTCAACGCTAAAGGTTGACGCCCAGTCGCGAATTCCCTGCGGAGTGTAGTTTTCCGGATTGAAGCGGAGGACGGTATCGGCCAGTGCCTCCCAGTCTTGCTCCATAAACAACTCGCCGGTCACGCCGGGTTTAACGGTTTCGAGAGCGCCGCCGGCCCCGTAGGCAATCACCGGCCGACCTGTGGCCATCGCCTCAACAACCGTGATGCCGAAATCTTCTTCTTGTGGGTTGATAAACGCAATGGCCTGGCCGTACAACGCACTCATCTCCGCATCCGGGACACGTCCAAGAAATTCAATATTTGGTTTGGCCATGGCGCGCAGGGTTTTTAATTCCGGACCAGAGCCATAGATTTTCAGTGGCAACCCAAGTCGGTTGAACGCCCGGACGGTCAGATCGAAACGTTTATACGGAACGAGTCGTCCGCCCGTCAAATAGTAATTCCCCACCGTCGGCGAAAGACGAAACCGTTCCAGTTCAACGGGTGGGTGAATCACCTCACTCGGTCGTCGGTAGTATTTTTGAATTCGCTGTTGGACGAGTTGACTATTCGCAATGAGCACATCCGGCCGATCGGAGGCCATGCGATCCCAGACGCGAATCCGTGAGAGAACGTGGGGCGCAAAGGCTCGCAGAAGTCGTGCGTACGGCAGCTCATTTACATAGGAGATTGTGTCACTCCAGAGGTACCGCGTGGGACTATGGATATAGCTAATATGCAGGGTGTTCGGTTGGGTGATTACCCCCTTGGCGAAGCTGGCGGCGCTCGATATGACCAAATCAAACGATGACAAATCGTACCGTTCAACTGCGGTCGGCATCAGCGGTAGATACCATTGATAGAGCCGACTTCCGCCCGGTAGTTTTTGAATAAATGACGTGCGGACATCGGCCGAGCGGAATGATGGGTGGGCGTGATCAGGCCGATAGACCAAAGTATAGATCGGCGCATCAGGAAACATCCGTCGAAACGCCTGAACAACGCGCTCGGCGCCGCCATCCTGGGCGAGGTGGTCATGGACAATTGCAACTTTCATCAGCTCGCGGTTTTTAGATTCAACACCGCCAACGGTGTTCGGAACAAAATCTGCGCATCAAGACCGAGCGACCAATTTTCAATATAGTAGGTGTCAAGTCGGGCCTCATCTTCAAAAAGCAGGTTTGATCGTCCCGAAACTTGGGCCATTCCGGTCATGCCGGGTTTGACGGTCAGGAGTTGCTTGTGTCGGCGATCATACCGCGCCACTTCCTCTGGTTCGTGCGGACGCGGCCCGACTAAGGACATGGTACCCATAAAAACATTGAAGAGCTGTGGTAACTCGTCAATACTCGTTTTGCGAATAAAACGACCGACGCGAGTAATCCGCGGATCATTTTGCAGCTTGAATAACGGGCCATCTCCGCGTTCGTTTTGGGCTACGAGTTGGGCCTTCATCGCATGGGCATCGCGAATCATCGACCGAAATTTCCAGAGCTTAAACCGCCGCTGACCTTGGCCAACACGATCTAAACGCATGAAGACCGGGCCGGCCGAATCGGCCTTAATCGCGAGAGCAATAATGAGCCCCGGGATGAGGAAGAGGATAATACCGACCATTGAGCCGACAATGTCGACCACGCGCTTCCAAATTCTCCCCCACCCATCTAAGGGTGTTTGAGCAATTTCAATCATCGGCCAGCCGGCGATATCGCGCATCTGAATCCGCCCCATTTCGGTTTCAAACAGGTCAGCGGCAAAGGCAAAGGTGACATTAGCGTCATTACATCGCTCCATAACTTGAATCGTTTCTGTTTTCGGTAGGGCCGGGTCGGCCACATAGACCGCATCAATCTCGCCGGCGTTAATCAGGGTTTCCAGGTCGTTGAGCGATTCCAGGGTGACGGCCGGAATAACCTTGACTACCACCATGCCCAGCATCTTTTGATCATGTGAGACCTCGACAAACGGGGCGGTGGCGGTTGGCGAGCCGATCACCACGACGCGCGTACTGCCAAATCCATATTGATGAAGCCAGCGCCGGACGAGACGGACGACACCGTGGGAGACCCAAAGAAACAGAATGCTGGCAACCCAGCTCACGACGACAATGAAGCGCGAGGCAATATATTCGCGACGGAAAAAAATACTGACGATGAGCACTAAAATGGCGAGCGATGCCCCCACCATGATCCGGCCAAACTCGCTACTGACGCTCCGGCGGCGAATGGTGTAGACGCCGCTGATTGCCAACATGAACACCCAGCCCCAGGCAAGAAGCATAACGGTGCGCATAAAATCACCGGCCGGAATTTGCGTCACTACCGGCAAGACGCCGGTTACTTGATCAAACCGCAAATGATACGCGACCCAACCCGCAGCATAGACCGCAAGATAGTCGAGTGGAATGAGAACCGCCGCAAAGGCGAGATCGTATCGTTTCATAGGAAATGCCTGTACCGCCAACGTGTAAGCCGAATTCTGTCTCCAGCCCCACTCCCCAACCCCAGCAGGGTCACGGAGTGAGACTGGATGACGATCATCTCTCTTGAGATGACGTTGCCGCCATCTTCTAGCGATCTACCCGTCCCAACATCTTGCGATGCGGAACCTATGCGATCTTGCACCAGAGAGGGTTTGCCCGCCGATACTGTCACCAGTACCAGCCGTGCGCTCTTACCGCACGATTTCGCCCTTACCCGGCCGAGGCCGGGCGGTATGTTTCTGTTGCACTCTTCGTCCGCCAGAGGCGGATCCCTAGGCTTGGCAAAACGTGAGCGGTATACCCAGACCCACGTTTCGTTACTCCCGGTCGTCGTTAACGACTCTCTACTTCCCTGTTTCCAGGGGGTGTTCGGACTTTCCTCCCCCGTGCTTGCGCTCGGGGGCGATCGTCTTGTTGACGGTACTAGGCCTGAGTACTATGCAAGAACTGGTCACATTTGTCAAGCGCAGACTCTATTCTTCCCACCCTGCTTGGCTCGATACAGCTGACCATCCGCAGCGCGAAGTAGGTCCTCAACGGTCCTCATGGTCTCGGCGCGCCATTCAGCTACACCAAAACTCGCGGTAATGGGGCGGTGCTCCGGCCGTCGGTTTGAAAAGGTCTTTTCAATATATATTCGGATCCGCTCAGCCACGGCCGAGGCGGCCAGCGCATTTGCCCCGACCAGTAGGAGAATAAATTCTTCGCCGCCCCAGCGAATAACATCCCCATCGCCAGCCAGCACATCATCACTGTCACGAACGTGGTCACGAAGTGCGGATGCGATTTCACGCAATATCTCATCAGCGCCGACGTGCGTGAGTTCGGAATTAATCTGGCGAAAGTCGTCCAAATCAACAATCACCACACTCAGTGGCCAGCGACGTTGGGCGGCGGCACTCATTTCATATTGAATCGTACTGATCAATAAATCGGCGCGATCAACGCCGGTTTTAGGATCGATCGCCGTTTCACGGATAAGCTGATAGCCTTCGGTTGGACTGAGTCGTCCCTGTTGGACGAGTCCGGCCATGGTAGATGTCGGGTGCGACGTCATATATGCCGTAAACACCGACCGCGCGCGCTGTTCGGCATACTGTCGTCGTTGTTCATCAACACTAGATGGCATCATCGAGCGCTTTATTTACCAGACTATCAGCCGTTGCATTTGCTTCTCGGGGAATGGTGTGGAGCTGGAAACGACCGATGGCATGTAGAAGCGATGTGGCCTTCACAAACCACGGGGCGAGGTCCTTATTCTTTACTTTATACTCTCCGCGTAATTGCTTTACCACGAGTTCACTATCCGCGTAGACGTCGACGGATGTAACACCTCGACGAACGGCGTCCGCTAAGGCCGCGACAACGGCTTGGTATTCGGCTTGATTGTTTGTCGTCGCCCCAATTGTCTGGCCTACCAGTACGGTAGGTTCACCGAGAATTTCGATAGTATACCCAATAGCGGCAGGACCCGGATTCCCCCGCGCACCGCCGTCGGTATGGATGGCCGCATGTTTCATGTTGATGGACGAATATCAATAATGCGTAATTGTACCTCAGACCGCCCGTTCCAGACATTCCAGGATGGCTCAACCACTATATCAATGCCCGGGCTGTTTTGAATAACATCGGCGAGATGCCGTTGACGGAAACCAATGAACGAGGCTTTTCCGCTTGGGTCGGCGGCCGTGACACGGATATGCTGCTGATCATTCCCGGCAAACTTGATTGGGTCAGCACGCAACCCCGCAATCATAAAAATCGGACGGGCGGATCCGGCCCCAAACGGCGCAAATGACTCAATGTCGTGCAGAGCGGCGCTGTCCATATCTTTGACGGTCACAATCGCGTCAATATCGAGCGGTCGAGCTACTGGCGCCGGCGACGCGCGCGTCACTTCTTGTTCAAACCATTCTTGAAAGGCCTCTCGTTGACCTGGTTGAACCGTGAATCCTCCGGCACCGGGATGACCGCCGTAGCGTTGGAAGAAATGGGCGCCGCGTTGTAAGATCGGCATGATATCGAGACCGGCGACGCTTCGTACCGAGCCGACGGTCTCACCATCAACCTCGGTCATGACCGCCACCGGTTTCCAAACTTTATCGGCGATACGCCCGGCAATAAGCCCTAAAACCCCGGCTGACCAGTGGGGCGCATACAGGGCGTACCCGCCGGCTTCGCGTTGCCGAATATGATCCCAAGCCTCATCAACTGCGGCCGCCGTCAGACGCTGTCGATCCGCGTTAATTTGCTCTAGTTCATCGACGAGCGTTGCCGCTTCTTGTATATCAGCTGTCAATAATAGTTGGACCGCTGTCCGGGCGTGCTTAAGTCGCCCGGCGGCGTTTAAACGTGGAGCAATTTGAAATCCAATCGTCTGTTCCGTGATCCCGCTTCCGCTAGCGCCGATCCTCGTCAACAGCGCACGTAAACCCGGGCGGCGTGTTTTTCGTAATACTTTTAACCCATACGTCACGAGCACGCGATTTTCATCTTGCAAGACCATTAAATCGGCAACCGTGGAAATAGCCACCAGATCGAGGAGCCATTTCTCCCATCCCGTCTTGATGCCAGACTGGGCCAGACGTTCCGGGGTTGCGGTCGATACAAATGCCCGGATAAAGGTGAACGCCACTCCGGCCGACGAATGCCCACGAAATGGATAGGTCTCGCCGGGGATGTTTGGATTGAGCATCAGAGCGTCCGGGATTTCGGTCGCATGGTGATGGTCCATAACAATCACATCCATCTGGCGCTCACGCGCGCGCTGTATTTCCTGAATATTTGATGTTCCGCAGTCAATACAAATCAGTAGACGTTTACCCTGGTCGGCAAAGCGATCCACATTTTCGATTCGAAGCCCATAGCCGTCAACGTATCGGTCAGGAATGAACCAGTCGACATCTGCGCCCCACGTCCGAAGCACTTCAACGAGGAGCACGGTCGAGGTGACACCGTCAGCATCGTAATCCCCGTGAACCATAATTGGTTCGTGGGTGTCGATCGCCCGGACGACACGTTCGACAACTGAGCGCATCTGTCGGAACGCGAATGGGTCGTGTAAATGTTCGGGGTATTGCGGGTCGCGGTACCGACGATACGCGTCTTCTGTTCGTAATCCTCGATGCCAAGCTAGGGCGGCCACAAACGGACGAACGTGCGGAAAGGCCCGTTCCTGATCCGCGACAGAAAATGGTTTTAAGTTCCAGGTATACCTGCTCATAACCCTAACCCAAATAATGCCCGCCCGGTCATGTCGGCTGGAATAGGTAAATCCATGAGCCGCAAAAGTGTCGGCGCAACATCGGCGAGCACGCCGACCGGTACCAGTCCCGACAAATCTCGCATCGGCGGCCGGAACTGGGCCATAGACGGTGGTAAGTTATCACCGCTGACGATAAATGGCACCGGGTTTGCTGAATGCTCTTTACTCACCTCACCCGTTTGATTGTTAATTTTTTCCTCAGCATTTCCATGATCGGCGGTAATGGCGACAATACCACCGACCCGCTTTACCGCCGCGGCAATTTCGCCGACACAGGCATCGATTGTCTCGACCGCGTGAATCGTGGCCGGGATATTTCCGGTGTGTCCGATCATGTCCGGATTCGCGAAGTTTAGGACCACGAAGCCATAGGCTTGTTCCTCAATCGCCTTAATCACCTGGGCCGTAATTTCGCGCGCACTCATATCTGGCTTTTGGTCATATGACGACACCTGCGGTGACGGAATGAGAATGCGATCTTCAAGTGGGTACGGTGCTTCTCGCCCACCATTAAAGAAAAAGGTGACGTGGGCATACTTTTCCGTTTCCGCAATATGGAGTTGTCTGATACCGTTATCGCTGATGACCTTCGCCAGCGGGTCAGACACCATTTCAGGCGGAAAAGCTGTTTGGACCGGTAGATCTTTTTCATATTCGGTCATCGTCACGAACAGCAGATTCTTGAGGTATGCGGCTCGTGGAAACTTTTCAAAACCCGGCAAGACAAATGCTTTTGTAATCTGTCTGGCACGATCAGGGCGATAGTTGAAAAAAATAACGGCATCTTGGTCATCTATGGTCCCAACCGGCTGCCCAGACGCCGTGATAATCGTGGGCAAGAATTGCTCGTCAAAGACCCCGCGAGCATATGATTCTTGAATGGCCTGATCGGGTGACTCGGCTCGCGTGCCGTTCTGTCCGACCATTGCCTCGTACGCCAACTGTATTCGATCCCAGTGATTATCACGATCCATGGCATAGTATCGTCCGGAGATGCTCGCGATTCGACCAACCCCAATACTTTTCATTTTTCGCTCAAGTTTCGCGACGAATTCTTGACCGCTGTTATAGGGAGTATCGCGGCCATCTAAGATGACATGGACACAAACGTTTTGGATCTTCTCGCGCTGACAGAGCTCGAGCAGGGCAAATGCATGTTCGTCAAATGAATGGACGCCCGCGGCGCTGAACATGCCAACAATGTGCACTTTACCGCCGTTCCGGGCCCGATCAACGGCGGCGCGAAAAACTGGATTTGTGTAGAACGTGCCGTCAACGATCGTCCGTGTAATTCGCGGTAGGTCCTGAAAAAGGATCTTCCCCGACCCGAGCGACAAATGACCGACCTCGGAATTCCCCATGTCTCCCCACGGCAACCCGACTGCTTCCCCGGCGGCTTGTAATGTCACTGTTGGCGCGGCCTCGGTCAGGGCATCGAGGGCCGGTGTTTTTGCTAGGGCAATTGCATTTCCGCGTGAGGGCGCGGCCACACCAAAACCATCAATAATGAGGAGGGCGACGAAACGGTGGGCGTCGCTCATACAATCAGTGAGCGCCCGGTCATCTCTGGCGGGATGGGATGATCGAGGAGTTTTAACAGCGTGGGTGCGACGTCCCCCAATTGTCCGCCGTCTCGAAAGTGGAGCTTTGGATGTTGGGCGCTGATGACGTAGAACGGTACGGGGTTGGTTGAGTGCTCCGTATCGACTTCACCCGTAGAAATGTTTTGCAGTTCCTCGATGTTGCCATGATCGGCGGTGACAATCAGAATCCCATTCACGTCCAGGACGGCCCGCTCCAACTTCGCCAAACACGCATCCGTCGCTTCCAGCGCCTGGATTGAGGCGGCTAAGTTTCCGGTGTGCGCGACCATATCCAAATTCGCATAATTTGCCACCACAAAGGTAAAGCCTTCGGTGCGTACGGCGGTGACGACCCGGTCGGTAATCTGCGGTGAGCACATGGCCGGTGTCTGATCATAGAAGGGCACCGATGGCGATGGCACCATCACCCGTGTTTCGCCAGCAACCGGATCAGCATAGCCACCATTAAAAAAGTATGTGACATGGGCGTATTTTTCACTCTCGGCAATGTATAGCTGTTTCCGGTCCGCCATAACCATCGGCAGTGTCTGACGTAGTTGCAGAGCCGGATATGCCGTCAACACCCCGGATAAATCTGGTCCGAAGTCGGTCATGGCGACAAACATCAGGTCATGCGGCACCCGTGAACGAGTGAATGCGCCGGTGACTGCGTTCCGTGCTTCGAAATCCGTTTGGACCAGCGTTTTCGTCAGCTGTCTGGCCCGATCAGATCGCAAGTTAAAATGTATAATCGCATCGTGGTCAGCGACCCCGGGATAGCCGTCAATTACCGTGGTGGTAATAAACTCATCACTTTCGCCACGATTGTATGCTTGCGTAATTGCGGTCAGTGCCTCCGGAGTACTGTGTCGCCCTTTGGCGTTAATGATGGCCTCGTAGGCTTCTTCGGTGCGACTCCAGGTTTTATTGCGGTCCATGCCATAGTAGCGACCCATAATTGTTCCCACCCGTGCACTTCCGAGGTGCGGAACCAGCGCCGTCATGATCTCCCGAGCATAGTACCGCGGCGAATCACGGCCATCCGAAAACAGATGAAGCCAGACCTTCTCGACCTTCATATTTTGGGCCAGAAGGAGTAGCGCCACGAGATGGTCGGGATTCGAATGGGCGCTTTGGGTGCTTCCGAGCATGCCCACGAGATGGAGCGCGGCGCGATGCTTTTTCGCGTGATGAATTGCTGCAATAAATGCCGGGTTACGAAAAAACGTCCCGTCGCTGATACACTGCGAGATACGCATGTCGTCTTGGGCCACCATCCGGCCGGCTCCAATATTCATGTGACCGGCCTCGGAATTTCCGTCCTGCTCACGATCAAGACCGACGGCTGGCCCGCTGGCGGCGATTTGCGTATGTGGATAGGTTCTCGCCCAGCGCTGCATGGTTGGTGTATGCGCGATGGTGACAGCGTTTCCCGGACCGGGTGGAGCGATCCCCCAGCCGTCGAGCACGGCTAACACCAGCGGCGTCGGAAGACTCATGCGGCCTCTTCGATTTCGAGATAGCGGTTATATTTTGCAACCCGTTCACCACGCGCCGGGGCGCCAGCTTTCAAGTAGTCGGCTCCGACCCCAACGGCAAGGTCGGTAATAAACGCGTCGGTCGTTTCACCGGAGCGGTGGGACGCCACAACCTGATACCCGGCACTGCGGGCGCGCCGAATAGCCGCAAGAGTCTCGGTGATGGTGCCGACCTGGTTTGGTTTGATCAGAATTGCATTCGCGGCGCGGGCTGCGATTCCACGCTCTAATCGTTCAACGGATGTAACAAATAAATCGTCACCTACGATACTGATGTCTGAACGCATCGTTTCGGTTAACGCGGACCAGCTTTCCCAGTCGTCTTCGGCTAACGGATCTTCCACACTAATAATCGGGTATTTCTGACGCCACTCATTTACCACGCCAATCATGCCAGCCCCAGATAAGCCATGGGCTGGACCAAACATATATCGAATCTTGCCAGCATCAAAGAATGACGACGCGGCAAAATCTAACCCAAGATTAACATCTTGACCCGGGACGAGACCGGCCTTGGTGATTGCCTCCATAATCAGTTTCAACGCCGCCTCATCATCGGCTAGGGTCGGAGCAAAACCGCCCTCATCGCCAAGGAGCGTCGTCAGATGTCGGTCGCGTAAAACGCTCCAGAGGGCGCTATAGACGCTGACTCCCCGTTCAATCATCTGACTCGCCGTCTTCCCTTTCGGCAAGACGAGATACTCTTGGACGTTGAGCCCATTGTCAGCATGTTTCCCGCCGTTCAAGATATTCATCATGATCCCCGGCCGATGATCATCGGCAACGGTCAAATCACTCAGGGCACGAATGGTCTTCCAAAGCGGTTGGCGAACGAGTGCCGCATGGGCGCGAGTCGCGGCCATGGAAACGGCCAGAATGGCATTCGCACCGAGCGACGCCTTATTCACCGTTCCATCAAGATCAATCATCGTCCGATCAACGGCAACTTGGTCGCGCACATCAATCCCCTTCAGGGCTTTTTTGATCGGTCCGGTGATATGTTGGACGGCTTGGATTACACCGCGGCCATTGTATGTTTCTCCGCCATCACGTAACTCGACCGCTTCATGACTCCCGGTTGAGGCGCCAGACGGGACAGCGGCCGTCCCCATGTCACCGGTATCAAGGTGAACGGTGGCTTCAATCGTCGGATGTCCGCGTGAATCTAGAATCTGTCGGGCGATAATATCTTTAATCTTCATAAACGCTTGCCTTTCATGCACGCCGCCACACCGGGAAGCGTTTTACCCTCTAACCATTCCAACATTGCGCCACCGCCAGTTGAAATGACCGTGAATTTACGTTCTAAATGTTGTCGTTTAATTGCATCGACGGTTTCACCCCCGCCGGCAACGGTTACTCCACGCCTGGCACTGATCAGACGAGCGACGGCCCGAGTACCGCGATTGTATGGCGGCTGTTCATATACCCCCATCGGCCCGTTCCAGACGATGGTGCTTGCTGTTTTCATGACCCGAGCAAAGAGGTCGACGGTATCTGGACCAATGTCCAGAATCTGCTCATGGGCGCCGACATTGCCGATAGCGCGACGCCGGGCGCGACCGCCGCTTCCTCGAACAATGACGTCAATTGGTATATGCAGTTTCGCATTCGTAGAGCGGAGCGTCCCGGCGGCGGCAATCATTTTCGGTTCAATGAGTGACGCGCCAACGGCGACGCCCTCCGCTTTGAGGACCGTGTTGGCTAAGGCCCCGCCGAGCAGCACGGCATCGGCCCGGGCGATCAGATTTTCGACCAACTGTAACTTCGTCGAGATCTTCGCCCCACCAATGACCGCCACATAGGGACGTTTCGGGCGGCTTAAGGCTTTTTGTAGAGCACTGAGCTCGCGTTCAAGGAGAAACCCGGCCACCATTGGAATATAACGACTAACACCAACGATTGACGCATGGGCGCGATGTGAATCAGCGAAGGCATCATTGACCGCTAGATCGGCAAATCCAGCCAGCCGTTGACCGAGGGCCGAACTGTTTTTTGCTTCACCCGCCTCATAGCGGATATTTTCTAGCATGGCGATGTCACCCGGCGGGACCGACGCCAGCGTATTTTGGAGCCGATCACTCCAAATATCGTCCCGAATGAAATGAATCGGCCGACCGAGCACGCGACGGATGGTCGGCACCAATGGCGCGAGTGACAACTTCGGATCTCGGCCGTCGGGCCGACCGCGATGCGCAACCAGAATCACTCGGGCATGATGGCGGCACAAATACTTGACGGTCTCGGCAATAGCCACAATCCGTGACGTGTCTCGAATCGTTCGGCCCGCCATCTCCACATTTACATCAACTCGAACCAATACACGCGTGTTCGCGAGTTGTTTTTTCGGGAATGTTCGTAGGGCGCGAAGCCCCGTAATACCTTGGACAGCTGTCGTCGACATACTCGATTCTGAATGATAATTATACCATACTTCAGCGAGATGACATATTGCGCTTGGTTTGCTACGCTACTGGATATGAGACGATGTTTTCCACTCTTTCTGAGCCTTCTGGCCATGGTCTTGCTTCTTGAGGCACAAACCGCCGCGGCTGAAACCGACGTCCACTTGAACCCCCCGGCCACGCCTGTTTCTGTTGGGGCCGCGTCGTTAAACTACACGAGACATACGTCCGTTCCTCGCGTGACCATCCCCGGCTCATACACCCTGACCGACGTCGTGACGAACTCAGGCGCCGCGGTCGCCACAAACGTTCATATTCAGTTTGACTTGCCGATGGGCTTTTCCGTTAATAATGCCTCGTCTGTTGACGACGCACTCGGCGATCTGGCTGTTGGGATGACCATCACCCGGACGTACATCGTCCACGTTGCGGATACCGCTCTGCCTGGACGCTACCCACACGAAGCCATTGCCTCCGCTGTGAATACTGATTCGGTCATGGCCGATGTACTCGTCGATGTGACTCGGCCGGCTGTACTCGGTGCGTCCACGCTGGCTGAAACCGGTCAGACGCCTTGGGCGATATTCTTGGCCGGCTGTCTCTTCCTTGCTTTTGGCGCCATCCTGCTACCCATCACGCCTCGACACTCGTAGTTTGAATATCTTTTGCCGGGACCTCTCAAGAGGTCCCGGCCTGTGCGTTCACGGAAAGAGCGACATTTGCGACGGCAGCCACGCGCGGAACCCATACGCATTCAACGTGCTGAATGACAACGGGTGCTTGGCGATCCAGTACATGTTTGTCGTCCCTGACCCGACCCAGTTCGCGTCAATCACCCACCAGCCAATTTGCGCGCCACTCGCATCGCGGTACGGCGCATCAATGATTGCGGTGTGCGGAAGTGCGCTTTGGATGACCCAGCCGGGTCCGGCCCGTCGCACATCGGTTTGGGCGTACGTATAGCCGCTCGGAAGCGTCAGGTGGTATCCGCCACTAAGTCCGTACGATGACCGATAGAGCACCAGATCGACAAAGAACTTACACCATCCGCCCTGCGCATAGACGTGGAACCCGTAGGTGCCAGTTCCGGCCGGCCCACTGTATTTCTGAGTGATCTTCTGCAACGCGCTCGGATCCGTACCGCCGGAAACGTAGTTCCAGTCGCCCATATACAGCCCGTTTCTGGTCAATGACGATGTTCCACTCCGCGAACGGCTGAGCGCGTACCGCGTCTCACTCAGAACGTTGTTCGTCCAATCACCCGTGTACGCGACCAGAGGCGCCATCACTGGCGGGATGGTTGCATCACCGCTGGCTTCATGGAGCGGGGCCGTCACCCGAGGGTGATCGGCACACCCAGCGAATACCGAGGCCAACACCATAGCGGCGACGATGGCTACCCGTTTCATCTTTTCCTCCGATGTAATGCGCCGTCAGCGTTCAGGCAAACACCAAGCCGCTCACATGAGTTCTTCTCATGAGAGCCACCAACGATATGATGAGCGTACGTGACGCTATTTCACTGTCAAGTTGTTGCTAGCCGAGTTGGACGATGCGGGGCGGACGCGCTAGAACGGATTCGACCCGCCGACTCAAATCGCGAGGGTCTAAGTCCGCTTTCAGAATGTATTCATCAGCGCCGAGCGATTCCGCCAGCCGGATATGCTCATCGGAATCAAGATTTGAGAGGATCAGGACGCGGGTCTCTGCGAGGTGCGGCGTACTTTTGATATGGCGCAGAATTCGAAAGCCAACCGGCTCGGCCCGTTCCGGACCAACCATCGGCGTGGAGGGCGCCGACGGGATCATCAAGTCAAGTAAAATGACATGCGGGCGCGTCTGCGCCAGATGGTGCTCAGCCGTGGTCAAATCGCCCGCACTGCGTACATCATAGCCACGCTGACCAAGCGCTAAGGTGTAGAGTGAGATGAGTATGGGTTCGTCCTCAACGAGGAGAATGCGTGTGGCCATGGATATTATGACGTTGGTGTTGAGTCGGTGTTTGGTTGAATAATTGGAACGGTAAACTTGAAGGTACTCCCCTGGCCTTCGCCATCTGATTCGGCCCATATTTTTCCGCCATGCGCATCGATAATGGACTTGGCAATGAACAAACCGAGCCCCGAGCCATCCGGATGAATTTGAGCGATGCCCGATCCACGCACGAATTTGTTGAAGAGTTCTGGGGCGTCACTTGATTTTATGCCAATGCCACTATCTTTCACGGCCACACTAATGTTCTTATCGCTCGCTGAGAGACTGACGTGGATCGTGCCGGAGGCGGTATATTTAATCGCATTGTCAATCAGGTTGAGAATAACGTCCTGCAGTTTATCGCCATCCGCGACAGTGATTGGGAATTTCCCAACCGGCGCCTCATACAGGATTTTAAGCTTTTTGTCTTCGGCGTTTTTCTTCAGCTCACGAACTTCACGCGCGACGAGATCGGAAATATCAACCGGTTGTCGTTGATATGAGAACTTCCCGGCTTCAATTTTCGAGACGTTCAGGAATTGATTAATCAGCCGAATCATCCGCTCGGATTCTGCTAGAAGCTGGCGCAATATTTCGACGTGCTTCTCTTCCATTTTGCCGAAATCACCGTCGGTGAGCATCGACAGGTAGCCTTTAATTCCGGTCATCGGCGTGCGCAGCTGGTGCGAGGCGATGGAGACAAACTCTGACTTGGCTTGGTCGAGCGCCTTCAAATGCTTGTTCGCGTCTTCGAGTTGTTGGTTCGTGCGCTGAATAGCCCCGAAGAGCGAGAGATTCCGAGCGACAACGCCGAGTTCGTCCGCCAGTGATTGCATCGTGTCTATCTCCGAACGGGAAATTTCCTCCTGTGGTTTCTGGACGCCAATTTCAATACAGCCGATGGTTTTTCCTTCCGACACGATTGGGACGAGGACCAGCGTTTTAATCTTCAAAATCTTCTGAATTTCAAAGGCCAACAGTTTCGGCATCGGCGGACTAATCACCTGCGGCATCGACCGGGTCATGATAATTTCGCCATGCTGGAGAACTTGATGCGCCAGGTTATGCTCTTCCGGACTATCGAGGCGTGAGGTGAAGGACGTAAATGATCGCGGCAGTAACGACAGGGCCTTGGCGGTGAGCGTCGTTTGACTGATGGCCCGAGCCCGAACAGTCACGCCGTCATCATCGACGAAAACAAGAATCGCACCAATATATCCAAGCTCGGTAGCCACCGAGTCGGCAATTTGCTGCGTGACTTGTGCGAAATCAAGGGTTCGAGTGATTTCTTTCGTAATTTTTTGGAGCGTCTGCAACGAGGTGTTGCGTTCGCGTAATTCACTGGTAGCCGCATCAACTTTCTGTTGCAGGCCGGCGCTAAACTCTTTGACCTCTTGGAAGAGATTAGCTTTTTGAATGGCCGAACCAATCTGTGGGCCGAGGACTTCGAGGAGTTGGAGATCGTCATTTCCGAAGGAGTCGCCGGAGAGTTTCTGGCCAAGGGTTAAAATGGCAACCAGGTGCCCCTGAGCAAAGATCGGCATCACCAAGGCTACACCCATCCGCTCGAATTCTTCTTTTGAAGCAACAAGGTCGGCCCGTCGGTCGTCCGGTGTGTCTTCAATTTTTCGTTCGAGTGATTCAAGGATGGCAATGTGTCGGTGCTGTCGGAGATACCGGATCAACGGGCTGGAATTACTCAGAACCATTTGGGGACGGGCGTCGAGAATCTCGGCGCTGGCTTCAAATCGATCTGTTCCGTGCTCGGTCCCCCGACGTTGTAACGTCGCCGCGTTCTTAATCTTCAACTCTTTGGACAGTGTTTCGCGAACTTCTTTGATCAGTTTTGCTAAATCGAGTTCGTAGTTGAGGGTTTCGGAGATGTTGCGGAGGACGTTCTGGTAATCAATCTTTGCCTTGAAGAAGAACTTGTCAGTTATACGTGATAAATAGTTTTTCAAGGGGTCTAGCCCAAAAACAACAATTGCGGAGACAATGATTGGAACAAATATTTTACTACCAGCACCACCAAATTTCTGCGCCGAAATGAAGGTTGAAAAAATAAACGCCAGCGCCACTGCGGCCAGGGTCGTCGTATATACAAGAGACCTCGTTAGTACAAGCCTTATGTCTAGCAACCTGTGTTTTACAATTGAGTAGGCAGTAAACCCCAGAAAGAAAATGGTCGAATTAGCTCCAATGGCGCTTAACTCCTGGACCTCAAACAAGGGCAGCAACACATTAGTTATTACTGAAATTGAAACTGATATAAGGAGTCCTATGAATAAGTACCTGACCTGAATCTTTTTAAGACCTGTTATGCTACGACTTCTAACTGCGATGATGATAAAGAAAAGCAGAAAATACCCTAATAAATAGGCAGCAAACGTCGAATAGAGCGCGCCATATATGAATTCCGTATATTCAGGCTGCCTAATTACATCCCTAACGATATAATTAGTTGGGGTTATTAATAGTAAAATAATGGTCGGAATGTATAGAAGATATCTAGCCCTCCTTGTGCTATCGCTGGCCGATGGAAAAACGAGGGAGAAATTAACTAAAATTGCTGGCATTAACAAAGGTCCAATGAAGGTGGCCCTACTCAACCATAACGCTACTTCTGAAGTATTGGCCCGATCTACAAGATATGTTGTAACGATCCAATAACCTATTGTCATTGAAAGGACACCAAATGTTCTCCTTGCCGAGTTTTTACTCGAAGATTTTAGAACGAGTATCCCAAGTAGAACGCACGTGGCGCTTGAGAAAACTGTAAGAATCAGTGTTAGTGAAAGTTCTATTTGAAACATTCCTGCAAATTAGGTTGCACTACAGTCGGGTATAATGGTACCGGCTTATCATCTAGCCAATCAACGATCGTTTTCACAACGGTCGATGCTCCGAGGTATGAAGCGATACCTGTCTGTGGGATGTGCCTCAACTTGCCACTTACGATCCCACTAAACACCCCCTCAAATTCCGCCGGCAAAATACTTTTTGAATTCACGTGCCCTAAAAGTTCAATGAAGGCTGTTTTTTCATTTTTAAGTAGCTTCACATTTAGATCGTGGAAGATCTTTATGTTTTTATTACTGTAACTGGTTACAACGGCCGTATTACCAACATTATATGGTGTAATTACTAGACGATTGCCACGACAGCCGGATTCAACTATTTCAACGAATCCTTTACTAAAGTCTGCCGTATTTATTATTATCTCATGGTGCTTTACGATATTATCTATCTCCTTTTTTTTATACAAATATTTTTGTTTTACAACGACCGAGACCTCCTTATTTATATTTCGCAGTGTTTTGGCGAGACTACGAGCTTTATTTTTACCAACATCACCGGCCAGAAATTGTTGTCGATTTAGGTTTGATACCTCGACTCTATCGCCATCAATTAAAGTAAAATTAAGTAGCCCAGTTCTAGCCGCAAGAACTGCAATATTACTTCCTAATCCACAGCCAACAAAAGCAACACGTACAGATCTTAACTTTTGTTGGCTATTATTGTTTATAATACCGATATTTCTTTTGTATATACCATTCATACATCCAGCGTTAGTGTATCACATACTTTTGATCGTTCACGTTTTCTTCAATCCCCCCGTAGCTGAAGAATTTTGAGATAGCCCTGCTAGATTTGACCTCGTCAATCCATTCAGACACGGAAAGTAGGCAAGGAAAAGTCACGCCCTGATAGACATTCTTTGGTCCAATAATTCTGAGTGGGACACGGATCTTCTTCAAGATGGGGTACAGCGTCTCATCCATTACGCTATAGGCGTAGCGCACATTATTATCCAAGGCATAACGGTATAACCCTTTGAGCAAAAAAAGGAGCAGTCCCTTTTTTCTATATTTTTGTGCAACTATTAATCTTGATATTTCTACTGTTTTTTCTTGATCATCTTGACTTAGCTGAACATTGCGTTGAAAAAATTTCTCCAATGGAAAACCTTCCCGAGAGTACTTGATGACCCTTACCATTGCCGCTATCTCGTGTGTCTTATCCCGCATGACAAAATGATCGGAATACTGATCATATTCATCAGTTTCAAATTTATTGGGATGCTTATCTTGATCGATGTATTTGTATTCTTCACAGTATACTTTGTATCTCAGTCTATACAACTCCTCTAATTCAGAGGCGCTGTTAGTTTTATTAATATAAAAATCAAAGTTGTCAAAAATATTTTTGTAGTTTAAAAAGAAGTTAATGCTATTGTATGCATTTCTTAACTTACGAAATATCCTGTATTTCATTTTTTTGAGGTAATAATATATGTTGTTGCCCCCAACCAAATTGAGGTAGCAAGTGACCCCAGAAAACCAAGCGACGTCACTGTTTTTAGTGGGAGGTAAATATCAAAGAATGAGACAATTGCTAGAGAAGTAAGTATGCCTGCCAACATAATCTTTGTATTCATTCTTATGGATCCATCCGATTTCAACAACAGTCTTGCTAACTCGTAAATACCGATGAACCAATAACTAGCAAAAAATATTAACACCAGAAAGAATAACTCGCCGGAAGCCGTTCGATACCCGGCCCCAAAGCTTACATCGGCATTAAGCCGCAAAAATGAGTTTGAAAAGAAAATCCCGGGAATAAAAATCACCGCCGGCCACAAAATTAATATCAGCATCTCCGAGAATGCGTGTTTTTGGTATGGGTAAGAAAAGCTAAAGGGTAAAAAGCTGGCCGTTGCGAGTATCCCACCTGACCATGCGATTTGTTCGTTCAAGTCGGACGTCCAAAAATTTAAGTACCCAAATGCATTACCTGCCACATAAATGGAAGTACTGATCATAAACAATCCCAACCACCAAGCTGACTGCCTGTAGTTACTCTTTAATATGAAATATAGGCCAAAAATCAGCTCGCCAATTGCAATCGTGGCGAGTAAATACCCCATCACCCCACCACTCCCTTCACCCGCCGAACGCCACTCCCGACGCTCTGTTCAGCAGTTATCTTAAATTTCCCGACTTCAGCTGTGTGTGTAACGTGCGGGCCGCCACAAAGCTCCTTCGAGAAATCACCCATCGCGTAGACTTTGACCTGATCGGGGTACTTCTCCTTAAAAAACGCGAGCGCGCCGCCATCGATAGCCTGTTGGAACGGCATAACCGTTGCCGTCACCGGCAAATCGGCCGCGACTTTCTCGTTGACGAGCATTTCGACGGCTAATTTTTCTTCGTCGGTCAGTTTGCGGTGGAAGGAAAAGTCGAAGCGAAGTCGTTCTGGATTAATGTCAGACCCCATCTGCTTTACCTCCGGACCAAGAATTTTTCGCAAGGCGGCGTGAAGCAAGTGGGTGGCCGAGTGCAAGCGCGTAATTTTTTCTTTGTCGGCTGCTGGAATCGACGAGGCGTCGATATTCTCCGCCGTTAACCCGTGACCACCAAACTTTTTCTCGACCCCGGAACGTGACAGTTCCTGATGTTGGGTGATCCGCTCTTCCACCGCAGTTCGTTCAAATGCAAATCCAAGACGCCCGAGCCGCTCGAGTGAGACGCCGTGGGTTGAATAGAGGGTAAAGGCCTCATCCGGCGTTAATAAGGTATGGGACGGTCCGCTGTCATCCGGGAGTTCGGTCGCGGATTCTTTACGCATCTTTTTGACAACCGCCGCGACATCGAGACTGAGTACCTTTCGGTATTGCTCAAGTTCGGCGTTCATTTTCTCTTTCACCATCTGTCGCTGAGCTTCTAACTCCGGGTACCAGGGCGAAAATTGGTCGACAACGCAGTCGATCAGCGGATCAAAGCTAAACTCGCTCACCAGGAGCTGATCAGCCGCCCGTCGAACAATCCGCCGCAGGATGTATCCTTGGTCTTTATTCGAAAAGTCAACGCCGTCAGCGAGCAGAAATGTGGCGCCCCGAATATGATCGGCGATAATCCGCAGTCGACGGCCGGTAATCTCCGCATCCTCGTCGGGGCCAAAGGCTGCAATCTTTTGCGCGGCGGCAATGATGGACGCATAGACATCCGTTTCGTACGGACTCTGCTTTTGCTGTAAAACGAGCGCCATTCGTTCGAGACCCATGCCGGTGTCGACATTTTTCTTCGGGAGCGGGCCGTAGTGCCCGGCCTCGTCTTTCAGTAATTCCATGAAGACCAGATTCCAGACCTCAAGGAAATCGGCGGAACGATTGACGTCGCCCCGCGGCGTATCGACGAGCTGGACATAGATTTCGGAGCACGGACCACAGGGACCGGTTTTTCCGGGTGGGCCCCAAAAATTATCTTCGCGCGGGGCCGGGAAAATTCGCTCCGGCGGCACATATTTTAGCCAGGCCGCTTCCGCCTCTGAATCACGCGGGGTATGTTCGTCCCCGGCGAAGATAGTTACCCACAAGCGTTCTTTTGGCAGGTGTAGTACTTTCGTCATGTATTCCCATGCCAAATCGATCGCCCCGACTTTCGAATAGTCGCCAAAACTGAAATTTCCCATCATTTCAAAAAAAGTCAGGTGGGAGGCGTCCCCGACTTGGTCGATATCGGATGTGCGGAAGCATTTTTGGGCGGTCGTCGCCTTCGTGCCCCCAAAATCAGCCTCTGGGTCGCGTTCCCCGAGGAAATATGGTTTAAATTGTTGCATGCCCGCCGTCGTCAGGAGGACGGACGGATCATTGTCAGGAAGTAGCGAGGACGACGGTCGACGGATGTGCCCGTGGCGCTCGAAGAACTTCAGGAAGCTGTCGCGAATCTGGTCGGACTTCATGGTGAAAATACCATACCACTTTTTTGAACCGAATGCAACAAAAAGCCACCCAGGGGGCTGGGTGGCTTTCCGTCCATCCATTTATAGTCCGGGTGGCGTTTGTCCGCCGCCAACAATTTGCGTCGGATTCAGCTGAATGGACGAGGCCGTCACGCTGCCGTCGCTATTAGCGGTCCCGGTCGCCATAATCTCTGAACCAACTTGGACCTCGCTGGCCGCAGCGGTGGTATTCTTTTCAAAGGTGGTGCTCGACGTAACGAGCACGATTTTGCTGCTCCCGTCAGTTGCCTTGACGGTCATGGTGCTACCGTCCGTTGCGGTAATCTCCCCCCGAACAGCATTGCCGCCGCCCGGGAACCCAACGCCACGTGCGCGCCCGTTGACATTAAAGTTCCCGCGGGTGAATGTCCCGCCGCCCGGGAGCTGGGGCTGCTTCCCCTTTTGGTAGGTCATCCCGCCGTAGAACCCGCCGCCGCCAGCGATGAGCAGGGTTAGCACGATGCAGATGATTGCGGTCGATTTACTCATACGATTTCAGATTAATGATTATTCATAACGAAGCGCTTCGATTGGTGCGAGTCGAGAAGCTTTTTGGGCGGGATACCAACCAAAGAGCACGCCGATCCCGACCGAAACACCAACCGAGAGCATCACCCCAAAACTCGACAAGGTCACTGGCAACGACAGTAGCTTGGCCGCGACCGCGGAGATAATCAGTCCGAGGACAATGCCGAGAATGCCACCGGCGAAGGTCAGGAGAATGGCTTCGGTCAGGAACTGGGCGATAATGGTTTTTCGTCGGGCACCCAATGCTTTGCGTAGTCCGATTTCCCGGGTCCGCTCGATGACGGTCACGAGCATGATGTTCATGATGCCGATCCCGCCAACGAGGAGTGAAATAGCCGCGATACCGGATAAGAGCGTCGTCATCGTACCGGTCACTTGCGTCGCCGCTCCGAGAATGTCTTCTTGAGAAACGATCCGGAAATCGGCCGCGGTCGTGTCGGTCAAATTATGTTCCCGTAAGAGGACGTACCCGACCGTATTCGCCGTCGTTGTCATGTCCGTTTTGTCCGCCACTTTAATGGCGATGGAACTGAGATACGACTTCCCAACTAATTGCTTCTGCATGGTCCCCAGCGGAATGTAAATGATGTCATCTTGATTCTGGAAACCGGATCCGCCCTTGGCCGTTGTTATCCCGACGACCGTAAACGCTAGCCGATTAATGCGGATGGTGCTCCCCACACCGCTAGCGGTATCACCAAACAAATCCGAAGCGACTTGTGGGCCGATCACGGCGACGCGACCGTTTGATTCCACATCACGCGCAGTAAAGAATACGCCAGAGGACAAGGTAACTGCATGGACCGATGCATAAACATCCGTCCCGCCTACCACCTGCGTGTTCGTGTTGTTACTTCCGGCCGTCACTTGGTACCGACTACTCAGCTCTGGCGAAACATATTCAATGCCGGCGATATGTTCGGCGGAAATGGTCTGCGCATTTTCGGTGGTCAAGGTGGTCGCGCTCCCAAATCCGCCCCGAACATTCCCCGAGCTCCGTGTCGCCCCAGGTGAGACGGTCAACAGGTTTGAACCGAGGGTCTCGATTTGTGACGCCACCGAGTTTTTACTGGCCTCGCCGAGTGACATTAGCCCAATCACAGCGCCAATACCAATGACGATGCCGAGCCCAGCCAACGCGGTCCGGGTTTTGTTCCGGGCTAAGGCATCGACGGATGTCGTCAGGAGTTCACGTGAATCAAGCATGGGGTTTTTGACGAATATCAGAAACAATCTTCCCGTCACGGAGCGTCATAACCCGCTTCGCATACCGGGCGACACTTGGCTCGTGGGTAATCATGACGATGGTGTGCCCGGCCGCATTCAAGTCACTAAAGACGCGCATGATTTCGTCACTTTGGGCGGTGGCGAGGTTCCCCGTCGGCTCGTCGGCGAGGATGATGGCTGGGTCAAGCGCCATCGCCCTGGCAATGGCTACCCGTTGCTGTTGGCCGCCGGAGAGTTGATTTGAGGCGTGCTCAGTCCGATCCGCCAGTCCAACTTTTTTGAGGAGCGCCTTGGCCCGGCCCAGTCGCTCGGATCGTTTCACCCCCGCGTAGGCCATGGGTAACATCACGTTCTTCGCGGCCGTCGTGCGCGGAAGGAGGTTGTAGGCTTGAAAAACAAATCCTATTTGGCGATTGCGAATATCGGCGAGTTGATCGTCATCCATTCGGCTGACGTCGTGCCCGTTCAACCGATATGTCCCCGAGGTCGGTGTATCGAGTGCCCCGAGCATGTGCATCAGGGTTGATTTGCCACTGCCCGATGGTCCCATGATAGCCACGAACTCACCAGCATCAACGGTGAACGAGACCGCATCAAGGGCGACCGTCCGAACATCACCTATCTCGTAGACCTTCGACAGTTTGTCAGTTTCAATCATCATAAACCTAGTTTGGTGGACCACCCGGGAAGCCACCGGAGATAACGGTCGTGCCCGCTCCACCGCGGGTAGTCGTGCCACCGAAGAGCGAAGACGCCGATGATGATCTCGCGGCGTTAGTCGTCGCCGCCGTAATCGTCGCCGTGACAACGGTCTGACCGGCGGTCAGGCCACTGGTGATAACCGTTTGAGCCTCTGACGCCTCGCCGATCTCGACCGCGACTGACGATACCTTCCCATCGGTCATGACTTCCACTGTATGCGCGGTTCCGGAAGTTTTTACGGCACTATTTGGAACAAGAAGTACGTCCGCAATGGTTTTGGTGATAACGTTCGCCGTCACGGCCATGTTCGGCAAGATTTCGTCATTTGCATCATCAAGTCGAATCGTCATCGGGTAGCTCGTCACACCAGATGACACACTCCCACTACGGTCGATGCCGATGACCGTCCCGGTAAACGTTTTGTCCGTAATCGAATCAAACGTCAGTGTGGCTTTTTGCCCAGCCTTAATCTTCGGCGCATCGGCCTCAGCGACAGAAAACGATGCTGTTGGTAGCGTGTCGGTGACGATGCTCGCAACCTTTGTCGCTGCCGCGGCGCCCGCTCCTGATGGAGTCGAAGCTAGAATCGTCATGCCCGTGGCATACGTTAGATCCGCCACGGTTCCAGCAACCGGCGCGCGAATCGTGCCAGTCGCATCGTTGTATCCTTCCTGGGCGGTCGTTAGGTCATTTTTCGCTTTGGTGACAGCGTCGTTGAGCGATACGGAGCGGCTTTTGACAGTCGTGACATTCGTCTTCGCTTTACTGATGCTCGCATCAGCGGACGCGTACTTAGACTTGGCAATCGTCAAGGAATCTTTGGCCGCGTCCAGATCGTTCAGTTTCGTCGAAATTGTCGTCGTGGATTGCCCACCAGATACCGCAGCGTCGTATTCTTCCTGGGCCTTGATTACCGCATTCTCCGCGTTCAACACCTCGCGGTGTAACTGGACCTTATTCTGCTTCGCTTGTGTAACTCCGTCTTGGGCGGTCGTGACGTCGGAACTTAAATTCGTCACGGCCTGCTGGGCAGTCGTCACGGCCTGCTGGGCCGCAAGCAGCGTTGATTTTGCTTTGAGCAGGGCCGCGTCACCAGTATCATCCAAATCCACCCGCATAATAGTTTGGCCCACCTTTACCGTGTCGCCGTCTTTGACGAGGACGCTGGTAATTTTGCCGGTCACACCGGTGGTAATGCCAATGCGGTTAACCGCGGTCGTTGTCCCCGATGTAGAGATCGATACAACTAATGTCCCTTTTTCAACCGTCCCGGTTTGGTAGGTTACGCCGCTTGCATCTTTCTTAAAAAATACGAAGTACCCGACGACCGCCAAAGCGATGGCTGCAATCGAGATAAGTATGGTTCGTTTCCGCATATGATTAGGATGAGTGAGGAGTGACTGATGTTCTTGAAACTGGAAGCGTGATGGTGACGTCCGCGCCGTGACCGAAGTCACTCGTCGCACGAATTGTTCCGCCCATTCGCTCAACCATGGCTTTCGCAATCGCGAGGCCGAGACCATGACCGTCGGTATGAAGTTTTGTACGTGACGGGTCAGCGCGATAAAATCGTTCAAAAATATGAGGTAAATCTTCTGGCGGGATACCGACGCCCTGATCGCGAACCGCGATCATAACGCTGGCGACATCCCGAGTCGACGTGATGACAACTACGGACCGGGCTGGGCTATACTTGATTGCGTTATCGAGGATGGTGACGAGCGATTCCGTCAAGCCGGATGGTTCTGCCAGAATCGTCCCGGCTTCACCTTCAACCCGAATCGTCATCTCCTTTTTTTTGGCGCTGTCCATGACACGATCGATGGCGGCCTTCGTTATGGCAGTGATGCTGGTCGGGACGAGCGGCGGTTTGGTTGGTTGGTCGTCATGACGGGCCAATCGAAGCAAATCGGATGAAAGTTTTTCCAGTCGGTTAATCTCTTCGAGATTACTGCGCAAGACCGCCGTGTGCGAAGGAGTATCACGGGCACGTAGCGCCACCTCAATTTCCGTTTTCATCGCCGCCAATGGCGTCCGCAACTCATGGGATGCATCCGAGGCGAACCGACGTTGATCTTCGAGCGCCTGCTCGACCGGACGTAATGTTCGGCGAGCTAAGAGATAACTCACGTAGGCGCCGCCGGCTAGGACGACGAGGTTTAATACGAGGAGCGACCAGCGCAAACGCGTCATGGCGTCCCGGTAACTCTCTTCAATCAACTCGGCCCACTGATCATTCGGAGTCCGACCAAAGCGGTCCTCAAAATCTTGGGTAAACCGGACACGGGGCGGTAATCCCCGCCGGATGTTTTGATTGGCGATTTGGTAAATGACCGTACTAAATCCAACACTCAAGACCATCAAAATACAAACATACCAACCGGTCAGACGAAGAATGGCGCGACGGGAAGCGTTCATGGCTGAAGTGATAAAATGTAGCCGAGTTGCCGTTTCGTATGAAAGAGCGGCTTTTTCTTGTGGGGTCGATCGATTTTCTCCCGAATCGCTTTCATAAAGGCTTCCACCGTATTCGGGAGAATATCGGCGTCGAAATCCCAGACATGGGCAATTAATTCTTCCTTTGAAATGTACCGCTCTGGGTGCCGCAGGAAGTATTCGACCACGGCCGACTCTTTTCGGGACAATTCAACGAGCTTTCCGGCCCGCGTAATCGCACGGGTGCGCGGATCGAGCGCCAATTCGTCATAGAGCAGAACTGGCTCAGTGGTGGCCGAGGGACGACGCAAGAGAGCACGGACGCGAGCTAAAAGTTCCTCAAATGAAAATGGCTTAACGAGATAGTCATCGGCACCAGTATCGAGCCCGTCGACCCGATCTTTGGTGGTGTCTCGTGCTGTAAGTACTAGAACTGGCTGGATCAGCCCTTTCTCCCGCATGGCCTTCAGGATCTCTAATCCATCTTTCAGCCCCGGCAACATCCGATCGAGTATCAATAAATCAAACTTGCCGACGAGGGCGCGCCCGTATCCTTCAACACCATCATAGGCGACGTCGACCGCGTACGATTCCATTTCTAACCCCATTTTTAGGGCATTAGCAATCTTTTGCTCGTCTTCGATGAGGAGAATTCGCATGGCTTAAGTGTAGAACGCGAAACTGAATTTTTGCTGAAGACTTTTCTGCGCTAAGGTTAGCGGTTATTCGCTGATGACCGCCGAACCAAGGCATTCTTGGTCGCGGTAAAACACCGCGTATTGTCCCGGGGTAATTGCTCGCTGTGGCGCTTGGCAGATGACCCGGAAGGCGTCGCCCTCCGGCAAGACGGTCACGGCCACATCCGGCTGTCGGTAGCGCAGTTTAGCCGTCCCAGACCATGGAAATGAACAGGCATATGAAATCCAGTGCATATCGCGAACCAAAAACTCTTTTTGCTCCGTCTGGGCGGTGTCGTGGCGCGGCGCGATCACCAAGGTATTTGACGCCACCCGCTTCTCGGTCACGACCATCGGCTGCATTGAACCAAGCGCGGCCGCCACTTTCGACTGGTCGAGGTCGCGACCAAAGCCGTGTCGTTGACCAATGGTGTAGAACTGGAGTCCGCGATGCATCCCGACCACCCGACCGTCGATTAGCTGAATCTCACCGGGCTGCTTTGGCAGATACTGTTCAAGAAACCGGTCCATGTCTTTTTCGCCAACAAAACAGATCCCGACACTGTCCGGACGATCCCAATTCGGCAGCCCGGCTTCACGGGCCATCTCGCGAACCTCTGTTTTTTTGAGGTGGCCGATCGGAAAAAGCGTTTTCTTGAGGGCTTGGCTGGACACACGCGACAAAAAATACGATTGATCTTTCTGTTCATCAGTCGCCCGCAGGAGTTTCCCGGCCTCGGTCTGGGCGTAATGTCCGGTGGCGATCAGATCGCACGTGGTCAGGGCCCGTTCAAAAAACAGACGAAACTTAATTTCTTGATTACAAAGAATATCCGGATTTGGCGTCCGACCGTGACGATACTCAGCAATCATGGTTTCAAAGACGCGCTGACGGTATTCACGTTCGAAATTCCACGTTTCGAGCGGTATGCCGAGATGGTTGGCGACGGCGATCGCGCTGGCCTGATCCTCGGCCCATGGACACGGGCCGCCAAAATCCTCTTCCGACCAATTCTTCATAAACACCGCGCGAACGTCGTAGCCGGCGCGTTGCAGCACGAACGCGGCGACCGCGCTATCGACGCCGCCGGAAAGACCAATAGTGACCCGCGCAGGAGTTGTCATAGCGGGCGCACACTACCATACTTTTGGCTTGCTATCAAGGTCGGCGCCGCAGGACCGTGAAGTCTCCGTCGCTCGCCAACGTCTCCCAAGCGCCACTGCTTTGCAGCTCAGTGATTCGCGCTTGAATTGCGACTTGCGTCTGATCCGGGTTCGGTCCGCTGTTGGCCAAGGAGACCACATACTCGGCATCACTAACCTCGAGAGCAAACAAATACAGATGTTCTCGACCAGCAAACCAGGCCCCGACACTATTGGTCGCTGAAACGCGAGCGGTCGACGGGATACGCCGCGACCAGTCGCGGACCATATCGGTGTACCGATTTCGCCATGTCGCGAAACGTAAACGGTCATTCGGTGTGCCGGGCAATGGACCAAAGGCGTAGAGGCTTGCCACCGAGCACGCGCACCACCAGATAACGAGGATAGCCCGCGCCCAGCGACGCATTGAACTCGGCGTACGACGCTCAATCCACACCCACGACAACATCGCCGCCACTAGCAACCATGGCACCATCATGCTTTGATAGTGGAACTTTAGGTCATGTTGTTGAACCTTGTTACTGATTCCGTTGATAATGATATCCGGAACCGCGGCGAGGCTCAGCGGATTGAGTACGGCGAGTCCGCCATTTCCGAGAAATAGTTTTACGTTGGTCGTAATCGTTCGCTTATTGACGAGGACATGGGCGGCACGAACCGGGTCGGCGACAGCGCTGGCGATAATTTCACTGCCCGATGCGCCGAGGACTGATGAATACACCTCGGCGGCGCTTTGTGTCTGCGGTCGATATTGAGGCAAGACCACGAAGGTGGCAATGCTCGCCCAACAAACGGATACGATCATCACCAACAACCCCATTCGGAATTCACGACGCGACCGCCACAGCCACGCCCCAAATACAACCAACGAAAAGCCCACCTGTTCTTTAGCGGATAACACAAGCACTAGCAACGCGAGCATCCACCACCACCGTCTCGTCATCGCTGTGTACATTAGCCACATGACTAATGGCATCGCCACGGTTACGGCGTGAACAGGAAAGATCGTCGCCCAAAGTACCGACGGAAGAACGGCGTAGGAGGCGGCCATCAATAAACCGAGCCGCTCGCTCAGAATCAAACGCCCCAAAAGGTATGTGGCCCAGATTCCCGAGGCCACAAAAAGTATTTGGACGAGAATAATGGTCTTGGCAAAAGGAAACACGGCGTATGGCGGGACAAAGACGAGCAACAGCGGGTCGATGTGGAAGGCAAAACGAGAGACCGTCGCCGTGCCGTACGGATCGGTCATGACGAACCCGTGGCCGTGGGTAACGTTCCACACAACTTGCTCAACATTTCCGAGATCAAATCGGTGGACGCTAAGCCGATCGTAGGCACGCCACGTGAACCAGGTCGTGGCCATCACAAACACCAACGTCAGGGCGCTTACCATGAATCGCGCGCGACGGCTTATCGGTCCCGGCGATGTGTCCATATGATGACGATTCCTAAAAATACTATTTCGCAGACCACCAGCCAGAGCCGCGTCACAAGCGCAATCAGGCTCCCAAACGAACGGGTAATCGTCGCCGGTAAGAGAGTTACAAACGTCACTTCGCGAACACCGAGCCCCATGGGCGTAATCAGGCTCAGGTAGCCAACGAGCCACGACGCGACATTGACGCTCATCGCTTGTGACCATGTCATCATGTCGTGCTCGGGGAATGCGCGCCAGAGCGCGGCCGATCCGAGCGCATACACAAGCCAGACCATGGCGTACCATCCAACCAGTCGCCACCAACGCGGGAGCGACTGAAATGCAAGGGTCGGGCGAAAACGATGGATGATGGACGGCAAGACTGCCAATCCAACACTGGCCCCGACGGCCACCACAATCCCAATCCACAGTAATCGACCAATCGGGAGGGTCAGGACGGTGACCACCGCGGCGCCGGCTACTAACCCCCCGGCCTCAGCCGCCAGCGCTAGGACAGACGCACTTTTTTCCGCGCCACCGGTACGAGCTCCTTTATATCGCGCCGCAAATGACCAGACGTTCCCCGGGATGTAGCGCATAATCTCACTCAACGTCCACATCCGCATATTCTGTCGACGTTCAATGACTGCACCTTGGGAGCGACTAATCATCTCCCACCCCCGGTAGCGTAACCAAAACCAGAGCTGAAAAAGTCCGATAGACAACACTACCCAGGCCGGCTGTAAGTGCAGGAGTGTTCGCCAGGCCGCCGGATCGACGTTCAGGAGCCATTTCCCCAGGAACCCTAAGGCCGCCAGACTGAGGATCCAGCCAGCGACTCGCCAGATCGCTACACGCGCGCGAGGATGATTGTCCATGGGAACGCGGGAATGACTTTTTCGACTTTTAGCCGAGTACCGATGAACGTGGTAAAGCTTTTTTGCGTCCAATTATTAACATGCTCCGGATGATTCCCGAATCGACGCAGATGCTTGCCGCGGGCGAAATTCATCAACCGAAACCACGGCTCCCACGGCACCGAAACGAGGACGTACCGTTTCGCGACACGAGCTATTTCCGCCAAACCCTCGTTTGGGCGATCAAGGTGCTCTAACACCTCGCTCGCAACAACCACGTCCCAGCTGTGATCTGGTTCGGCTAATCGGTAGGCGTCCCCGACCCGAAGGTCGAGATCGGGAAAAACCCGCTTACCTTCATTAATTATTCCCTGGTCAACATCAAGACCAACAAAACGCGCCTGCGGCTGGCGCTTTTTCATGGCTGAAAGGAGATACCCTTCGCCCGCGCCAACCTCCAGACAATCGGTGGGACTGATCGAATCAAAGACATCTAGAAACTTCTGCTGAAATGGAGCCAAAAAAAGATTTCGAATCTTCCAGCGGTCGGTATATTTAGCTTGGTTGGTTGAGGTCATGAACGTGATTGACGGTTGATCACTAAGTCAGCGAGTAATCCGGTGAAAAAGAACTGGACGCCAGTGACGATGAACAACATGGCAAAGGTAAGCAGTGGTCGATTCCCGATAGCCAACCCCCGGAAGTGTTCAACCGTCAGATAGACCATGGCCGCAAACCCGACGAGGATAAATAGCGCTCCCCACCGACCAAAAAAATGGAGCGGTCGGAACCGATACCGTGTCAGCATTAATAGGCTGACCAAATCAAAGATCCCGTTTAAGCGTAAACCAAACTTCGATTTTCCCCATTGGCGGGCATGGTGGACCACTGGCGTTTCAATCGCTTTAAATCCGCGGGAGACGGCGAGAATTGGAATGAAACGATATAAGTCGCCGTACAGATCAAGTGCCTCAATAACGGACCGACGATACACTTTTAATCCGCAGTTCAGGTCCCGAAACGCTGTCCGCATGATTCGGTTTGCCAGCCAGTTGAATACCTTCGATGACACAAGCTTCGTGAACGGATCGTGGCGATCTTTTTTCCATCCTCCGACCATATCGGCCGGCGCGGTATCAAGCATTTCAATCATCCGCGGAATTTCGTCCGGATCGTCTTGCAAATCTGCATCGAGCGTGACAATTACGTCCCCGACGGCAGCTCGAAAGCCCGCCATCAGCACCGCTGATTTCCCGCGGTTCATAGACAAGGCTATCTCACGCACCCTCGCGTCAGTGGCGGTGATAGCCGAAATCGCCTGATGTGTTCCATCGGTGCTCCCATCGTTGACGACGATCACTTCCCAAGTTGGGTACCGATTGACGATGGGTCGCAAACGCTCCCACAGTTTCGGCAGACTCTCCTCCTCGTTAAAGGCTGGGACAATAAACGAAATACCCGACATACGGTCGTAGTATACCAGCTCCGATTCTATTCGTCTACCGCCGACTTATATCTTGACGACCTGTCCGGGCGTTAGTGTCGTACCGGTAGTTGGCGCTGGCGGAGGTGTAATGGGTGGCGGGGTTTGGACTGGCGGCTCAACCCGTTTTTCCGGGCGCGGCGGCAACGATGACAAAGACATGCGCGAGTCGGGTGACGGTGCTCCTGATGGTGGTGGGCGGCGGTTTCCGGCGGATCGAGAACGATGACGTCGCGGGCGCCCACTACTGTCCGGACGCTGTGGTGGTCGCGGTGATCGATCATTGTTTGGCCGCGGGGCGCGTGGCGTCTCCGCTTGAAGTGCCTGCGAGAGGGAGATTGGCTCGGGAATATTTTCCGTTACTACTGGTGCGGCGCGTTCGTACACAACGGGCTCTTCGTCACGAGTCTGATCGGAACGACGCTGGAAACGATTTTCCGCAGCCGCTGTGGCCATCATCGTTTCCTCGACGCCTGACCAGCGGGTAATTTTTTCTTCGACTATTTCTCGGGTTTTCGCATACCGTTCACGAGATACCTTGGCGACCGTTTCTGCAAGACCTTCGGGCGCCTGCGCCAGTACCGGCGGCAGCCCGCTGGCGGAAAACGGTTCGGACGCAACCCCATCAATCATCAGCTTCAGATACATATCGAATTTTGTCAGATTGACGAGATCTGTTTCCGTAAAGATCGGCATGTATTCTTTTGCCAAGAATTCGGCGTCCGTTGCGCCGACACGGAAGGTAATGATCGTCCCGACGTTGCCGAATACCGCGGCGCGAACCGTCTCGTCCAGCTGTTCGATATACTGGTGAGCCATGATCAGATCGAGGTGGTATTTTCGGGCCTCGGATAAAATGTTGGCAAATGATTCCGTCGCAAAGTTTTGGAATTCGTCAACATACAAGAAGAAGTCCCGACGTTCCTTTTCTGGAATATCGATGCGACTCATGGCTGCCAACTGAATTTTCGTGATCATCATGGCGCCGAGTAAAGCGGCATTATCCTCACCGATGCGTCCTTTTGACAGGTTGAGGAGTAAGATCTTCCCGCTATCCATAATCTCGCGCATATCGATCGTTGATTTCGGCTGACCAACGATATTCCGAATAACTGAGCTGGAAAGGAATTGACCAATTTTGTTTTGAATCGGTGCGACCGCTTCCGTTCGAAATTTCTGTTCGTACCCGTTGAATTCTGTTTGCCAAAAGGCTTTGACGATCGGGTCGGAGAGACTCGCCACGACCTTCCGTTGGTAATCACGATCAACGAGCATGCGGGTCACGCCGAGCAATGTTGAGCCCGGGTACTCAACGAGCGCCAAGATCGTATTGCGGAGAATGTACTCTAATCGCGGCCCCCACGAGTCGGCCCAAATCTTCTTAAAAATAGAAACGAGCCCGGACGCGGTCAGGGCGCGCTGCGTGGCGTTAATCGATTCTAAAACGTTGAAGGCGATTGGAAAGTCCACGTCCGACGGGTTAAAATAGACCACGTCATTCATCCGGTACGAAGGGATATAGTCTAACAGTTTTTCGACGGTATCGCCGTGCGGATCAACAAACGCGAGCCCGCGACCAGCGCGGATATCTTGGACGATCATGTTTTCTAAAAGGGTCGATTTACCCATCCCGGTTTTCCCAATCACATACATGTGACGCCGCCGGTCATCGGTTTTGATACCAAATGGTCGTAACTGCCCACGAAAATTCGTGCGGCCGAAGACCGCAATGTCGGTTGGTGGTGGTGGCGTCAGCGTAGGCATAATTAGGCAACCGGTAGATTCGGCGGCAAGTTAGATTCTTCTTGTAACTCCGGTGGGTTGTAATCACCGATCGGGAGCGATGTTGGCGGCTCACCGCGCTTGGCGTCCATCTTTTGGACCAACGGCGCCTTGACCGTGATGACCGGGAAGTGCCAGATCGACGCGAGCTCTTCAATGTTCATGGTAATTGGGTTACCACCAGACATGGAACGGTGTTTATATTGGGCGAGAATGAGTCGACGCAACTGGTTCACCCGACGCTCCACAAATCCGTAGTCGCGAGCGGTTTTCATGGTCTTATGCGGCTTAAAGCCGTTCATATCCATGGTGCCGAACTGCTTCATCGCACCAAGGACGCCCGCGATCCGATTGCCGTTGAAGATATCCGGTTTGGCCATGTAGACGAAGCGAAACTTGGTTTCAAAAGCGAGTTTCGAGATTTTAACCCCAATCGCCTCGACGACCGCCCGGACGTGTGGCGGCGTGTATTGTAACTGGTTCGGGACGTCTTTGGTATCTTTTTTTGCCGCTGGGCCAGCTTCCACCGGGGTAATCAGGGTGTTCGTCAATGTATTCCAGGTCCCGAGGGCAATATTTCCAGGCACTTGCATGAATTCTTCGAGCTTGCTGACTTTCTTCTTGGCTTTGGCGCCGATCAGTTTATTAATGACCTCTAACCCCTTTTTCTTAAAGTCAGATCCGGATGTTGGGGCCAACACGAACTGGAGCCAAATTTGTTCACCGGCCTGTAAGCGGTTCATGATTTCCAAGAGGGACGCCATCGGGTCGAGAAAGGTTTGGGTCAGGCTGTGCTCCCAGGAAGGATAGGTCCGGATCGGATACGCATCAGCATTCGTAAAAACAATTTCCCCACCCCACATATTGTAATCTGGATTTGGGAAAACTGACTTGAAACCCTCCGTGTAGTCTTCAACTTCCGTTAATTCAGCGTTCGGGTATTGGGCATAGATCGCCGCCTCAACGAGGTCCCGGCTGGCGGTTGGCGTCCGCACCAGATATTGAATGTAGCCGTCAATCGAGATGAGCTCGACCGAGATTGTCGGCTGAACAAACCCTTCGAGGTACTTCGCTTTCGCATTCGGATTTTTCTGAATCCCATGAAAATGGCTGAAGATGTGTTCAACCGCTTTTGGCGTTTGTTCGTTTTCTTTCGGCACATCAATGGCCAGCAAGGTGTATTTTGTTTTTTTTGCGAACTCGGTCTGGATATAGTCGAGATAGACAAGCCAAATGCCGTACCCGATCGCCCAGAGGAGAATAATAAAACCGCCATGGCTTAGGATCCACCACATGGACGCGAGCGGATTATCGAAGGTGGGTATAACGAGAAAATCCGTCATTGGGCGCTTGGCGCGGTTTCCGCCGGCTGAGCCGGACGGTCACTCGCCAACGCGTACCGGCCATCCGGTAATCGGGCAAACCGCTGTTTGTTTGTGAGAGCGAGGTGAATTGTATTTTTTTTCACCATTCGCTGTTTTAACACTTCATCAACGATCGCGTCGCGATCCATCGGTCCACGTTCGGTAATTAAGGCCGCAATCACATCCGCGACCACACCTGGTTTGTATCCCCATTCCTTCAGGGCGTAGATTCCGCGACCGACCAAAACGTACTCGGGGTTCAAAATCAACTCATTATGGACCGTCGGCGGATAGGCTTTGCGGCGATCGAAGCCAATCTCATTAATCTTTTTTGTAATCTCAACAAAGTGCATCGGCTGACCAGCCTTTCGCAGTATCATCAGTATCTTATCGTTCATCCGTTTCGGGACAATACTCCCCCATGACCGAAGTCCGTACTCGCCGTACGGATTTTTATCAATCGCCGTAGAAACATTTAAATATGTTTGGACAATCGTCGAGGTCAGGGATTGTGTACTGAGTTCCGAAGCATGCAATAACTGATCAATCACATCAGCACTCGGCAGCGGCTTACCGGCCGTTGAGAGGAGCTGAACCGCGACATTAATGACGAGCGGGAGATTGGCAATCGTGACGTAGGTCGGTTTCCAAAACGGCTGATACTCTTTCGTTTCAACCTTCGTGAACTTATCCGCTAACAATTCTTCTAAAATGAACGTCGTGGCCGCTTGCGTTTGTGAATCTCGATTAGCGTGCGCGGTCAACGCGGCGAATAATTCATCGTCCGGCATCAGGCCACCGTGCTCTTCGAATAACTGTTGAAGCAACATGTCGACGCTCCGTAAATGGCGCTTAGCCGCATCTGATTTACGTAATCGATCAACCGCCCAACGTTGAATCTGACGGACCCGTTCGCGGGTGACGTTATATGACGCACCAATCGTCTCGAGGGTCTCGGCCGGTTGCTGGCCCAAACCAAACCGACGACGAACAATGTCCGCCTCCTTCGTGGTCAGCGTTTTCAGTAATTCAGCCACAACCGCAACCGGGTCGAAATGTTCGAGGGTTTCGGTCTGTTGGCTGCTAATGATCCGATCGAGGATCGATCCGCTAGTTGAAGTGTCTTCCATATCCGGATCTACGTACATCCATAATATAGCACATATTTGCCGGGGTGTCAAGAATCTGGGGTGAAATAAAATAACGGCCGAAATCGGTGCCCGGCCAGCCCTACGCCCCAACCCTATCGACGCCCATGACGTCGTTTTCGCCACTCATCGTAAACCACCAATAATGGGGTCGCCACGAAGATTGACGAATACGTCCCGCTAGCAATACCGACCAACAAGGCGAGCGTAAAGTTCTGGATTGACTGACCGCCGAAGAAATAGAGCGCCGCTAGAACCAAAAGTGTGGTAAACGACGTCGCCAGCGAACGAACAAGCGTTTGGTTTAAGCTGACGTTGACGGTTTCCTCAAAGGACGACTCCTGCCCACGAATGAGACGCTCGCGAACGCGATCGAAAACGACGATGGTATCATGAACCGAGAACCCGAGGACGGTTAAGAGCGCAGTCACGAATAACGAATCAACTTCGATCCCGGCGTAGTGACCGAGGATAGCGAAGATGCCAATAACGACGAAGAGGTCGTGGACAAGGGCGATGATCGCCGATACACCATAGACCCACGCCGGCACCGGACCAATTCCGACTTTTCGGAATGCCCAGCTGATATACAACACGATCGCGGCCAGCACAAGAATGATGGCGTACATGGCGCGGCGGAGGAGCTCCGCACCAATCGTTGGTCCAACGGAATCAAAGGCTGTTTCGCTGTAGCCAGGATAGGCGCTCGAGAGGGTCGAATTTACTTGCTGTCGCTGTTCATCCGTGATGGTGGCCAGCCGGATAATCATCTCCTTCTCCCCTGCTGTCTGCGCGGTGACGCCGCCAATATTCAGGGTCTTGATTTTTTCCGCCACCGCCGGACCATCTGGACGGATTTGGCTGAAGGTAGCCGTCAGCTTTGTGCCACCGGTGAAGTCGAGCCCAAGCTTAAGACCGAAAACGGCCAAGGCGACGATTCCCGGGATGAGGACTACCGCCGAGAAGCCGAAGAGCCAGTTTCGCTTTTGAATAATTCGCAGCATACTAGTATTCCTTCTTGGTCAGCCCATGTCCGAATAACCAGAGATGCTTCTCCATCCAGTGGCTAACCGATACTCGCAAGAATGTCCGACTGACAGTCAAGGCGGTGAACATCGAAACCAAAATACCGAGGGCGAGTGTGACGGCGAATCCTTTAATCAAACTCGAACCAAACCAAATCAGAATCAGACAGGTGATGAGACTCGATACATTCGAGTCGCGAATCGAAAGCCAGGCACGTCGGAAGCCCTCTTCAATCGCACTTAATAGCGGCCGGCCATCCCGCAATTCCTCTTTCGTCCGTTCAAAGACGAGGATGTTGGCATCAACTGCCATACCGATCGACAGCACATACCCGGCGATCCCAGCCAAGGTCAGGGTGACCGGCCAGAGCTTGAATATGGCTAAGACTAACAAGGAATAGACGCCAAGCGCTACTACCGCGATTACGCCCGGGAGTCGGTACATTAAGATCATGAAGAGGGCAACCAGCGCCAGACCGATAATTCCGGCCGCAACACTCCGCTCGACGGATTCTTTGCCGAGACTGGCTCCGATATTTTGCTGGCTCATCAAGGTGATCGGCACGGGTAAGGCCCCGGCATTCAGGCGCTGAGCCAACTGCTTCACTTCTTGAACTGTAAAGTTCCCATTGATTACGGCCTGGCCACCAACAATCTCCTGGTTCACTTGGGGTGTACTGATCGGCGACCCATCAAGGTAAATCGCGAGGATCTTTCCGATGTTCCGCTTCGTAATGTCCTGGAACAACTTAGCCCCTTCGCTACTAAAGGTCAGGGCGACTTCCGGCTGACCGGTTTGTTGGTCGAAGCTCACATCGGCCCGCTTCAGTTGCTTACCGGTTAATTCGGTCGTTGTGTACTGCCCGGCCGCAGCCGCACCATCCGCGGTCATGATTAAAATATGGGCGGCGTGAATCTCGGTCACCTTCGTCCCATCTTGATCGGTTTCCCGCGTCGCAATTCGTTTGATGATATGGTAGCCGAATTGCGTCTTGATCGGCGCTCTCGTCACTTGTCCGTCCTTCAACTGATCAAAGAGGGCCGCATCGAACTCGGTCACAAAGGTGCCTTTTTTCGCCCACCCCAAGTCACCGCCGTTCGACTTCGAACCGGCGTCATCGGAAAATTCCTTGGCTAAGGCGCCAAAGTCCGCTTTTGGTGTGTTGACCTTCTTTAAAACATCATCGGCCTTCGTCTTGGCCTCAGTATCACTCAGTCCCTTCGCTTCACGGAACTCAAGGAGTGGCGTTTCCCCGATCAATTTAATTGCTTGGGAGATATCGGTGATTCCGGCGAGGTCAACGCTGACACGATACTGACTACCGACCTGGCTCGTCTGCACAACCGGCTCGGAGACTCCAAAGGCGTTCACGCGTCGCTCAATAACATCGCGGACGCCATCGAGGGCCGATCCGCGGTCAGCATCGGGCACATTCGTCACATCAGCCTGATACACCAAACTCGTCCCGCCTCGCAGGTCTAAACCAAGCCGCAAGTTCAAATCACGCTTGAGCGGCCCCCAGTTTAAAGACCAACTGTGTGGCCAATCGACGAATCCGACAGTGGCGGTCAGGAGGACGATGCCAGCCATGGCCAGCCATACATTACGACGACGCATGCGAAAAATATCGAGACATTCAGAGTCCCCAGTATAGCGTGCAGGGCGCCCTCAGGCAAGGCTACCCCTTGCTGATGACGACGGGGGTGCCAACCGGCGCCCAATCATAGAGTGACTTGGCCTCGGCCACCGTTTGGCGGATACACCCATGCGATACGGGTGTTCCAATATGGGCGGCGCCTTCGTAAAGTTTTCCGTTCTTTGTTTTCCAATATGGTAACGAATGCAACCCGTACTTCCCGTCGGCGGTAATGGCCATCCAGTATTCCATGTACAACTTGTATGGTTTCGAATACGCGACCGTTATTTTATTTCGCGTCTTAAATGTTCCGACCGGCGTCGGGGTTCCCCACTTGCCAGATGAGATGCGTCGGGTGGAAATGACCGTCCCATTTTCCACGAGGTATAATTCTTGTTTCTTGAGGTTAACCAGGATTTTCTTGCCATTGACTTTCGCCTGGCTTGGATTGGCTTTGTTCGGGACCGCCGCCACCGTCACCCCAGACCCAGCGGCAGACAGGGCCACGTTCACCCCGCCACGGAAGGTCGACTCGAAGACGTCCACATCGCCGATCCGATCCCCGATCGCGGTGAACGTTCGAATAGTCGGAACACCAAGGCCGAGCGGAGCGACTGCCACGACATTGTTTCGATAGCTAATCGAGACGCCAGTGGTCATCGTTCCTTTAAATGCCATCCAGGTCAGCAAGACTTTTTTTGAATCTAGTCCGTAGACCATAACCCGCGGCGCACTATCACGTCCCGCACCGAAGACAATGATTCGTTCGTGCCAGGCATCGCTCCATCCCGCGGCAACCGTCACTCCGGTTTGGTGATCACGCCCGACGTCGGTGGAAATTCGGCGCACCAAATTTCCGTTCGTCGCATAGACGAGCGCCTCATTCTTTCGCAAGCCTCGGGTGCTGACAATAATTCGCCCCGGCGAATCAGGCATGGCCTCGAGCACGGCGATGTTCGCCCCTTCATGATAGCGACTGTCAAAAGCCCGAAATGAACTAATAATTCCACCGGTATTTTTGAAGACGCGAATAGTGGCCGGGGCATCACTCAGCGGCGCGGTGACGATCTCGGCTTGGCCGTCACCATCAAGATCGCCGGCGGCAACATTCACCCCGCCACGAAAATTTTCTTTGTAGGGCATCCATGACGTTATTACCTCGCCATTCGCATCGAGGACTTGGACAATCGGCGTACTGCCCTGCCCGGCTCCAACAATATATTCATCAACCCCATCACCGGTAATATCTGCCGCGGCGATCGATGCACCCCCGGTGAATCGTCCATCAAAAAGCGTGACCGAGGTTCCGGTCGCGGGAATAACAAGCTCCGAGGTACGACTATACGTCGCCGCAGAGGCGTGTGGTATACGAACCACAGCACAGATCGCGACCACAGCCGCGATAGCCCAGATTGAATGTTTCATATTGAAAGAGTGGAAGCAGAGGGCCGCACTCCATTGAAAATGGATATTTCCGTTGAAGATGCGTGGGAACTTCCTATGGTCGTGATCTCACCACCACACGAAGTTCCCATGCCCTCTGCTTGCGTTTTATTTTTGCTTTTTGCGTTTTCCGAAGGGGCGTTTTTAGGCTAATGTAGGCCTAAACATATTGTATTGTATCAGAAAATTGCGCTTTTGTCAACGTCATGTCGGAATATAGACTCAGACTCGATCGATAGGAACTAGAAATATTCACTCAAGACTGGTCCGTTTTCGGCGGCCGCCACGTCTTCCCCTGCACACGCTGTCCCCTTCTCCACTGAGCTCGAAGAAGAGATGGCTACATCACGGCGAGGCTATGTTTTCTTGCTGACGGCGTATCGAATAATTGTTTTAGCCTTCGGACCGGGTCGACTCAGGTATACCTCTTCGTGCTCACCAACAATTTTTAACTTCTCCGCTTTCATGTACTCATGGAGCGCTTTAATCGTCTTCGTCTCAGACGCGTAGGTGCCGATATGCAAAATGCACGCATATGTTCCGGCCCGTACCGCGACGCGTTTGACCGGCGTGTCCGGGTTTTTTTGGATCAAATCCTTGGCGGTCACAAAATCAGAAATTTGTAGATTCCAAATCCCGGTCCATTTTGACTTCGGCTTGAGATGCGCATCCGGCCAATAGGCTGAAACCGGGCCGATGTCCATTTTCATTTTTTTCGGTTTGTAGATTTTGAACTTCGTGCCATAGGCCGTCCCGTACAATGCTTGCATGGCCGGACCGGTGATGATGTTTGGGTCGCCGTGTGTCGTGATTTGCAGCACGACTCGTTTCGGGAGTTTTTCGAGATACGGTGTGAATGGTTTCATATCACGTTCCTTTCTTCTCTACGATACCACTCCCCGACGCGGGCGCAAGTGGACAACAAAACGCGCGGCCCAGCGGGCCACGCGTCAGAGACAACGAATGAATTATTTGATATCAACGCCTCCGAACAGCGCGGTCCCGGAAATGGTAATCGTTTTTGCACTCGTAGGATCCGCATGGGATTTGTTATCCGTCCCACCAAAGAGCGGCGTGACATTCACAATCACCTGCACATTGCTCGGCACGAGAATTTCGACACCACCGAAGGCGGCCATAATTTCCAGTGTTGATTGCGCGGCGAGATCGGCCTGTCGGAGATCATATTTGACCCCACCAAACCAAGCTGAGACCTGACCGGCGCTGAACTGACCAACCACCGTTTCGTTCCGGCCGCTGAAGGCCGCGAAAATATGGCGCCCGTTTCCCTGGTGCGCGTCTGACTGCATACCACCGGATCGACCAAACATAATCTGTGCGCCACCGAGAATCAGGACCACCGGCCAGAGATAGCTCCAGCCATTCCCCGGAATGACATTCAGATTCGTCAGCAGGAAGATGATCCCAATCGCGATCATGAAAAACGGCCAGGTGTAGAGGCGTGGATTTGAGCGCCAGCTTAGGAAGCCGATGGCAATCAAAATCACCGGCCACCAGATGTCGATGGTTGGGAAATTATGAAATCCGACCGAGCCAAAAAACATCTGCAGCCCGATCAGGACGATGAGAAAACCGAGGAGAATGCGCATACGTAATATGTGTTAGTTCCTCACCATCCTACTCGAAGTACGAAAAAAAGTCACGACCAATACCGTGACCACTGTTGAATCTTAGCCCTGGCGCAGTTTACAGCCGGGGTCGTTTGCTAAGTAGCATTTCTTGAACTTCTTGCCTGAACCGCACGGGCACTCGTCATTTCGGCCAACTTTCGAAATATCGACGCCATGCACGATCGGGTTGTCGAATTTGAGTCCGATGGACGAGCGGTTTTCCGTCGCTTCTTTCTGCGGGGCGGAGAGTTGCAGATTCTGTTTCGGTTGGGCGGCCATTTGTGAGGCTGGGGCAATGGTGACCTTAAAGATCGTGTTGGCGATCTGGGTATTGATCGAGTGAATTAAGCGGGAGAAGAGTTCGTAGGCTTCTTTCTTGTATTCCACCAGCGGTTCGCGCTGGGCGTAGCCACGAAGCCCAATCCCCTCACGCAAACGATCGACGTGCTCGAGGTGCTCGACCCAGAGCTGATCGATCGTTCGTAACATCACATTCCGCACCACCTCGGGGAAAACTGCCGGGTCTGGGGCCTGGCTAGCAAGATCATCAAGCGAGGCATTGGCGTGGGCGACGAGGCGTTCGATAATTTTCGTTCGGGCCGCCGCGTCGGACAGGCCGTCACCACCTTTCAGCTCCTCCAGCGCTAACCGATCCTTCACTTCCAAGACGCACATGGCGTTGATAGCGTTGTAGACCGCGTCGAGGTCCCAGTCGTGGACGTGCTCGGCGGCGGTGTGGAAGGCCACGACGTGATGAATTTCTTTTTCGACTATCTCTTTCACTTTCGGAATCATGTCCGCCGCGGGCCCGACGAGAATCTCCCGTCGCCGTTTGTAGATGACCTCGCGGTGTTTATTCATGACGTCATCGTATTCGACGAGATGCTTCCGAGTATCAAAGTTGTGACCTTCGACTTTTTTCTGGGCTTGCTCAATCGAGCGGCTAACGATCCCCGATTCAATTGGCATATCATCCGGCACACCCATCCGATCCATCAGCGATTTCATCCGATCAGACCCGAAGATGCGCATCAGGTCATCTTCCATCGACACAAAGAACTGACTTGACCCCGGGTCACCTTGCCGTCCGGAACGTCCACGAAGTTGGTTATCGATACGTCGTGACTCATGTCGCTCGGTACCGAGGACGTGGAGACCGCCGGCCTGCTTGGCTTTTTCCGCCGCCTCGGGCGTGGGAGGCGTCCCGCCGAGGATGATGTCAACGCCGCGACCGGCGATGTTCGTGGCCAAGGTGACCGCACCCGGGCGACCAGCTTGGGCGATAATCTGCGCTTCGCGTTCGTGGTTCTTGGCGTTCAGGACTTCGTGGGTCACGCCCTCACGGGTCAATAGTTCAGACAACAGTTCATTCTTCTCAATCGAAATCGTGCCGACGAGTACCGGCTGACCGGATTCCTGACGACGTTTGATTTCCCGGACGACGGCCATGAATTTCCCCTGCTCGTTTTTGTAGACGCTATCCTGCGCGTCTTTGCGCACCATGGGCCGATTCGTCGGGATGACTGTCACGTCAAGGTTGTAAATTTTGTGGAATTCTTCGGCTTCAGAGGCAGCGGTCCCGGTCATGCCAGCTAATTTCGGGTACATCCGAAACAGGTTTTGCAAGGTAACCGTGGCCATGGTCAAATTTTCTTGTTTGACGTCGAGCCCTTCTTTCGCTTCGATCGCCTGGTGGAGCCCTTCGGAGTAGCGTCGCCCATGCATCAAGCGGCCGGTAAATTCATCAACGATGATAACTTCTCCGTCTTTGACGACATAATCTTTATCAAGGGTGAACAAGGTGCGCGCTTTGAGCGCCTGCTCGAGATGATGAACGAGCTCAACGCCCCCGGCGGCATACAAGTTATCGAGATGAAGCGCCTTCTCAACTTTGGTGATCCCGGACTCGGTCAGCGTTGCGGCGCGTAGCTTTTCGTCAATGGCATAGTCGGTCGCCGCATCGAGCGTGGTCACAATTTGGGCGAATTGTCGGTATCGTTCGGTTGATTCTTCAGCTGGCGCGGAAATAATTAATGGCGTTCGCGCTTCGTCGATTAAAATGGAGTCTACTTCATCGACAATGGCGTAATAAAACGGCCGTTGGACCATATATTTCTGGTCCGGAATCATGTTGTCGCGGAGGTAGTCGAAACCAAACTCGTTATTCGTCCCGTAGGTGATATCGCAGGCGTAGGCTTGTTGTCGTTCAATCGGGCGCAGATGGAGTGTGCGTTCTTCGAGGGCATCAGGATTCGTAAAGTCGGCATCGTATTGGAACGCCTGCTCATGAATGATTATCCCGACCGTTAGACCGAGCGCATTGTAGACCGCGCCCATCCAGCCAGCGTCGCGCCGGGCGAGGTAATCGTTGACCGTCACGACGTGCACGCCGAGCCCGGTTAGGGCGTTGAGCGCCACGGCAGTCGTGGCGACAAGAGTTTTTCCTTCGCCAGTTCGCATTTCCGAAATTTGACCGCGGTGGAGCGTAATCCCGCCGATCATTTGGACATCAAAATGCTCGAGACCGATGGTGCGCTTCGAGGCTTCACGCGTTAAGGCAAAAACCTCCGGCAGGATCGCGTCGAGGTGCTTCGAATCGCCGCCCACCTGGGTGCGCAGTTCGAGCATCCGCGCCTTGATCTGATCGAGGCTGCGGGCGGCCGCGGCCGCTTTTTCGGCGTTGATTGCATCAACCAGTGGCTGAAGATCTTTGACGGCCTTCGTATTTGCGTCTCCAAAGAGTTTCCCGAGGATGCTCATAGCCCCCGCACGCTACCACAAATGGAACGTCAAAGCAAGTCGATTTTGTATAAAAAGTTCCCGCCGAGGCAGCGGCGGGGAACGATGGTCGTTACGACTCGACCGGACGACGATCCAGATGCTCACGCCGACTGGCCGAGGCGAATGCGTTGAAGCGTGGGATCATCCACTCGAGCGCCTTCACCGTCGATCGGTCAGTCGCGAACCGCGCATTGTACTGCATCCCAAGCTCGAGCCGACCGATGTGCGGCATGAACACACCGTTGGATTCATGCCCTCCGTCGGCAACGAAGAACGACTGCTGGCGCGCCAGCCATGGGTTGTGCAACGCGCTCCAGGCCGCACACTTCCGTTCCAGGAGCCCACGGAAATATGTGACCGGGATTTCTCCACTGCAGGAGAAGGTCGGGAAAAAGGGACGGCTGTCGTCTTCGTCGGGCCACTTGCTATCAAGGCTGGCCGTTAGCAGAACCCGATGATCATCGTCGACCGCGTGGGCGCCGAGCACAACGATCCGAACGAGCCCACTCTGGAACTCGGTGCCGCGGATGATCAACTGTGACTGCAGCACCCGCTCCATCCATTCAGCATCCAACTGATCAGCCATACTGCCTCCGTCACCGACCGCACCAGCGGTAGTGAACGAATGTGGTAAGTACGAACTCGCGGCGGGGTAAGGAGTTTCACCATCGCCCTCCGGAGCGGAACGCATTCCCCTGCCTGGGAATCTAGGCGCACCTTACTCTACTTTTTTCCGGAAGTAAAGTTAGCTAACATTCGTAAAGTTCAGGGTGGTGTAGTGGTAGTGGCTGTTTACAATTACCTGAATTCCTGAGCCGGGCGAAGGATCTCCTTAACCGAAAACATGGTCATTTGGAGACCCTTCGGTTCCCTCAGGGATACTCGTTGGGTATTTTCTTTCAACTTACACAAAAAGAATCCCGCCGGGGCAGCGGCGGGTGCAGGGAACTACGAGGTTCGTGTCGATGAGGAGATCATGGCGTTCAGCCGCGCGAGTAGCGTATCGGCTTCAGCCTCGAGCGGATGGATGCCGCGCGTCCGTGCCCACACCATCTCCCAGACTCGAGCCAGATCGAATATGGTGGCGAGCGTCGGGTGAGCGTTGAGCCCGTCAATGAGTCCGTAGCAACCGTGGAGTCCACCCCACGTCCCCGGGTACCACATGATCTCGGGGCCACTTTCGTCGGTGAGCTTGGTGACGATAGACCGGAGTTCCTCCTGATACACCTCACTCCCAAGATCTGGGACGTATCGAATAAGGGGAGCGCTGGCCACGTCAAGCTTCTTTGTCCACGGCCGAGGAAACGTGACTTCGATCGCCAGGACGGTGTGCGTGGAAGCGGGGCCGCGGCGAGGCGTCTGTGATGCATGAACGACGGTGATGCGGTTCATCCGTCCGGCGGACACACCAGGAACCTGCACAGCAACGGCGTGTTCGTCGAAACGAACGAACACCTTCGTGCGCAGTAAGTCAGCGAGCTGGCCCACCATCTGCGTCTTCATACTGGACGGCATTGCGTCCTCCAATCCCTGGCCGAAGCAAGGTATGGTCGTCAAAGTGCGAACGGTCTCACGGGGGCGTAGGAGTTTCACCGTCGGCCGCCGGAGCGGAACGCATTCCCCTGCCTGGGAATGATGGCTTGAACCTACGTCACGGTCAGGCTGACGTCAAGGCGTTGTCAGCACGCCACTGTTCTCCACCCGGGTCGAGCAATAATGAGATGAATACCCTTCGAGGTAGAACTAAGCTTGCCGAAGCCCGCATCGAGAAGCAGGCGTCGAGCAGGATCATGAAAATTTTTTTGCGTAGGTTAGCCAAAAAAACGGCTTTTTCAGCGACCCCGGACTACGAGTCGTGATCCGGGGCAGTTTCGTTATGTATACTAAAAGGTTACCTTGGTCGCGTACCTGCTTCTGAAATCAGCCGGCGTGTTGTCACTACACGCGTACGCCGCGCTTTTTGTCGCGTCGCTTTCCTTCGTACGAAACGATTTGCCGTTCCATCTTCGGATAGACGAGATCAATTGCTTCACGCATCTGCTCCGCTTTTAATCCGGCTTGAAGCGTCTTTTCCGGCAGGTAAACCCAGACTTCAATCCGATTAAGGAGCCCGCTTTTGGCCGAATGGTCGACATCAAGTTCAACGCCGATGCGTTTAATGCGCGTACTGAATTTCGCCAGCTTCCCGATCTTTTCCTCGACGTACGTCTTAATTGACGGCGTCAGGTCGAAATCTTTGGCGGAGATGGTGATGTTCATACGTTGAATCCGATCAGTTGAATATCGTCGTGAAGTTGTACCCCAAGCGTATCACGAACGCGCATCTTCACCAAACTCATCAGCTGGACGGCTTGGTCCGCGGTCCCCGATCCAGTATTGACTAAAAAGTTCGGGTGTTGATCGTGAATTTTCATCCCCCCAAGTTGATAGCCGCCAAGCTCGACGGCGGCGACTAGTTTCCAGGCCGCAATCGTGCCACTCGTTTTCCCAACCATCGAGTGTAGGTTCGGCGGGCACGGGTCTGGCGGTATCACATTCTGGAACATCCGTCCGGCCGACGGATCGCCGATTGGTTGATGCTCGAGGCGCAGTTGTTTCGTAGCCTCGATCCGTTCGCGTTCTTCACGACCAGTCACTGCGGGCAGATTGAAGGCAACACGAATGATAATTTCATCACCGGACTGGAAGACGCTGCGGTGGGCAGCAAAACGACAGGCGTCATGATCCCAGCGACGCAGTTCCCCGTCCCGACTCATCGTTTCGACCCAGAGCACATGTTCTCCGAGCCAACCACGCTCGCTCCCGGCATTACGTCTTGTCATGCCGCCGATGTGGCCCGGAATACCGGCCAGACTCGAGAGCCCGCCGCGGTCGTGGCGTAATGCTTCTTGGATGAGCACCTCGAGGTCGATTCCGGCACCGGCAATCAGCGTTTCGTCCTGCCACGCCAACCGCTCATCGGCCGGATGAATCACCACCCCCGAAAATCCGGCGTCTGGGAAGATGACATTACTTCCGCCGCCGAGAACAACCATCGGTTGACCGTTCGTTTTTGCCCAGGCTAAAACCGCCCGGAGCTCGTCATCGGCCACGACCGCCGCGTAGTAGGCGGCCGGACCACCGACGTTCATGGTCGTATGCGGCGCGAGCGGAACGCCGCGGGCAATGCACGAAGGATCGTTATCCATAGACGTCGATAAGTGGTTGCGCTAAGGTCCAAATGTCTCCGGCCCCCATCAGTACTATCGCATCACCGGGTTTAACGATAGCAGCGATGGTGTTAGCGACATCGGTTAGTGACGGTGCGTAGTGGACATTCCACCCCGACGCAGTCATCGCCGCCACCAAGTCGCGACTCGTTGGTAAGGTCGGGTCATCATCCTCGCGCCCCGGTACCGCATAGACATCGGTGATGATGATTTCATGAGCACTTTCAAAGGCGGTGGCAAATTCGTGGAAGAGCGCTTGCAGGCGATGGCGGTGATGTGGCTGAAAAACGGCGATGATCCGGCGCTGCGGGTAAAAAACACGCGCTCCGCCAATCGTGGCCCGAACGCTGGTGGGGTGATGCGCGTAGTCGTTAATCACGAGCGTCCCCGCGCCGGGGTTAAGGACTTCGAAGCGACGCCAAATTCCGCGAAACGCGCCAACGGCAGCGATGCAGTCGTTGATCGGGATACCATGCGCGTGCGCCATCATCACCGCGCCAACCGCATTCAAGACGTTAAACCGACCCGGAACGTGGAGAGTAAACTTCTGGCTCGTTTCACCGGCATAGGCGATTTGGAATGTTTCCTGCTCGGCGGCTGAGCTGTACGCCACAATACGCGCGTCCGCCTGATCGCTAAATCCGAACGAGATGGCTTGCGAGTATTCGGCACAAACACGCACTGCGCCGGGGTCATCCTGATTGTAGATGATCGGCGCCTGTGGCGGAAGTTTCTGCAAGAACTGACGGTAGCTATCTTCCATACGCTCAACCGTTTTAAAATATTCGACATGATCCAGCTCGACATTCGTAATTAACGCCGCTGTCGGGGAAAAGTTCAAAAAGTGATCACGGTATTCGTCGGCCTCGGCGATAAAGTGTGGGCCCTGACCGATGCGCATGTTCCCGGAAAACTCTTTCACGCGGCTACCGACGAAGACTGTCGGATCGCGGTCGACCGAGGCCACAATAATTCCGAGTAATGCTGAGGTGGTGCTCTTTCCATTCGTACCGGCCACGGTCAGTCGTTCCGGACGATCCTGCATGATGGTCCCAAGCGCCTCGGCGAAACTGGCCGCAGGAATACCACGACGAGTTGCCTCCTGCCGTTCGACTTGATCGACCGGAACGTCGTCCGTGTAGACGACGAGATCCACATCAGCCAGCCGCGACGCCATTGGAATTTGCACGATATCAGCACCGAGACTACGCAGGTCATCAACCAGCGGCGACGGCCGCGGATCTGAGCCGCTCACCCGCCACCCTTTCTGGAGGTACCATCGGGCAACGGCCGAAACACCGACACCGGCGATACCAATCGCGTAGAGATGTTTTTTAGTCATGAGAGGAGTAATCGTTCAATCATCCCGGCAATCGTTCCGGCCGCGTCGGGCTTGTTCCAAGCGGCCATGGCCCCAGATAGCTCGTGTCGGCGGGGAGCATTTGCCATCAGGGTTTGAACAGACTCGGTAAATATTTCCGGCGTTAATTCGGTCTGGGAGAGTACGACCGCGGCCCGCGACGCCTCGAGCGCGGCGGCGTTGTACTCTTGATGTGTTTTTGGCATCGGAATAATGATCGTCGGTTTGGCTAAGGCGCTCAACTCAGTCAGCGTCCCCATCCCGGCGCGGGTGACAACGAGATCCGCCGCCGCCATAACATGGGGAAGCTCAGCGTCAAGAAATGCCCGCCGAATATACCCGTCCTCCGTACACTCGGCATGGCCGCGATGCGCGCCGGTCAGGTGGACGATGGTCATCGTTGATTGGAGACGAGGACGCGAAGCTTCAACGAGTGTATTGAGAGCTTGGGCGCCTGTTCCGCCGCCAATCACGAGCACCATCGGTCGATCAGCCGGGATGGCAAACTGACTGCGCCCACGAGCGGCATCGGCCTGCAAGAATTCCTGACGGACGGGATTACCGGTTTGGGTACATTTCTTTGGCGGAAATGTACGATGGGCACCAAAGACGGTCGTAATCTGGTCGGCCCACGGTGCGAGCAAACGATTCGCCAGTCCGGGTTCGACGTCTTGCTGATGAATCAATAGCTTGGCATGATGCCACTTCGCCGCCCAACCCATCGGCACACTGACAAATCCCCCCGCCCCAACCACAATTGATGGTTTCGTCCGCTGAACGATGTCCCGAGCTTGTTTCAATACGCCGGGAAATTTTCCGAGATCGCGCAGTGTTTCCAGCGACGCGTAGCGCCGTAATTTTACCACCGGAACACTCAGGTACGTCATCCGCGGACGAACGAGCGGGATTTCCGGACCGTCCGGTGTCCCCACCCAGATCTGTTCCCAATCGGGGCGACGTGAACGAAGCACACTACTGATGGCGAGGAGTGGGGTGACGGGGCCGAGGGTCCCGCCGCCAGCGAAGAGAATGGTCTGGTTCATGCGCGTTTTGATTGGGTAGAAATATTGAGGAGAATACCAACCGCGGCGACGTTCATGATCAGCGACGACCCGCCATGACTCATGAACGGCAACGGGATTCCGGTTAACGGCGCTATCCCCGACAACGCGGCCATATTCACAAAAGCCTGCAGCCCTAACCAGGCGGTAATCCCAGTCGCCAGTAATTTCCCGAACGTATCCGGGGCACCGCGAGCAATGGCTATACCGCGGAAAATAACCACCAACCAAGTGAGGACGAAAAAGATGACCATAATAAAGCCGAGCTCCTCAGCCATGATTGCAAAAATTGAATCCCCGGCCGGCTCTGGTAAGTAGTTGTATTTTTGCCGAGAATGACCAAGTCCGAGCCCAAACATCCCACCCGAGCCAATGGCGAGCGCGGACTGCTTGATATGGTACCCGATTCCTTGCGGATCAAGGTTTGGATTTAAGAAGACCGTAAAACGGTCGGCACGATATGGCGCGACGACGATAATGATTGCCAGCAGGGCAACGCCAATCACCACCATGGAGGCCAAATGACGAGTGGCGCCACCGGCCACGAAGAACATGACCGTGCCGACCAGGACGATAACCATCGTCGTCCCGAGGTCGGGCTGGAGAATGATTAATCCAGCCACACTGCCGAGCGTGACCAAGAACGGGATCAGGCCTTCCTGGAAATCACTCAGCCGACGCTCGCGCTGGGAAAACCAGGCCGCGAGATAGACGATGAGTGATAACTTCATGATTTCGCTCGGCTGGAAGACCGCTGGGCCGATATGAATCCAACGACGTGCACCGAGGAAGAGAGAACCGATGCCAGGCAGGAAGACGATAAACAAACCGACCAGCGAGGCAATGAAGAACGGTACCGCCCATTTCCACCACCGTTGGTAGTCGATTCGATACAACACAAAACCGACAATCAGACCGACCACCAAGCTGATGGCCTGCTTTTTTACAAAGTAGTAGCCGTCATCGTATCGCTGAATGCCGATGAATGATCCGGCGCTGGCCAGCATGACGAGCCCAAAAAGAATCAGGATGCCGATCAAGGCGGCGAGGGCGTAGTCCGGCTGGCGGTGGGATCTGGTCATGGACAAAGTGCCTTAACGCATTGTTGAAACTCATCCCCCTTGACCTCGAAGTTCTTCCAGAGTGAATAACTCGGGGAAGCGCACGACAAGAGGCAGGTTGTCCCCGGCTGAGCGTATCGGGCGGCAAATGCAACGGCCTGCCGCATTGAACGGGTGTGTAGCACGCGTAATCCGGATGTCTGTTTGAGCATGCGCTTCCCGGTGTCGGGGAAGAGAACCACTTGTTGCACCCGCGAACGGTGAATGGCCCGCTCAAGTTCCCGAAAATCATACCCGCGATCGGTGCCCCCAAGAAACAGCGTGGCGGTCTGCGGGAAAGCCGCCAAAGCCGCGATGGTTGACTGTGGTGTTGTTGAAATGGCGTCATCGACGTATTGAACGCCAGCCACGGTCCCGATGACTTGAAGCCGGTGTGGCAGCGGCTGAAAAGTTCTCAGGGCGCGCTCGATCGCCTGTTTGTTGACACCGAGCAGCCGCCCAACTGTTGATGCGGCGCCGATCGCATCCAAAAAGTGATCCCCCCGTAATTGGGTTTTCTCAAGTGCCACGGGCGATGTGTGTGGAAATGGGATAGCCTGGCCATTGGTACGAGACCGGGCACCACGCACATGACGATCGCGAGGGTTGTAGACAAACGTATCCTGTGGCCGTTGAAAGGCACAAATATGCCGCTTGGCTTCGATATAGGCTTGGAGACTACCATGCACATCGAGGTGCTCAGGAAACACATTGAGCCACACGGCAATCTGTGGCGAGGTGCGCAGTTCCGCCAGTTGGAAGCTCGAGAGTTCCAGCACGACAACGGTTCTTGGGCGATGATAGCGGTCCAGCCATGCCAACATCGGGGACCCGATATTCCCGAGCAACGCCGTTGGCTGTCCGGCGGTCTTCAGAATATGAGCAATCAGCGAAGCGGTGGTGCTTTTTCCTTTGGTGCCAGTAACGCCCACAACCTGCTGAGTGACATGCCCAAAGAAGAGATTCGTCGCGGTCGTATATCCAATCGGAATGATGTCGCGCATGCCGGCGGTTTTTACGGCCAAATCATAACGATCAAGCTGGGCCAGATATTTCGGCCCATCTCGACGGTCAACGATGGCCAGATGGATCCATGGGTAGTTCCGGCGAAGCCACGCGTGCGTCGCTCGCCCCTCGACGGCATACCCCACAATCACTATTTCTCGCATGCCGAGTAAGATGAATGGCGGGGGCGTACTCGCCGCTGGTTTCGCCCGCAACGTGCTTCTTTCGTCTATGTGCTGACGCCGGACCCGTCCAGCCAAGGCTCGGATAACCGCTAGCCGTGGGTGCGCCGCGGCCAGACGGGAAAACGCCACTCGCGTTTCCTCAAAGGTCCCGACACATTCAAATGGTTTTACCGCGGTAAACCCAAGGAGCTCTTGGTAGAGCGGAATCATCTCCTCCGCATCCAACATGTTCCGTCCGATAATACGTACCGCCTTGGACAACGGCAGAAACGCCGCTAGCCCCAGGAAAACGAAGGCGCACTTTGGGCACGCACCACACCATCTCGTACTGGTCGACCGTTTCTGTTGAACGTATTGTCGGTTGCAGCTACTGAAAACATGCCAATACTTTTTATACTCGGTAAAAAGTTGTATCACCCGAAGTTCGGAAAAAGACCGCAGCGGTGACGCGTAGTCAACGTCGCTCGTCACCCACGACCGGAGATAGGACCGCGTTGCAACCTCAAAGGCGGTTGATTTGCTCCATTGGTGGTTAATTTCATGCCCTCGCCATCGAACATTCCCGCTATCGCTACTGGCCTCATTTCCGACCAAGAAGTATTGGTAATCGTATACGGCGGCGCAGAGAACGCCGAGCCAGGCAAAAATAGCCGAGACCGGGACATGTCCGGTAATCCAACTCGGTGGTGGTTCTAAAACTTTTTTATCCAGTTGCCGTACCAGATGCAGACGCGGCCGGCCGACGACCTTCATGACCTCATCAATAATTGTGTGGCGCCCATTTCCCACCGAGAAAGTCGAAAAGTCCCACCCCATCCGGCGTAATTCCTCGGCGACCACGATCGAATCTTTCCCGCCGCCAATACCGACGAGAGCCCGACGGGCGCGCGGCCAAACAACTGGTTGCGGGGATCGAGTAGTAGTTACCGGGAATGCAGCAAGCGCGCTGATGTTAATAGCATTTCGATAGCATAGCTCACCGAGGCCATGATGGTACAAATCCGTCCAATATGCGGCCTGGGCTTGCGTCAAGTGATACGGATGGACGATTTTTCCTGGGCAGCTGGCTTTGTAATAACTGACGCCGATGGCTAAATGGACCGACTCCAGTATGATGCGCAGGAGGCGCGGTGGAACGGCGCGTGGTATTGGTGAGGGCAGGACAATGCGCTCACTGAACGTCACCGTCTGCCCAGCGGCCTCTGTTGCATACGATAAAACGATTGTTCGACGATCGGCCATCATTCGATATCGAACAAATCGGAAAAGGCCGGGGCGCTGTTTCATGTGTTTACCTGATATCCGTATGCGCAGATCTCGCAACCCATTTTACCTATATGTACAATAAAGCATTGTCCGAATTATACCACGAAACCTCCTCCTCGGCAACGAGAAAACTTACGTTTTATCGACCAAAACAAGGATAAGCCCGAGTAATGAACTCATAGCAGCGATCACCCAGAACCGCATGACAATTTTTGGCTCGCTCCACCCCTTCGCCTCAAGGTGGTGATGGATTGGAGCCGAGATGAAGATCTTTTTCTTCCTGAGGCGCTTTGACAGGACCTGGATGATGACCGAGAGGGCCTCAACGACAAACGGGAACCCAATAATCGGAAGGACGAGCGCGGTATTCGTCAACATCGCTAACACGCCAAGGGTGACGCCGAGACTCATCGCACCGGTATCCCCCATAAAAAAACGAGCCGGCGTAATGTTAAACCAGAGAAACGCAGCCAGGGCGCCAATCAAGACCGCGATAAATGAGGCGAGCTCCACATTGCCTTGGTAAATGGCAATTCCTGCGTAGGCGGTCAGCGCCGCTAAAACCAACCCGCCCGCTAAGCCGTCGAGTCCGTCCGCGATATCAACCGAGAACCCGGTCGCGACAATCACAAACATGAAAATCGGGATATACCACCAGCCGACATCAATATTTCCGAAGAGTGGAACATGCAGCGTTGTCCAATCGAGTTTTGTCACAAACCACCAAGCCCCGATGGCGGCGATCGCTCCGAAGAGCAGGAGCCGATGCCGGACGCGTAACCCGCCACCATGCGCGCCACGACGCTGGATGTTATAGATATCGTCCACCAAGCCGACCATGGCCGCCAGAATCATCATGCCCACCGGCAAGTACGTCTCGCTTCGTGACCAAAAATTCAGTTCGTGAAAAAATCCAACCGTCACAAATCGACTCATCACCCAGGTCACCGCCAAGAGCACCAGGACGGTTCCCCAAACGAGAATCCCGCCCATCGTTGGTGTCCCAGCCTTATGCGCATGGAGCTTACTAAATATCGGCGTTTCGGATGCGTCGCGAATTTGCTTCCCGAGTTTGTATTTATAGAGGTATTTCGTCAAAATTGGCGTAGCGATAAACGCACACGTCGCGGCGACGACGACGAGGGTGAGCAGTTGGACGATGGCGGTCGTGTTCATGATTGGAAACTGACAAAAGTGATGGCGGCTAAGATCGCGCCGAGAATAACCTGAAACGTTAGGCCGAGAATGAGCCACGCCCGACGCCAGGCGTCATGTTCGATTGCGCGTGATCCAACAAGATGCCCCAGCCACATCACCGTTCCCGCCGCCGGTAAAAAATACAGGCGATTGGCGTTTCCGACCAAATCAATGCCGAAGTATATGGTATAGTGTAACGGCGCGAGGTCACCATGCGACTGCACGAGCAGTCCTGTGGTCGCCCAAAACGCTCCACTCAATAATCCGGTCACGCCGATTAAAACCCATTCCATCGGCTGACGGAATCCGAAGATACCATGTTTCTGGATAGTCGAGACGAACGCTGGCATACACAATGGGCGCGACGAGCCCTGTGGGCTCTGTTAACCGTCGCCACTGTATGGCAGTGTATCGGCGCTTGGTCCGATAGTCAAACGACCGACGAAGCCGTGCACCTCGTGGCCGGGTATTCGTATTGGCGAACGAATGATCATCGGATTAACCCGGAACACCCGCCCTTGTTGAAATTGTTGGCGGCGGCGCCGTTACTGATGGTAAAAAACCTCAATTTTTCGACGCGTTCGGATAGTTGGCAACAGGTGGAGCAATGGGGGCTTGGAAGTACCCTGTTGTACGAGTCTCGGAGTGACCCGAACACGGCCCGATTTATCCTTTTCCTGGGGCGACTCTTCCCCATCGCCGTCACCGTGACGCTGTGCTGGTTGATAGGCTGGTGGGCAACAAAGCGCTGGGGCGGATGGAGCGGGGTGATGGCCGCCGGGCTTTTTTCCTTTGATCCCACGGTGCTTGGACACGGCCACCTGGTCACCACCGACATGGCAGTTACTCTCGGCTTTGTGGCGACCTTGGTCCTTTTCGAGCGATGGCTCCAGGCTCCAACCTGGCGTCAGACGATGCTGGTCAGTACGGTTTTTGCACTGACGCAAGTTTCGAAATTCTCGGCAATTATTCTTTGGCTGATTGTTCCAGCGATTCTGTTCATCCGTCTATTCCCGAATCAGCATCGACTTGACTGGCGATGGGCCGGCCGAATGATGCTCAGTCTACTGGTCATAGTTCCGCTCGTCACATGGGTCATCTACGGGTTTGAGGTGAAACGATTTGATAGTGACGCCCGCATCCGGCGAGCGCTTGACGCGGCCCTGACTGCGCCAAACGCCGGCGATGAACCGCCACTGACCGCGTGGCTTGTGAATCATGCCAAGCCGCAGACTATGCTTGGCGATGTGATTCAAAAGGCTCGACATCTCCCCATTCCGGCATATTCCTATTTTCAAGGTCTGATCGAAACATCAAATCATAATTTTTGGGGCCACACTGCCTTTTTGCTCGGTGAAATTCGTGTCCATGGCTGGTGGTACTACTTCCCGGTCGCGATGGCAGTTAAGCTCCCCCTCCTCACCTGGGGCGGACTTCTCCTCTCGCTGGGACTCTTGCTACGTCGCACTCGATGGCGCTGGAATCCGGCCTCCGGCTTTTGGATTCTCGTCCTCCCCCCCGCCATGTTCCTCCTCTGGAGTATGACCGGCCATATTAATATCGGCGTACGACATGTCATGCCGGTCATCGTTTTTATTCCACTCTGGATTGGCGCGGCTGGGGCGCGGTTGCGTCGAGCATGGCAAATGCCAATCGCCGCGGTCGTTGTCGTTGGGATTGGACTGACCGCCCTCTTGGCGTGGCCGCATACCCTCGGGTATTTTAACGCCGCAGCCGGAGGAACCGCACACGGACACACCATTCTGCAAGACTCAAACCTCGATTGGAATCAGGATACGTGGCGATTGCGTTCGTATTTGACGCAGCACCATATTTCTACCTACGGCCTCGCAATTCCCGGAAATCGTAAGGAACTCTTCTTTGACGAGGCGGGCTATGTGATGACTGATGAGGAATATGCTCATGGCGAGCGACCGGTCGGCACCTACTATATCAGTGCCGGCGCGCTATACGACACGAATAATCCTTTCCATTGGTTATGGAATGAGACGCCGACTACCGTCGTCGGAACGACCATCTACGAATACCGATTTCGTTGAAATTGCCTAGCCGTTATGCTATAATCTAACGGCAATTGTAAACATCAAACATGGCCATTCAACGCGTTATTGAGCGAATTCTCCACGAGACGAATCTGGTACCAGCTGAGAAGCTCGATACGGCAATTCAAACCGCAAAAAACCGAGGCGTTCCCCTAACGCAGGTGCTTTTGGGTGAGAATATCGTCAGTGAATCGGTCTTGTATGAAGCGCTAGCGAACGGCATGAAATTGCCGTTTATTGACCTGAACGGCCGGAATCTCCGCCGGGATATCTTTACGCTTCTCCCGGAACAACTGATTCAGGCCCACCATATCGTCCCATTCGAAAAAACAGACCACGAGATTAAGCTTGCCGTCCTTGATCCTGACGATCTTGAAATAATCGACTTCGCGGAAAAAAAGACCGGCCTGCATGCGGTTATCCATCTCACCACGCCCTCGAGCATCCAGCACGTTCTCGGCCTGTATCGAAAAGGACTCCGCGCGGACATTAAGACCATCACCCAAAAAGGCGATGCGACAGATGCTTCAAAAGAAGACCTGCAACAGCTCGCCCAAGATGTTCCGGTTGTGCAATTGGTCGACTCGCTCCTTGAATATGCGGTTTTCGAAAGCGCCTCCGACATTCATATCGAGCCGTCCGAAACTGATAGCATCGTCCGGTACCGGATTGACGGCGTGCTAAAGCAAGCCATGAAGTTACCAAAAAAGGTACACCCTGGGGTGGTGGCGCGCATTAAAATCCTTTCGAACCTCAAAATTGATGAGCACCGCCTACCACAGGACGGCCGCTTTAAGGTCAAAACCGATGAATTTGCGGTCGCCTTCCGAGTGAGTATCCTGCCGGTCTATGATGGCGAAAAGATTGTCCTGCGCTTACTGAATGAATCAGCGCAAGTCCTCACTCTCGAACAGCTTGGACTCCAACCCGAAGCGCTCGAGGACATGAAACGAAATATTGCTAAACCGCACGGCATGATTTTCGTCAGCGGCCCGACTGGATCCGGAAAAACCACGACCCTCTACACGGTGCTCAACATTCTCAATACGCCAAAGGTCAATGTTTCGACCATCGAGGATCCAATCGAGTATCGGATGCCGGGTGTAAACCAGACACAGGTCAACCCAAAAATTGGTATGACCTTCGCCGCTGGGCTCCGTTCACTGCTCCGTCAGGATCCAAATATCATTATGGTCGGTGAAATTCGCGACGAAGAAACCGCGGAAATTGCGGCCCATGCCGCCTTAACTGGCCACCTGGTTCTCTCAACCATCCACACGAATGATGCGGTTACCGTCCTCCCCCGTTTAACCGAAATGAAAGTACCGGCTTTCCTGATTGCCTCAACAACGAACCTGATCATCGCTCAACGGTTAGTCCGAAAGATCTGTCAGCATTGTATCGAGAGCTTTACCCTTAGTTCACGGGCCATCCTTGAATTAGAGAAACAAATCCAAGTTGAGTACCTCCTCCGTACCCTCGAAAAGCACGGCGCCATCGCCAAAGGACAGAAGGTCCAGGATCTTCTCTTCTTCCGCGGTCGCGGTTGCAGCCAATGTAACCAGGAAGGATACAAAGGCCGAATTGGTATTTACGAGACGCTTGGGATGAACGATGACGTGGCCCGAATTATTCTCGAGAATCGTAATGCCGACGACCTCCGACAGTACGCGATTGAGCACGGGATGATGACCATGCTCCAGGACGGGATTTTAAAAGCGAAATCTGGACTCACAACCATCGAGGAGATCCTTCGCGTCACCAAGGAATAAGATGCCTATCTTTACCTACTACGTTCGCGATGAACACGGCCGGAAGCTTCATGGCCAGGAAGTGTCCGACTCAACGGCGAGCCTGCAGGCCTCACTCACCCAACGCGGATATCAATTCATCTCGGCCGCCGCAACGAACTCACAAAAAGTTTCTTTTAACGACCGATTCGAGTCATGGCAAGGCGTCCCAACCGAGCAAAAGATTTTCTTTACCCAAAATCTCGGCGTCATGTTACGGAGCGGCTTTTCGATTAGCCGCGCCATGGGCACCCTGGCCCTCCAAACGACGCACCATTACTTCCGTCGCGTTATTCTCGAACTTCAGAATGATGTTGAAAGTGGCACCACCTTCTCAGTGGCCCTAAAAAAACACCCCCGTGTGTTCTCGGAATTGTTTGTGAATATGATCGCCGCCGGTGAAGTCAGCGGGAAACTTGATGATGTCTTACATGGCCTGACGATTCAAATGAAAAAGGATCATCAGTTGGTCGGCAAGGTTCGTGGCGCCATGATTTACCCAATTGTCATCATCATCGCCATGATCGGTGCGGCGGTCGCGGTGATGGTTTTCGTGATGCCACAGTTAATTAAAGTGTTCGAGGAAAATAATGTCACCCTGCCGCTCCCGACACGAGTCCTGATCGGTGCTAGTCGTTTCCTGACATCCCAGTGGCTCCTGGTCATCATCGGCGTTATTGTGGTGGTGGTGGCCTACATTGTCATCGGCAAGACCCGTCGCGGCATTCTCGTGTACGACGCTGTGTTACTCCGGATGCCGATCGCCGGAAAAATCGTCAAGAAGATTAACTTGGCCCGGTTTACCCGTAACCTCAGCTCGATGCTGGCGACGGATATCCCGATTATTGAATCGTTTCAAATTATCGGGCGAACGCTGGGAAGTGCTCACTACCGCTTAGCGATGGAAGCGTCGTCCGGCGCCTTGCGCGGCGGGCAGTCAATCGCGAAAGTTCTCGAAAAATACCCGTCGCTCTACCCACCACTCGTTCAACAAATGGTGAGCGTCGGCGAGGAAAGCGGTACGCTTGACGAAGTTTCGGGGCAACTCGCCTCTTTTTTTGAGGAAGAGGTTGACCAGACCATGACGAACCTCTCGGCCATCATCGAGCCGGTGATTCTCCTCGTCCTTGGGGTTGCCGTGGCCATTTTCGCTTTGTCGGTTATGCTTCCAATTTATAATCTTTCTAGCGCGGTATAATACATGGCAATGCATCCATTCGGCCTCGACATTAGCGATTCCGTGATCCGCTTGGTCACCCTCGAACGGCACCACAAGGGGTACCGCGTACCGGTCCGCGGTGAAATACCCGTACCAGTGGGCGTCATCGTCGACGGTGATTTTATAAAACGTGACGTGGTGCGCGACATTCTCGAACAACTCGTGACCGCCGCTAAACCACGTGGCAAACAGGCCATAGTTACCCTACCAGAGCGGCACAGTTTTATTAAGGTTGTGACCTTACCCCCTGATACCGCCGTAAATGATGCGGCCATTCAAGAGGCGGTAACGCCACACCTTCCCTACGCCTGGTCTGACGTCACGTTTGATTGGCGAAAACTCCCCGCCAGTCCAAAGCAGGTCGGTACACGGATCCTGTTTGGCGGCGCACCGAAGACCATTGTCACGCAATATCTCGAAACACTCACTTCTGCCGGAATCGAGATTGTCAGCATGGAAATCGAATCGATTGCCATCGCCCGAGCGATGCTGGCACCTGACAGCACTGGCGCGCATATTGTCCTAGATCTTGGCCGAACGAGAGCATCTTTAATCCTCGTCAGCGACGGCGTGGTTGAGTTTTCGACGACGCTTCGGTATTCTGGGAAAGATTTAAATCAGTACATTGCCGACGCCCTCCGCATCTCAACCGACCAGGCCCAGAAGGCGAAAGAGATGTTTGGACTCGATCCTGAGCGCGGAAAAGGACTGCTCGCACGAATTCTCAGTCCACAGCTCGATTTGCTTGCAGAGAAGGTCCGCGGTGTCGAATCATATTATCAGGAACACTTCCCAAATGAGCCGGAAATTTCAACGATTCTTCTCAATGGGTCCGGCGCGCTGATTCGCGCTATTGACCATGAGCTTGGCGCGCGTTTAGACAAAAAAGTTATCGTCCAACCGTCATGGATTATCCAGCAAATGTCATCCGATCCGACAATTGTTCATGATATTGCCTTTACCTATACAACCGCGTTAGGATTAGCCATGCAACCTTTTACCGCCTCATGAAAATCCCCGGATTAAATTTACTTCCGCCCGAGCGAAAAGAATTACTGGATTTGGGTGATATGTTGGGGCGATGGCGGCCTGGGCTTGTCTATCTGTTTGTGATCGGCCTCTGCTCGATCGGGGCACTGTTTGGGGCGGAGTGGTGGCTCCAGCAACGCATCGACACGCTCGGACAAAACATCAAGACGAAAATTCAGCTAAACTCGCGACAAGGCGCGCTTGATATCGGCCAAGCCACAGTCCGTGTTAACGAAAAAGCGGCCTTACTGTCACAGTCCTTACCCCAAGCACGTGATTGGGCCGCCAGTTTACATGCCATCATTTCGGCTATGCCGAAAGATGTCTCCATTGTCTCAATTGATATTACCCAGACCGGCGGCGTCACCATTAAGGGCGTCGCAAAAACCCGGGCGATATTTCTTGATCTCGACTCGGTGTTGAAAGCTTCGCCACGCCTCAAAAATGTCGCTACCTCTGACACCGCCTCAAAACGTGAACAGCTCCCCTTCACCTACACCGCAACTCTCGTCGATCCCTCATGACCATCTCACCGCGTCAACGAATTTTAACGACCTTCGCACTCTTCTCTTTTCTCGTCCTCGCTACCTTTGCCTTTCTCTATCTTTGGATGTTTCCTCGACTTCACGAGCTACGCCAAGAACTAGACAACCAACGCGCGACATTTGCGGCGCTCGAGGAACAACAATCGAACCTTCAGGCGCTCAAACAAGAGGCCGACCAAATTGATACCTATACCAAGATGCTTGACGCCGAGGTCTGGTCGTTCACAAAGGAAGATGCCTTCTACGATCAGCTCTCACGCATCGTGGCGGCTCACGATTGTTCCATGGACGATCCGATTGTCTCCGATGCCATACCAGGATCAAAAGTCCTCAGTCGCAGCGTAACGCTTTCCGTGCGTGGGTCGACGACGAATGTCCAACTCGTGATAGCCGACCTCCAAAAGCTTCAGCCGGTTTTTGCCATTCAAACGCTTTCGCTCTCAGGAGACACAACCAGCGTGCTTAAAATCACCGCGACCACATTATGGCAATGAAACAGCTCCCGACGATTCATCTTCGTGAAATCCTGCATCGACCTCGCTGGATTCTCTTTGTCCTGATTGCCGGGGCGATAGTTTCGGTCGTCTGGCAATCCTATGATCTGTTACCAGATAAGGCCTTGCCCGAGAACGTGGTAGCGGCGAAGCGGCTCCGCGTCGAAACAGCGACCTTAAATAGCGTCATGCAACGGCTGACCGCCTATCGATCGGCCAGCGCGAATTGACAACAATTCCAGTCCTTAGTATACTGGCCCAGCAAGTTTTTATCGTTTTCTATGGCCCATACCAAAGCAGGCGGCTCGACACGACTCGGCCGCGATTCAGAAAGCAAGCGACTCGGCGTTAAACGTTTTGCAGGGCAAAAGGTTCGCTCAGGCTATATCCTCGTTCGTCAGCGTGGCGCGGCGTTTCGACCGGGCAAGAATGTCCGACGCGGTCATGACGACACCTTGTTTGCGGTGGCTAGCGGTGAGGTTGTTTTCAAGACGAAAACCGTCATCCGCTACGACGGAAGCCGCGTGCGACGTCGAATCGTCAGCGTCGTCTAACGTTTCTTTTGGTGGCTATCAATGGCGGTCACCACTACGGTGATCACCACTGTTTTTTGGTCTGGCCACCGGAGCGTGACCCGATGCAACCCGGGATTTTTGATGACGTCCGGCACCACCTCTGCCCCAGCTACGCCAGGGCCGTATTGCCGTGTTAACGCCTCGATAATATCCGCGGCGCGGATTGAGGCGTAGAGACTTTGTTCCGGGACACCCGGACGCGACAACTCCACCATCCCGTCATTTAACGTCGACTGAAGTTTTTGACGTTCGGCTAACAGCGCCTCTCGATGCCGATCCTCCTGTCGTTGACGGGCCGCCACCGAGGCTAATTGCTGTGGGGTCGCCGCGACGGCGAGACGTTTCGGAATAAGGAAGTTTCGAGCATGCGCGTCGGTCACGTCATGGACCTCGCCGGCCTGACCAATAGCCGGAACGTTTTTGAGTAAAACGATTTTCATGGCTGAAGGAGATGCGTGACGGCTGCATCCATTTGTGGGTCCTTCCCGGCCGTCACGTCGGCATCACTAATAGTGACCACCGTGTCCGGCGCGATGCCCTCATCAGCAATCGAACGGCCGGATGGCGTATACCATTTAGCGACGGTTAGCTTTAAACTCGACCCGTCATGGAGATCGGCGAGTTGCTGAACGGAACCTTTGCCGTACGACTTCTCCCCAATTAGGGTCGCCACGTGGGTATCTTGAAAGGCGCCGGCCACAATCTCTGAGGCCGAGGCACTGCCACCGTTGATCAAGACTACCATTTTTTGGCCGTTTAGGATTGCGCCGCCGCGGGCGTCCAGGTTCCGCTTCTGACCATCGCGATCGATTTCTGACACGATTGTGCCCGAAGGAATCGCAACGCTGGCCACACGCACCGCCTGATCCAAGTAGCCCCCCGGGTTGTTCCGGAGATCGATAACAAAACCAGAGACACGGTCGTTCAGCGCCCGTTGTGCGACCTGCCGAAAGAGACGTTCGGTGTCTTGGTTAAAGCTGCTGATTTTAATAACCGAGATCTTCTTCCCGTCTTGGTCGATGGTTCGGCTCGTGACCGAATCGATGGTGATCGTTTGACGCTCAAGAGTCACCGTGAACGGATCCGAACCTGTCCGTGACACCGTCAGGTCGACTTTCGTTCCCTTTTTTCCTCGGATAAGTTTCACTGCTTCATCCACCGTCATCTGGCTTGTGTCAGCATCATTAATCGCAATCACAACGTCACCACTGCGCATACCCGCGTGTTCCGCCGGACTGCCGGTTAATGGAGCTATAACGGTCAGGACGTTATTTTTCAGACCCAATTCCATCCCGACGCCTTCAAACGATCCGGCCACTTCTTCGGCAAATGCTTTGGCCTCGGTCGGTGAAAGGTATACCGAGTATGGGTCGCCAAGCGCTGCCACTAAGCCCCGAATCGCACCGGTCACAAGTTGTTCATCGGAAACATTTGCGTTGACGTACTCTGTGTGGATGGTTTTCCACACATCCTGAAAAGTGGAAGTTCCGGTGGCCGAAGGCGCGAGCGACCGAATAATGGCAGGAAGCGCCGCCCCGTCCTTTGCTGGTAACGGAAGCTGAACCGTTATGCCAATGGCGATACCGATACACAGACTTATGGCTAGACCGATAATGCTTCTGTTTGTATTTTGTGAGGGCATAATCGGAGAAAATAAGACGATAAACGATTTCGCAGGGGTACTCGGATTATGGTAGAATAGACTCCTGTCGGTATAGTATAATCGGTTTACCCTGCTTTCGGCAACCTGGCATGTCACCACGACTCCGATCATTTACCCTAGGCTTTGCGGTGTGTCTTTTTGTCGCGACATCTGGATACATTCTTTTTCAAGCCAACGGCTGGACACTCGTGCATGGACGCATCATCCGGGCGGCCGGTCTCTTTATTGAGAGCGACCCGCGTTCAACGATTACGATCAATGGGCAGGCGGTGGGGACTACCCCGTATCGAACGACGCGTCTTGAGGCAGGCATCGTTACTATCGCCCTGGCCCGACCCGGCTATACGAGTTGGGTATCTTCGATTCCGTTAGTAGCCGGAAAGTCAACCGATGTCGTTGATATCCACCTCCAGCCAACCCCGGTCATAACGACAATAACCGAACTTACCGCAACCGATCGCGTGCTCCATGATTCGGAAAGCCGCATCACCTTCGTGACTCGTCCAAACAACGACCAGTTTACCGTCGAACTACTCGATCCCGAGTTGTGGTCGCAGACCCCGTTGTCACTCCCCTTCAGTCCAAAACATCTTCGGGTTTCCGACGACGGTGAGTATCTGTATGCGGATAATGGCGACACAGCGATGGTGATAACTGACCCGTCGACACCACGCAGCCAATCCGTTCCAATGATGGACTACGCCGCTTGGTCACCCGATGGCGATCCGCTCTTGTTTGGCATCGTTCGGGGCAGACTCGTCGTCGTGAATGCGGCCTTGGGATCGTTTGAGCAGATGGGTCCGGCTGATTCGCTTGTCGTGGCTAAGGGCGCCCTGTGGACGATCACGGCGACTGATACCGGGGGCCAATTACAACGCTGGGAACCCTACCCGGCCGCAAAAGCTCAGGTCATTCATACATTCCCGACGGACATGACCTTGCTACCGGTCGACCGGGATACGGTAATTGCCCAAGAAGTCTCTACTCATGCGGGATGGCGCGTGACCGGATCAACCGCACTGGTATGGCAACTCGAACCACTCGGCTCGACGGTCCGTATCTTATCCACTCGCCCATTACTCTGGAGCGACGGCGTGTCGGTTCGAACCCGCGGGTCCGCCGGACAACACCCATTTATTGACCGTGTGGGCGGTATATTGTGGGCCGCGTGGTATCGAGGATCGAATGGTTTGGTCGTTTCTGATGGTCGACAATTAGTCGGCTACACCCGACAAGCTAACGACCAGTTCGGCGTGGTCGCCCGCGACACACTACCGGTGACAGCCGAGTTTCTTGGCCCGCATTCTGACGGGCGCGGATTCTACTTCCGACTTGGGTCCGTCATTCGATCTTGGTCGCTCCCGCTGTCTTGATCCGGACGCAAGCCGTACGCACACAGCAGTGTAACGGCCAGACTTCCCAGCCAATAGCCGATCCCAGTTCCGAACACATCCATAACCCCTGGGCGCCAGATGGTCAGACCCTGAAAGAAGATAAGGAGTGCTATCTGTACCCCGAGTACGATGTGCCAACCGTTTTTCATGGGATGAACTCGATATCGATGTTTGTCAGCGACTGAGTGACATCAGTCGTGTTTTGAATATAGAAATCAGGATATTGTCCAGCTCGTCCCCGCACCCATTCGGCCGTAGCGATAGAAGCCGAACGCCCTAGCGCAGGGTCATCAACGCGCTGGATGGTAATCCCCGGGACAGTATTCGGCAGAGTCACTCGCACTCTCGTATATTTTTCCGGAACGAAAATATGTAGCTGAATCTTCTCGCTCGGCCGCAGAAGCATCGCCCGACTAGCCCATGGCCACGTGGGCGCATTAAATTCGTACGCATGGAGGCTCGGTCGCCACTCGGCCAAGGCGTGGAGTCGGTCAAGGTGCGTCCAGTGGGCTGTCACGGGTCCGCAACACCCAGTGCGGAGTTTTAACGTTTGCCAAAGCGGGACCGCCCAGATACCCAAGGTCAACACGACTCCAACGCCTAAGAACCAACGATGGGTATTCATGGACGAGGTGTGAGTTTCCACCAGGGACCATCAGTCGTCTGCAAAAATTCCTGCGCCTCTAGATTGGCCATCGCCAGCGCCGCCCTTGTTTTCACGGATTGGAAAAAAGCCTCATTGGCGAGCATATAGACCGGCCGTTCATGGGCAATACTGGCAAGTGTCGACCACGATGTATCACCCGTGGGGATCGAGAAGCTGGTGAGTCGTTCGCCGACAAAATACTTCTCATCTTGTCCGGCGAGAAGGAGGCTGTCCGGTTCGGTGGCGTCCTGGACACTTTTCACGACGTCGGCCGCGACCGCGTCACGACGGATTGTAGCGGCATAGCCAGACGGATGCGCCCAAAAATCCCAAGTATTGATCGCCACCAGGCTGACCAAACAGACGTACCCGACCCAGCGACGCGATATCGTCATTCGTCGGAGAAAGACAACTGCACCGGCAACCATACCCACATACAGTGGCATCCAGTACCGTGCATAGGAGGCAGCCGAGCCTATCCGCGCGGCCAGGTCGTTTGGATAGAGTTGCCATGCCCCGTAATAGGCTACGTAATACCCGAGAAACGCAATGACCGTCCCAATTTTCAGAATCTTTGCCCACGACACGAGCTTCCGCCGAAGATAAATACACGCACCAGCGACCGCGAGCATTGACCACCCAGGATAGAGGAGTAATAGATACTCGATGGCTGATCGAATCCAGTGCCAATTCCATTCGCCACTTGGCGGCCGTGTAAAGATTGTCCACCAGGCAAGCCCTGTCCCTGATGCATTCGTGAGGCCAATGCCTTGCTGCGTATACCCACTCGCCAAGAATGATCCGAACGTTTCATACCCGGCATAGATCCACGGCACTTGTACCAGGGCAATAACGGTCCCGGTCAGAAGCATCTTCAACCGATGTCCGCGATGAACGACCATGGCGACCATAATCAGCGGCGCCGTAAATATGGCATCAATCGGCCGAATGAACACTACGACTCCGTACAAAAATCCGACGCAGGCGGCTCGACCCCATGTTTGCTTCTCTTGGTACCGGAGTAACGCCCAGCTACTCGTGATCAAAAAACTCAGTCCAAGAATCGGTTGAGTGTATGGTAACGCGAGGTGACGAGCAATAACCGGCATCGTCGCCACCCCAACGGTGCTCAATACTGCCCACGGTATCTCCCAGTACCGTCGGGCGATTCGAAACCAGCAATACAGCGCTAAGCCGAAGATGAATACTGTGCCGATGTATGGTCCGGCGGCGCCGACCCAGCGGAGAGCCGTCGTGAGCAAAATAAATCCTAAAAAACTCCCGGGCAAAAGGTTATGATCCTTCGCGGCTAGGCTACGCGGGTGAAAGGCGGTCAACTGCATGGCCGACATCGTCGTCGGGATCGAAAAACTCCCATGCGCCGCAGCGTACGTCGACATATATCGGTTCGCCGCTTCATCAGGCGAAGTTGGTTGTTGATGACGCCAGGCCGATATTCCAATGGCCGTCAACCACACGGCGATAACGCAAACCCCGGTGTATATCCAGATAGTGTGTCGGTTCGACGGGACGGTGACCATATGATTAGGCCGTGGCTATTAAACGTGATCGGGACTCGACCCGCGTATTACGCGTCGTCATCGCTATACAGAATGAATGCAAGACAGACCACGGCCAAGCCGGCCACAACAGCGACAATCTTGCCCATTCGACCATAGGGTTCCGTACCGGACCAGACTAGTCCACTAATAACTCCGGCGATGACGAGGAGAATGATGCCGTCGCGCCAGATACTCTTTTTTGACCGCTGCCATCCATGCTCATGAACGAGCGTCGGCCATAACGCCACGGTTAGTCCAAAAATGCCGATTGGCCACAGCAAAATATTCACGTCCCACCAGTCACTCACAAATCCGGGCACGAGGCGTTCGAGCATCAGGAGACCAAGGAATGTCGTGACGGATATCTGAAAAAGGAACGCGAACAGCGCGTTCGTTTCGGTCCCACTCCACGGCCAGGCGAACTGAAAGGTCATTCGATGCCGGGCCATTAGGAGTCCCCCCCAAAGAGACGACGAATCTTTGATATCACCTTATCCCACGGGAACTTTCCCGGCGTCACATCAACCCGGACGGCGGACAATCCTACATCGTACTGATGTTCGTCAATTCCTGGGACCTGAAGTTCTAACCGAATCTTTTTGTTCATAATCCCGTACTCAGCGGTCGTGATGTCTTGGTCAACACTCACCATGCTCCCGGCGGGGAGCGGAACATACGGGGCAATAAGGTAGTTCACCCCTTGCACGTCTGCCGTTGGGTAAAGAGAAATTGTTGTGGCGCCCGGCATATTTCCGGTCGGCAGGGTAAAAGAACTAAACGTGAGCAAGCTATCCCCGGCCTGAATGGACACATCTGGCTTAGCGACCACAAAATCTACGACGCCGGCATTTTGACTCAGGGCGACCGGGAACTTTGCCTTCGTACGTCGAATGTTTATATCTTTACCACCAACCTCGATGATTTGCTTTCCGTCCGGATGGTTGGCCATGATGGTAAACTTCGGACTATTCAAACGAATGGTAGCGGCTCTGAATTCTGCTTCATCGGGTACCCCGCGGTAGGCCGGCCCGGCGGCGATATTGAGACTGCCGTGCATCCCCACCACATGTTGGGTGGTGGTGATATTCTGAAAGACCACGTCATCGGTCGTATCAAGGTCGAGTCGGTACATGCCAGGCTGACCCTGTGCACGGATATGGATCTGTGCCGGCCTCCCGGGCGTTTGTGTGGCCGCTACGACGCCGTCGTCGGCAATAACTTGATGTCGCACAACTCCGGTCCCAAGCGTTGTCACCGCATCAAGACGAACGAGATTCACCCGAACCACGTCTGCGTCTTCAGAGAAATTCAGATCTGTTTTTGCAAACGCCCAGTCAATCATCTCATCCCCGGCGTAGAAATAAATGGACTGCGGTCCGCGCAGCGCTACCGGGAACTTCCGTGACGCGGTGGTTGGCGTGTACGACGAAGGACGGAGAAACGAGAACGCGTCGTATGCGACGACTCCGATCTGCGTGGCGGGCGGAGGTTGTCGCCGAAAATCATTCACCGTATCGTAACGCGTAATCGACGTCTTTTTCCCGGCGACAGTCTTTGTCCGCTGCCAAATACTCAGTCCGTCGTCGGAAATCCGTTCCCATTGCAAGTCGTTCAAAAATTGTGACCAGAGTATCTGCTCTTTCCGATGTACCGAGTCGGCACTTTCGAGCGAATAACTTATAAGCGGCGCATCGCTGGTTTGAAGGCTAATCCGAATATGGAGTTTTTCCGCTACTCGTGGCAATGAAACGGTGATGACTAGTGGTGTTTTTCGAATCAGCCATGAGTACGGACCCGTGACCGCGCTCCTCACAAGACCAAGCGATGTTGCGCTCAGGTACCCGCTTCGTCCATTTGGGTTTAAACGCATCCGGTGCGGGGCGACGAGCAGTAGTTGCGCGTCGGCCAAATACAAGAAAAAAATAACCGCCGCGGCAACAGCGATGGCCTTGATCAGGAGGAATACTTTCGGCTGGGTGTGGATCGTGGATGCCCCTTTCATGCCCGTGTATTGTACTGTTTTCAGGCATTTTTGTCCATTTGATCATTTCGGCCTCCTCGGGTATGCTGAGAGAGCTTTTTTATCTTTCGTCTGTATGCGCTTCTCACATTCCGTCCAAGAGTTTTTATCCGGCCAAGGCTTTTCGAATGCGCTTAAGGTTCCGATTGCCACACGTTGGGAAGAAGTGGATGATCGTTTTTCGTTACTCGAACGTTTTGTTGAGGGCAAAAAAATTGTCCATCTTGGTTTTGCCGACCATATTCCGCTCATTCAGGATAAAGTTCGACGTGGCGTGTGGATGCATGAACGGTTGGCGAAAAAAACCACCCGTTGCCTCGGGATTGATACCAATGCCGAAGCGGTTGAATACGTTCGCAAAACGTTGCCGTATACCGATGTGCTTCATGGCGATATCATGAATCCCTTACCAGAGGTGCTGAATGATCGTTGGGACTACGTTATTTTGGGTGAAATACTCGAACACATCGATGACCCGGTTCGCTTCCTGTCATCAATCCGCCGCACTTACGAATCGGTGATTGACCGAATCGTTATTACCGTCCCCAACGCGTTTGCGTGGGACAATATTCGTCAGTTACAACACGGCATTGAATTTATTAACAGCGACCACCGCTATTGGTTCACACCGTACACGCTGGCGAAAGTAGCTACTCGGGCCGGATTTCATGTCGATGAGTTTTTCTTCAGCGAATATTACCCGCCGATCCGGAGCTGGAAGCGTTTCTTGGGCAGTCGCTATCTCATCAACCGATTCTTCCCGAGCTCACGCGAAGGACTCGTTTTGACCGCATCATTTCGAGCCCCGACGGCCTCCTAACTGACTGGCCGCGCCCCGGTCCGCTGAACTTGCGTTTGGCCCGCTTTTCTTGTATAATCACGAACCAATTTATTGACTTGGATTGATTAATTTTTGACCCGTTTCCCGTGATTGAACGTTTAAAGAAACTTACTTCCGATTCAATCATCTACGGCCTCGGCGGTGCCATCGGTACATTTATCGGTGTTTTTTTAACGCCGATTCTGACCCGGATCCTGACCCCGGCGGATTATGGGGTCATTGATATCACGAATTCGCTGACAAATATTCTCTTGATTTTTGTCGTGGCCGGACTTGACTCGGCCATGATTGTCCATTTCTTTGAGACCGAGGACGCGAAACAAAAGAAGTCTATCCTGACCACCGCATTCATGTTCATGGTCGGGATTTCAGTCGTGATGAGCGTCCTCGCGATTATTTTTGCAAAACCAATTGCCGGACTCGTGTTTGGAAGTAATGACTTTACGGCGGTCATCAAAATTAACTTCGTGACGCTCCCCTTCAGCCTGATTATTTTGGCCTCGCTGGTTGTTTTGCGACTCGGCTTCCGACCGTGGCGATATACGATCATTAACATTCTCAAGCTGACATTGACGATTGGCCTGACGATCTTTTTTGTCGTCGGAATGCGAGCGAGCCTCCCCGGATATTTTTACGCCATCTTGGCCGCAAACATTTTTGCGGCGTTTATTTGCCTCTATTTCATTCGCACCTCCGTCGGAATCAGCGGATCGCGAACCCAGCTCCGTTCGATGCTTCGCTATGGCCTCCCTTTGATCCCGGCCGGCATTGCCGACTTTACGCTCAATCTGCTCGATCGTTTTTTCCTCGTCCACTACCGCGACCTTAACGAGGTTGGGCTCTACGCCGTCGGCATTAAAGTCGGATCCGTCATCCTCCTCTTGGTCAACGCCTTCCAACTCGCCTGGGGTCCGTACGCCTACTCCATCGCTAAACAGCCGGACGCGAAGCCGTTTTATGCGAAGATTCTGAACTACTACATGCTTTTGACGTGCGGCATCGGGGTCGTCATCTCTATTTTTGCTAAACCGATTCTCCACCTCTTAACGGCGCCCGCCTTCATCAACGGGTATCGCGTGGTGATCCCAATCGCCTTCGGTTTGATTATCTACGGCGCCTATTACATTGTGACCGTTGGCATCGCGATTACGCACAACACGAAGCATACGGCTTGGACAACGGTGACCGCCGCCGTGCTGAACGTTATCCTGAACTTTGCGCTCATCCCCCGGTACGGCATGGTTGGCGCTGCCTTCGCGACAATGTTTTCCTATGTCGTTTTTACGTACCTCGTTTACCGCATGTCACAACGGTATTTCCATATCCCATACCGAATTCAATCTGTCGCGTGGCTACTGCTCGGTAGCTATATTGCGGCTTCGATTGGCCAGTATGAAATGAGTCATCGACTCGTGGTTGACCTGAGTATCAAAACTGGCGTGATCATCGTCTACGCGGCGGTCGTCTGGTGGAGCGGCTTTATCGATGCCACGGAAAAACAATTCCTCAAGGCCGGGGTACGGAAGATCCTACGCCGCCCGCCGCCGACCCCAATGGCAACATCCTAATGCCTATACATCCGTCGTCGCCACAACCAACCGTACTCTTCCTCCCGGAGTCGTTTCCGTTTAACGAGACACACGAAGAGTCGTTTATCGTGCCGGAAATCCCGGCCATGCTCCGCGCATTTCCTAATGTCACGATTGCGCCTGAGTCTACAGGCGGAGCACGAATGACGATTCCGTCAACCATACAAGTGGAAACTGGCTTGGCGGATTTTCTGCGGCTCTCAATGCGGCAACGAGTAGTGAAGGCGCGTCTGTTTGCCCGCGTTCTGTGGTCGGCCCCATTTTGGCAGGATGTGATCCATTTTCCAGCACTACTCGTCAAACCGAGGTCATTGCTCCGACTTATTGGCCATCTGACACATGCCCACGCTACTGCTGACTGGATTGAGGGCTGGTTCACGAAGACACAACAATCTTCTGCCCCCGTTCTGATATACACTTTTTGGTTTTCGGCTACCACGACCGGCGCTTTACTCGTCAAACGCCGCCACCACAACCTTCGTGTCATCACCCGAGCGCATGGTATTGACCTCTACAGCTGGCGCCATCCGGATGATTTTCTCCCTGCCCGGCGATGGTGCCTACATCAGGTTGACCATGTCTCCTGTATTTCCGAGCATGGTCGGTCTTATCTTGTGACAAAGTATCCGTTCGCTCGACAGAAGGTCGACGTCTCCCGACTCGGAATCACCGACCCGCATGTGGGTAATCCCGTTCCTGACGATCGGCACGTTACTTTTGTAACCTGCGGCTCACTCATTCCGGTCAAGCAAGTCGACCGTTGGATTTCTGCCCTCGCGCTCATCGCCGCCGAGCGGCCAAACCAGCAATTTCGTTGGCAGCATATTGGTGACGGTTCCTTGCGGTCTGACATTCAAGCTCAGGCCGAACGTGAATTACCACCAAACGTCATCTGGCAACTCCTGGGGGCGATGGAGAACGCGGCCGTGATGGACCACTATGCACGCGAACCAATCCATCTGTTTGTGAATACGAGCGCCTCTGAAGGGTTGCCGGTGACCATGATGGAAGCGCTAGCCTGTGGCATTCCATTGGCCGGTCCGGCGGTCGGCGGAATCCCGGAAATTATCAACCCGGCGGTGGGATGCCTTTTTGAGGCCCCGGTCCAGCCCGTTGAGCTCCTGAAGACACTCCTCCCACTGATCGACCATCCAGAGACACTCCGCGCCCTGCGGCAGCACACACGAGCATTTTGGCAGGCTCATTTTGACGCCGCCGTTACTCGTCCATCATTTTTTAGCGCCGCGGTGGCCTTGTGGCACACGGTTTGATACGATACTACCCATGATTCCAGATGTAACTATCGTTGACTCCGGAATGGCGAACCTCGGTTCAATTGTCAACATGTTCCGTCGTCTTGGCGTCCAGGCCGAGGTGACCAGTACGACTGATGGTATCGCCGCTGCCCAGCGGTTGATTCTGCCAGGCGTTGGGGCGTTTGATGAGGCCATGCGGACGATCCAAGGACGCGGCATTATTGAATCGCTTCGACAACGGGTTTTAGTCGATCGTGTGCCGTTACTCGGGATATGCCTCGGCATGCAAATACTAGTGGAGCGCAGTGAAGAGGGTTCGCTTCCCGGCCTCGGCTGGATTCCGGGTGAAGTTAAAAAGTTTCAGTTCGCCGCGGATGCCCAGGGCCTGAAAATACCACACATGGGGTGGAACACGATCCGCCAGACGCGCACCGACCCGCTTTTCGCCAACCTTCCGGATTCAAGCCGTTTCTACTTTGTCCACTCCTATCACCTCGTTCTCGCGGCGGCGAACACGCTTGGGGAAACAACCTATGGCTACGCGTTCCCCTCGGTTCTGCGTCATGAAAATATGTACGGGGTCCAATTCCATCCAGAAAAGAGTCACCGCTACGGGATGGCCATTCTCAAAAACTTTTCGGCGTTGCCCGTATGATCGCTACTCGCGTTATTCCTTGCCTCCTCTTGCGCGGTCAGGGCTTTGTTAAAACCGTGCGCTTCCAGAAGCCGACGTATCTGGGCGATCCGGTCAATATCGTTCGCATTTTTAACGACAAAGAGGTGGATGAACTTTTTATTGCCGATATTGAGGCCACCCCTACCCAACGAGAGCCAAACTTTGAACTCCTCAATAAGATTACGACGGAATGTTTTATCCCGGTCACCTATGCCGGGGGCGTGACCACGCTCGACCAAATGAAACGACTTTTTGCTATCGGCATAGAAAAAGTCGCCCTAAACTCCATTACTTTTAAAACTCCTGAATTAATTGACCAAGCGGCTGCGGTGTTTGGAAGTCAGAGCGTAGTAGTGGTCATCGATGTTAAGAAAACCCTATTTGGAAAATATGTAGCCTGTACGCACAGTGGCCGATCGCGTACTGGCGCTGATCCACTGGCGCATGCAAAAATGGCGGTGGCACGCGGCGCCGGTGAAATTGTGCTTAACTCCATCGATCGAGATGGTACTGGCCAAGGCTACGACCTGCCGCTGATTCGTTCCGTGTCGTCGCACCTATCAATCCCGGTCATCGCCTGTGGCGGGGCGGCATCCACGGATGATCTCCGCGCTGCCGTTGTTGACGGTGGCGCTTCGGCGGCCGCAGCCGGGAGCATGTTTGTCTTTCATGGGACACAACGAGCCGTGCTCATTAGCTACCCAGACCAAGAAACCCTTCATCATCTGTTCTCAACGGTATGACCTCTTCATCTACGCCAGTCGTCTATCGGATCTGCCAGCGTTGTGTGATGGACACGAGCGACCCTGATATTCGCTTTGACGAACATAGCTTTTGCTCAAACTGTACGAAGGCGTTACGGATGCTGCAAGCCGAACCGTACAGCTTACCAGCTGAGCAGAAGGCGGCGGCATTAGCGGCACTCGTCGAACGCGTCAAAACTGCAGGCCGCGGAAAAAAATATGACTGCATAATCGGCGTCAGTGGCGGCGCCGACAGCTCCTACGTCGCGTATATGGTCAAAAAGCTTGGCCTCCGTGCGCTAGCGGTCCACTTTGATAACGGTTGGGATACTGAGCTGGCTCAGAAAAACATTGAGGGCTTTCTTAAAAAACTCGACATTGATCTTTTCACGTACGTCATGGATTGGGAAATATTCCGCGACCTGCAGTTGTCGTTCCTGAAGGCATCAACGCCGGACTCCGAAATTCCAACCGACCACGCCATCGTCGCCTTACTCCATCAGATGGCCAGAAAACACGGTGTGAGGTATATCCTCGCCGGTACAAATTTAAGCACGGAAACTATACTCCCACGCCGATGGTCACATGGTCATGGCGACTGGAAATATATTTACTCACTGCAGAAGCAGTTTGGCACGAAATCCCTTCGCGGATACCCTCATCAATCGTTCGTTGGGAACTACTTTGACCAGACCGTTCGGCGCATAGAATTTGTTAGTTTTCTTGACTACATCCCCTACATTAAGTCAGAGGCGGTCGCCACACTGATCCGCGACGTCGATTGGAAAGATTACGGCGGAAAGCACCATGAATCCGCTTACACGAAATTCTACCAGTGCTACATTCTCCCGAAAAAGTTCGGGTACGATAAGCGCCGCATGCACCTCTCTAGCCTCATCTGCGCCGGTCAAATGACGCGCGATCAGGCCTTACAAGAGCTTGCCCAGCCACTCTATCGCGAAGAAGATCTCCGCCAAGACATGCCGTTCTTCCTGAACAAGATGGAGTTGTCCGAAACTCAATTCGAGGCGATTATGCAAGAATCACCGAAAACGTTCTGGGATTACCCGTCCTACGAATCAACAACGTGGCTCCAATCTCTCGTCCACGTATACGGTCGGCTCTTTCGTCGGTAACGTACCATGGCGCGCATCCTCCTTATTTCATACTACTACCCGCCGATGAATAATGGCGGCGTTCAGCGTCCAGCGAAACTAGTAAAGTATCTTCGCCGGCTGGGTCATACCGTGTCAGTGGTCACGCACGGCTATCTTTCACAGCCACTCGTCGTCGCAGACGGAGTGTACCGTATCGATGTTAGCCGTTGGTCACTCCGGAATATTTGGCTCATGCCATGGCGCGTGTTTCGGGTTTGGACAGACCAACACGGCTGGTGGAAGCGCCCCTTTGACGTCTGGTCCTACCTTTTTCGACGAGTTGCTACTCGCATCATGACCGAGTCCTCACCGGACGTCATCATCGCCACCTACCCCTCAGCAGCCGTACTCGAAATCGCCCTGGAATTGCACAAAAAATACTCGACGCCGTTCATCGCCGATTTGCGCGACGGTATTTTATTCGAACCGACGAACCCAGCCATTTCCAGCGGCGCACTAGCTCCATATTACATGGACCTTGAACGACGCACGGCTGATGCCGCGTCCGCCATTGTGACCGTGTCGGATCCGATTACCGAATATTATGCGTCCAAATACCCGCGCACTCGATCACAAACGATTACAAACGCCTTTGACCCTGACGATTTCGTTGACGTCAAACCCGCTACGCTCACATCCACACAAAAACACGTAGTCTTTACCGGCCGATTGACGCTCTCTGATGCCACCTGTAATCCGCAACCATTCTTCAGCGCGCTTGAAGAATTATCGTCGAGCGGTGTCCTGAACGAAGACTCTTTTCAGTTGCACATGATTGGCGAATTTTCCGTCTCAGAACAAGTGATGATGGCACCGCTTGTCGCTCGAAATGTTATCCGTCTCTATCCGGCGATGCCGCGTGAACAAGCGATGTCGTACCAGCTACGTGCCGATGCATTGCTGTTATTAACCTCGACGAGTCGGCGCGGCGTTGTGACCGGTAAGATTTTTGAATATCTTTGGACGAAGCGCCCCATCCTTGGATTGACAGCCGGCACTGCTGCGGCTGAGATTATCACGCAGACACAATCGGGACTCGTTATCGACCCGCTTGATACAAGGGAAGTTTCTCGTGCGATTCGCCAAATACTTGCCGGTACGTTCCATTCGCAGCCTGCGCTGGCCACAAGAATCGAGCGCTATAGTTGGCAATCTTGCGCACTTCTTTATTCCGATCAGATCCGACGGGTAGCTTCGTCGCCAAGGTAACGAATGAGGCTACATGTACGACTTTTTTCCGCTTAGATTAGCCCCTTTTTTTGTTGACACCGAGCGTATTTTTCGATAGAATGCGATTAATCGTTCGCTAGCATCTATGATCATGAATGACCAGCCAAAGAAACGCATTCTCGTGACCGGAGCCGATGGATTTATAGGCAGTCACCTGACCGAGCAACTTGTGAAAGACGGACACCAGGTTCGCGCGTTTGTGCAATACAATTCTTTGAACAGTTGGGGGTGGCTCGACACACTTCCTACAGACGTTTTATCTTCAATTGAAATTTTTCCGAGCGATGTTCGTGATTCCTTCCATGTTGAAGAGTCCGCAAAAGGCGTTGACACAATTTTTCACTTAGCGGCACTCATTGCCATCCCCTTCAGCTACGCCGCCCCTGAAAGTTACGTGGATACGAATATTAAGGGCACGCTGAATGTGCTCCAAGCGGCGCGTAAAGAAAGCGTCTCGCGGGTATTAGTGACGTCGACCTCAGAGGTCTATGGTACGGCACAGTACACACCGATTGACGAAAAACATCCATTTCAAGCACAGTCGCCATACTCCGCAACCAAAATTGGCGCCGATAGATTGACTGAGTCCTTCTACCGTAGTTTTGGCGTACCAGCGACTATTGTCCGCCCCTTTAATACCTATGGACCTCGTCAATCAGCGCGAGCTGTTATTCCAACCATCATTACCCAGTTACTGAGCGGTGCGACATCGATACGTCTAGGTTCAACACACCCGACCCGCGATTTGGTCTTTGTCCGCGATACGGTTTCCGGTTTTATCGCAATCTCCAACTCTCAAGAAGCTCTTGGCCAGGAAATTAACATTGCTACCCAGCGGGATATTTCCGTTGGTGATCTTGCGGCACTTATTATTCATAAGATTAATCCAGCCGCGACAGTTGAACTTGACCAACAACGTACGCGACCTGAAAAAAGCGAGGTTGATCAACTCCTCGGCAGTAATGCCAAGATTACTACGATGACGAACTGGAAGCCAGCGTATACTCTCGAACAAGGACTAGATGAAACTATCGCCTGGTTCAAATCCGACAACAACCTCGCGCGATACAAACCAAATATTTATAACCTCTAATTTCTCCGAGATATGCAAGCGATTATTCTCGCCGGAGGAAAAGGAACGCGCTTGCGTCCGTTCACAACATTTCTTCCGAAACCGCTCGTTCCGATTGGTGGCTCGCCTATTCTTGAAATAGTATTACGGCAATTACGGGGCTACGGGTTTACCCGTGTCACACTCGCCGTTAATCACCTGGCGGAACTGGTGACCGCTTTTTTTGGGACCGGGGCCAAGGTTGGCCTCGACATCTCATATTCTCGTGAGGAAAAGGAGCTCGGAACGGCGGGACCGCTATCGTTGATTAACGATCTTGATGAGATCGTCTTAGTGATGAATGGCGATTTGTTGACCACGCTCGACTATTCTAAATTATTAGCTTACCATCATCAACAAAAGGCGGACGTAACCATCTGCACTTACGCCAAGGAGATTAAAATTGATCTGGGTGTTCTCGACATCACGAATGACGAGTTTGTTGATTACCACGAAAAACCTACGGTTACCTACCAGGTTAGTACGGGAATCTACGTACTCAACCGCGAGATTATTCAGGCTATCCCAAAAAACGAACGCCTAGATATGCCCGATTTGATGCTCGCCCTCAAAAAGCAAGGGAAAAGAATTTCGTGCTATCAAGAGCCTTTTTATTGGCTCGATATCGGTCGAGTGGAAGACTACGAAACTGCTAATTCTATTTTTGATGAACGCCGCCACGACTTCCTCCCAAAAGAGTAGAGTCTGCATATTTGGGTGCACTGGTTTTTCTGGTGCCCATTTTCAAAAGTATATTGCCGATCATCACCTGACCACGGAGTACGATTTTTTTGGTTTTGGCGTTGGCGCTGAGGGTACGGCGGCGTTTCCTATTCGCGAGATTGATGCCCGCGACACATCACAGCTACGGGCGGCATTATTGGATATTCAACCGCAGTACATCATCAATCTCATAGGCATTTTTGGAAACCAGACGCTCCCGGAGCTTTTGGCAATCAACGCGCATGTCAGTTGGGATATTTGTCAGATTGTGGCCACCGAGAAAATCCCGGTGCGTAAGATTTTGCTGATTGGATCGGCCGCGGAGTACGGAATCCCGACGCGATTGCCAATTTCTGAAAATGACTCGCTCGCCCCCGTATCTCCGTACGGCATTTCGAAAGTTGTCCAATCCGCATTTGCTGACTTTTTCATCCGGGTTCACCATCTTCCAGTTGTTGTCGCTCGTACTTTTAATATCATCGGCCCGGGTATTTCACGCTCGCTCGCGATTGGGACCTTCCTACACCAAATACTCGGTGCGCATGATGGAGACACAATCGCCGTGGGTAATTTGCGTTCCAAGCGGGATTATTTGTGGATCGATGACGTTATTGACGCCTATTGGCGTTTGGCGCTCGACCCCAATCTTGTTGGCGCCCTAAACGTCTGTTCGGGCTCGTCGTTGAGCATGGGCGAGATTCTGGGGGCGATGATACAGGCAAGCGGAAAAAAACTATCCCTTACCGAGGATTCTTCACGCCTCCGGGTTCATGACGTACCAGACATCTACGGTGATAACAGCACGTTGGTTACCTCGCTGTCCTGGCGACCAAAATACCCGATTCTGGAAACTATTCCCGCCCTCTTTCCTACCACAAGAGCGGCCTGATTTGGCCTTCATGCAAACTGACCACGCCACCGCCGCGCCCCTCGTCACCATTCTCGTTTTAAACTGGAACGGTTATGATGAGACAATTGTTTGTGTTGATCAACTCCTACGTGTCACCTATCAAAACAAAAAGATCGTGATTTTGGATAACGGCTCTACAAACGACGAACCATCGGCGTTCCGCCACCGCTACGGTACTCAAGTAACCGTTACAGAAAATAAAAGGAATCTCGGCTACGGCCAGGGAAACAATGTTGGCATCCGCAATGCACTTGACGCCGGCACGGAGTATGTTTTAGTTCTCAATAACGACACAATTCCTTCCGCAGGCTTCCTTGAGCCTTTGGTGGCGGCAATACAAGCGGACCATTTGGTCGGCGCAGTTGGGCCAAAACTTCTAAATCGCGACGGCTCGATCCAAATGGAATGTGCGCGCAAGTTCCCAACGTTGCTTGACCAGTTCCTCGTCTACTCGTGGTTGACCTCGATCGGGATTAAATTCTTTCGAGGCAGGATATTCCGAGCCCACTTATTAACGGATTTCGATCGTCGCTCCCCACGATCCGTCGACATGATATCTGGCGCGTGTATGTTATTATCACGGGATTGTCTGTCGCGTGTTGGATTATTTGACCCCCGTTTTTTCTTAAATGGCGAGGATATGGACCTATGTCGACGAATCCATAACGCTGGATTGGACATCCGCTATGAACCAGCTTCAGAAATAGTCCACCTTCGTAGCGTCAGCATGAACAAATTAGCCACCAAGAACTTTATTGAGGTCCCTATAACTGACTTTGAATACTACCGAAAGCACGACGGCCTGGGGTATGCGCTAGCATATCGCGTGCTTGCATCCGTATTTATGATTCCTCAATTACTTGTGTGGCTCGGCGTACGCGCCATGCACTCTCGATCGTGGTCGGGATTTGGACAGGACTGTGTTACCTTCGTCAGAAGCATCTGGCGACTATGTATTTGGAGATCAGCCTACCGCCATGTAACTATCGCCGCATGAAAATCACACTAGTTAATAATAACTTTGGTCGGCTGGGCGGAACCGATACGTTTTTTTTCAACTCGGTTGAGCTCCTGCGTCGTCATCATGTCAACGTATCGGTTTTTGTGACAAATCCCCGCGTTGAGGAAATCCGTGACGGAGATTGGTATGTCCGCGAACCAGCGGGCGCTGTTGGGCAGTTTTGGGAAGCACTAGTACCCGGATGGACCACCCGTCAATTCGAGCGGTATGTGATTGCCGTGAAGCCCGATATTGTTCATTTTCATGGCTACCCGGTTGCGTATACCCACTTCATGAATGTCCTAAAACGTCGTAAGATTCCATTCGTCCATAGCATCCACGATGTCACGTATGCGTTACCGGTCGAGTTCTGCGTAAAAAAAGGCTGGACGTTCGACCGACACTGGTACCAGCGAACATGGCCATATCTATACGTTGAACGAAATCGCCTACGAACACTCCGAAAGAATGTAACGCGGATTGTCACTACCTCCGATGCAATGGGTAACCTGTTACATGAAAACGGCTACACTCGGCCATTAACCATCCGCAACTTTACTAACACCACTTCCACGCCAATTCAACCCGACCACCCGCATACCATATTATTCTTCGGGCGACTGAGTCGTATCAAAGGCGTCGACCTATTACTTCGCTGTTTTCCCCTTGTTAAACGAGCGCTACCGGACGCCAGCCTAAAGATTATCGGTGATGGGCCCATCCGGGAAGAATTAGAGAGCCTGACCGATGAACTTGGCCTGACAGAAAGTGTGACTTTTTTGGGTAAAGTGTCCGATCAGGTGGTCGCCGAGAGTCTCCGTCGTAGTGCACTTATTGCCATCCCTTCCATTACCTTTGAAAATAGCCCGCTGACAGGGATTGAGGCTCTCGCGGCAGGCGTTCCAATCATTGGGAATAACATCGGCGGCATACCAGAAATCGTTCAGCATGGACTGAATGGCTTTATTGTCGATTTTACCAAGCCTGATGAAGCTGCAGCGAAATGTATAGAGATTTTGGGAAGCGTGGAACTACGTACGCGTATGGCCCGAGCGGCCCGAAACTTGTATGAGTCGGAGTACAGTCCCGAATGTCACTACACCGAACTCATGAAACTCTACACCTTATACGGACATGGCTAAGCGGCCACGGATACTATTTCTTCACCCTGAGCCGGCAGCGTATCGTCGACGTTTTTTTAGCCTGCTGAATGAGCATTTTGACATTACGTTTGTGTTTACGGGAGGTCACCACTGGGTGCAAAACCTCCCCGAGGCGACGACCTGGAAGTATAAAGAGCGCCGACCGTTCCGCGTCCCGCCGTATCAAAGCGACGTCGCACCAGGCGTAGTTTTTGAAGCCATGCGAGGGTATGATATTATCGTTGGCTCTATTATTACCTCTTTTCCGGTTCACGCAGTTTTTCCGATAGCCCACCTTCTACGAAAAAAGTTTGTTACTTTTGATGAACTATGGTCGTGGCCAAACACACCGGCGGCGCGTTTAGCATTGCCATACGCGCGATACATCGCCCGCCATGCGGCGCTCAATTTTGTCGCCGGAAGTCAGTCCAAGCGTTTCTTTCTGGATCAATTCGGCGTGCCTGAGAAACAAATTGTCATCTGCCCAAACAGCGCTGAGAACGTATCCCAGATCCCAATTGATACCGGATTACGAGAGCACCTGATTGAAAAGTATTCGCTCAAGGGTAAGAAGGTTATCCTTTACCTGTCACGCATTATCCGCCTCCGAAATCTCGACGGATTATTACACGCGTACGCCAAGATAGAGCGCACTCACCCAGACACGGTGCTCCTAATTGGCGGTACCGGCGACTTCGAGCCTGCCTGTCGACAGCTTGCTGAACGGTTGCACATTCGAAGCGCGTACTTTTTGGGTAAGATTCCGCACCGCGCCGTACCGACGTACTATGATTTGTGCGATCTGTTTGTTCTGCCTGGCCGGTTTTTACCGCATGACATGGTTCATGTTGAGTCATGGGGCCTCGTTCTGAATGAGGTGATGACCTTCGGGAAACCAATCGTCTCGACAGAATCGGTTGGGGCAGCCTATGACCTGATTCGTCCAGGAGTAAACGGGTACCGCGTCCCGGCTGACGACCCGTCATCGTTAGGGTATGCGATAACGTCCATCTTGGACAACCCAGAATTAAGGGAATCTATGGGCCGGGCCAGTACGCAAATTATCAGCCAGTTCACGGCGGAAATTCAATTCGACGTCGTTGCGAGCGCGCTCCAAAGGCTTAGCGAGTCCGGTCCGACTCGCTGAGCAATTGGTATATATAGGTCTCCTTATCGCTATAGATACTCGTGGCCTTGAAGGAGGCTGGATCAACGACCTGACAACGGGTGTAGTAGAACGGCAATTCGCGCGTGAACCATACCTGCCGTGTTGTAGCGTAGTATTCGACGCTGAAACATGTCCGCGGAGAAATCATTAAGTAGATTGACTTTACTCCAAGGGAGCTACTAATCTCTTTCAGCAGGGCCGCTCCATTAACGTCAACGTGCCCCGCCTGAACGAGCTCTATTGTCTTCCGCGGAACATCTTCCACGGCCGGGTCTTCAATGAGGCGGTGGTCTTTGTTGTTCACATGATAGGCATTCAGTAACATGGTACCGTAATCGGATAGCACGACTGAATGTGCAGGAAGATTCTCTCGAATCCAGACTAACGCCTGCCACTCGGTCGCTGTTAACTGCTGTTCCTTAAATACATCTCGTGTGACAGACTGGAAACAAATCGTCAGTAGTAGGGCCGCCATTGTAACCATAGGTACAACGGCTCGCCAACGCACCGATTCCGAACGTAGGACCTCCCAGGTTATGGCTAGGAGCAACACCATCCCGAAGTACAGGAAGTAGAATGTTCTTGCTTGCAATTGGCTGCCAAATGCCAGCCCAAAAGCAATATTTGTTGAAATAAGCGAGATGGCAAGAATCCAAAGTGTCCGGTACTTATGGTATTTCTTATTCCCGATCGCCACGAGTCCCGGAACAACACATCCTGCAAACAACGCGACAACCGCAAAAACCCGTTCAAGATACCAGGCGGGATAGTCTACGCCCGAGATAAGCGTGATCACCGCATCTTTGAAAACCACTCGGGCCAGTATAACAAATACGGCCATGGCGATTGCGTATACCACCAGACCACGCCGGCGCGACAGAAAAAAATACCACGCGAGCGTTAGACCAATCGGGCCCAGCGCCCACCAGTACAGCATACCTATCGCAAACACGGCGCCACCCAGCGCCCACCATCGTCGCTTCAATACAAAGAGGCACAGCAAGGGTATCGCAATATACATCAGGCTAGATGGCACCATGTATGCCGGACCCAGCCAGAAACTAGTTGAGATAGTAACAGCTGAAAAAAACGCGAACAGCGCCGCCGCACCCCTCGAGAACAACAGCCCCACACGAAACCAAAGGATGACGATCGCCGCATTGAGCAGTATTTGTGCGATACGAAACACAATGAGCGTCTCAATGTGCCCAATTTTTGCTACCCAGCCAAGAATGTAAGGAAGCAGGTTATCCGCTTTTGGAAAAAAGACCGTGAGCGTTTTATTCTCAAAAAGAACCATCCGGTTTGCCGCCCCAATGTAGGCGTGCTCGTCCGGACCGTGTGGCATCCACGACCAAGAGACATTGTTCAAAACAATAGTTAGCGCGATGGCTGAGACAAGGATTACAACTAGGCTAATCGGCCAGCGCCTCATAAAGCGTAATGTATTTTTTAATGATAGTGGTCCAGGAAAACTCCGTCTGAGCACGTTCCTTTGCATGCTGACCATATTCACGGAAGATGCCCGGGTGTTCATGAAATTCTTGTATCGCGTGTACAAATTCATCAGGTGTTGATGCCACAAGGCCATCCCTCTTCGATACGATCATTTCCCGAACTGCTCCAATATCGTTCGTGATTATTGGTAATTCGTATGACATCGCCTCAAGGAGAGCGATGGGCATATTATCAAGATACGAATTGTACAGAAAAGCATCGGCCCATCGCAGGTGCTCATCAATCGACTGACGTCCACACAGCTCTACAAACCCTTTTTGAGTCGAGAGTGAACGCACCCGACCCCGGACCATTGAAGAATATTTACCGTCACCAAGTATCCGTAACCGCCAGGTGGATGGCAGTCCAGCTTTGATCAGGTACTCTACTAACTCAACAACTCCTTGTGCCTTTTGGTAAAAGTCAAAGTTCGCAATGGTAACGAAACGTAGTGCCTCCTCCTTTAGATGAGGACGTGGGTGCGTATCCGCCGGCATGTTCACCGCGTTGGGGATAACGACTGCCCGCGACAGGGAAAGGGCATCTTTCAAATAGAGAGATGGGACGGTTATCGCCCCAACTCGTCGAGCAGATTGACGGTACAATACGGCGCGCAATTTACCCTCCTGGGTGTAGTCTCCGTGTATTGTAAGCAACACCGGTCGATTACGAGTCGGGTAGACGATCGGTAATGTAGAGTGCCACAGATCGGGCGGGTATAGACTCGCGCGACCAAGCCCACCAAGGCTATTGATAATGGTAGCTGACCATGGCGTGACAGCCACCAGCGACGCGCGAAGAGCGCGCGCCCACGAGAGCGGCCCACCGTGTTTTGTGGTCACGATCGTCACCTTCATGAGGGTATGCCGTTTTGCAATAATTGCCGAAAATGAGCCGCAATATGATCCCACGAAAAAGGCTTGAGGTCTCCCGCTACCGATACACGTTTCGTCGCCCCCACATACCGAGCAATTGCAGCTGCCAACTCATGTGGTTGCCGTGGTTGTATGAGCTGAAGGCCATGATTCAAAGTGTTTGTTATCGTGGCGATCTCTGCCGTTCCTCCCACGTTTGTCGCAATTACCGGACAACCACATGCCAACGCCTCCAACACTGACGTCGGAAGTCCCTCTGAATAGGAAGGGTTAACGAACACCGTCGCGTGCTGGTAAAGTCGCCTGATCTCTTCGGTGCTCACGTGTCCAAGAAAACGAATATTCGACGCTCCGCCGGCGATTGTTTTCAACTGTTGTTGGTAATTCCCCTGTCCGACGATGCACAATTCGGTGTGGCGCCCATCTTGAGGCAACGACCGAAACGCTTCAATTAAATCCTGAACCCCTTTCGCCATTATCAGTCGTCCGATATACAGAATATATGGCCGAGCGTACTCAGCCCCTCCTGTGGCCTGGCTAACGGCCGGAGTAAAATATTTGGTATCGACGCCATTATACACGAGTTGGCACGAAGATGCGCCCAGGTGCTTAGAAAAATCAACCGAGGCCGAAGCGGCGGTGATTACAACATCCGCCGTGCGTATGACCAGCCAGCCGAGAGTGTGATCATACACCAGGCTCAGCCAACGATATGTTTTTGATGGTAAGACCACGTGGCTCGTGCCATGCTCGGTATGGTACAACGGACGCCGTGTTGTTTTAGCGAGTAGCCATCCAAGAAATGTGGTCAAAAAGAACCGCGTTTGAGTATTTATCACGTCCACCTTATTGCGTCGAATATACCCCCACAAACTAAACAGGATGCGGCTTGGTTTTGGGATTGGATATGTGCCACCAAGAATATTCCAACAAGGAATCCTTAATATTCGTACACCCATAAACTCCTCCCGGGCTGGCGCCATCTCAGTATTCGTGACCACCACCGTAACAGTTTCTCCAAACGCGGTTAATCGCGTCGCGAGTTCTTGAATATACATTTCGTATCCGCCTGTATGGGGTCGGAAGAATGCCGCCAGAATAAGCAGGTGCATGTGGATGAAAATTCTACTTCGTTTCGAGTGTAATCTTCCGTGCTAGTTCCTCAAGCCGTCGATCGGTGCGCCGCGCAAGCACATAGTTTCGAAACGTCACCCCGAAGAGCACCACGATACCGCCAACAGTGAGAAGATCAAAGGCCCGGGAAATGCCGAGTGTTTCAATAACGACGCTGACCGTCTTCGGGAACAACACAATCAGCGCTAACCCGATCCAAATTATTTGCCAGAACGCGTACTCAACGAAAGAAAATTCGCCTCGTCGGAAATGCAGAAATGAGAAATACGTCATCCAGAGCACAAACAACATCGCGAGCACTTGAATTCCAATCATAGAAACCTCCAGGCAATCATATTAATCATTATGCGCACGCCGTCGATAACCGTCGTGCCTTTATACTTGTCATGATAAATGGTGCGAATCGGTACTTCCGCATACTTCAGGTTATGCTTTCCGGTGTTGACAATCATTTCGGTTTCGACGGCATATCGCGGCGAGTCCCATTGCAACCGCGGATAGGCCGACAATCGAACAGCGCGGTACCCGGATTGAGTATCGGTGACATTAATGTGATAGAGCATCCGCAGGGCGATGGTAAGCAAGCGATTTCCAAATCTGGCCATGAACGGCATGGCCTGATGAAACTTCCGAACGCCAAAGACAATATCAATATCACCGTCGGCAATCGGTGTCACCAGGGCCGGGATCTCCTGCGGGTCGTGCTGTCCATCGGCATCGATGTAGACCGCGACCTCATATCCCCGCTCAAGGGCCCACATCGTCCCCGTCTTTAACGCCGCGCCCTTTCCAAGATTGATCGCGTGCCGAATGACCGTCACACTATCCATTGGCGGTAGATGTTCAATCAACGGCGTTCCGGATCCGTCGTCAACGATCACGACCGCACTCACAAACGACCGAACCTGCTGCACGACCTGTTGCAGGCGGTGGTATTCGTTCAGTGCGGGTATGACGGCAATGACTCTCATGCCAACGATCTCTCTGCCCATTCCCATGTTTTGGTCAGCCCGTCACGAAGCGCAACCGTCGGTTTCCATTTGAGTACTTTCTTGGCACGTTTCCAATCAAGGGCGCTCTTCCGCACCTCACCGGGTAGCCCACGGCGATGTCGGACTAGGCCCCGTTTACCACTAATTGAAATCAGGGTGTCGGCTAACCGATTGACGGACGTTTGAATCGATGTGCCAATATTCACCGTCCCGTTGTAGGCTCGTGACAGCGCGGCGATGTTCGCAGCAACGACATCACCGACATAGACGTAGTCACGTGTCTGTTTTCCATCCCCGAAAATGAGGAGCGGCTCGCCGCGCATCAGGCGCTGGCAAAAAATCGCCACCACCCCAGCCTCGCCTTTCGGCGTCTGGCGCGGACCATACACATTGGCATACCGCAATGACACACTGCGCAATCCGTATTGTCGATAGAAAAAGCCTAGGTATTGGTCAACGGTAAACTTCGCAATCCCATACGGTGACACCGGCTCTGGGGCAACACCTTCTGGCGTTGGCCAACGGACGCCATCTCCATACATGGCACCACCGGTCGAAGAGAAAATGAATTTCTTAACGTTAAATCGACGTGACAACTCGATCAAATTGAGTGATCCGGCCACGTTGATATCCGCATCCGCACAGGGATCGTTCAGCGAATTCTGCACATTAATCTGTGCCGCCAAGTGAAAAACCACTTCCGGCTGCACATCGCGGAACACATCCTTCAGCCGCGGGCTCCGGATGTCTTCACGAATAAGGTTGGCTTGTTCGGGAACATGTTCGCGTCGACCTGACGACAAATCGTCAATCACCGTGACGGCGTGGCCACGATCGAGTAAGGCATCGACGAGATTTGATCCGATAAACCCGGCGCCGCCGGTGACAAGGATGCGCATAGCTATTCGTTTGGGGTAAAGTCGACACTCGACATATTCACGGTTCGTGTTCCGCCCAGATATTCAACGGTCCGGCGAATGCCCTCTGGCAAGGCGACAACCGGAAACCAGCCGAGCGTTTCACGGGCCATGCGAATCGACGGGATAGCCTGTTTCAATGAGGTTGGCGTCGGCGGTTCTTCTCGAACCTCCGGACGACCGTGGGCGGCTTGGATAACCATTTTCGTAATTTCTTCAATCGGATGTTCATCGGGTGACCCAATATTCATAGGCCCAATCTCTTTTGAGGCCATCATGCGCACTATTCCTTCTAGGGCATCGGAAACATACAAAAACGACGACGTATCTTGGCGAGACCCATAGACCGTCAATGGGCGCCCCTCAATCGCGGCGGAGATAAACTCCGGAATCATCCGACCGTCATCCAACCGCATCCGTGGGCCGTAGGTATTGAACAATCGAATAATTTTCGCATCGAGATGATACCGATTCCGATATGCTACTGTCAGAGCCTCGGCGTAGCGCTTGCCTTCGGTATACGGCGACCGCGGCCCAATCGGGTCAACATACCCAAAGTAATTTTCCGGAAACGGGGTGTGTTCAGCGGCACTCCCATAAATAGCCCCGGACGAGAGTAATAAAAACTTGGCAGCATAACTCTTAGCGATGTCGAGAACGTTTTTTGTGCCCTGACCGTTGGCAATAATTGTTTCCACCGAGAGTTTCGTGTAGTCCTTCGGCGAGGATGGCGAGGCGAGATGGTAGATCTCTTGAATCCCTTGAAACGGCACTTGAAACGCCTTTAATTCCCGAAGGATATTCAGGTCGAGCGGTTCAGAAATGTCATGCCGGATAAATTCGAAATTCGGGTTGGAGAGCAGGTGGTGAATATTTTCCTCTTGGCCCGTTGAGAAATTATCAATACAAATCACTTTATGCTTCAGGACCAACGCGTCACAGAGATGCGACCCGAGAAATCCGGCCCCGCCGGTGACAATAATATTCTTTTTATCGAATGCTTGCGGTCGGACGGTCATGGTTTTTGTTGTTTATATCGGCCACGTAAATGATTCAAACGGACTTGGAGCACCTCACTGAGCGTGCGGAAGTAATCGTACCAACGTACGGTTGAGCGGGCGTCATTCACCCACGTCACCGGGAGCTCAACAATCCGAAACCGATGTTGGCGGGCCAAAAAGATGAGCTCGAAATCATAGCCCCAGCGCTGGATCAACTGCTGTTCGAAAATTTCCATTGTTTGACGACCAAAAAGCTTAAAGCCACATTGTGAGTCGTGAATCCCCGGTGCCACCAGCGCTTGAATATACAGATTACCGAGCTTCCCAAACCAAACCTTCCACCACGCCTGCGACTTTTCCACACGCGCGCCCGGGGCGCGACGTGAACCGATAACGATATCGGCGGTTTGCGCGGCCGTGAGAAAATGATCAATTTCGGCGATCGGGGTAGACAAGTCGGCATCACAGAGATATCGATAGTCTCCTTGCGCGGCCAGCATACCGCTTCGGACCGCCGCCCCTTTTCCCATGTTCCGCGGATGGCTGATGACCCGAATTGAGGCGTCGATGGATTTCGCGACCGCCGCCGTCCCATCGGTAGACCCATCATCAACGACAACAATCTCAACAGATTCAGTCCGTGCCGAAAAAAACGACAGTATCGTCTTTAACGTTTCGGGAAGCCGTTGAGCCTCGTTGTAAGCTGGAATGACGATGGAAAGCCGCATGTCGGTAGACCAAAAAGCCGTCACACTATACCACAAACCACGACGTAACGCAACGTTAGTTTTTAACGACGTTTCGGAAAGTCCAAAAGCGGTTCGCCCCGTAATTCCAAATCATGACTACCCCGATAACCCCGATTTTACTCAAGACGGTTGGCAGGCCGGCATGGTCGACGAGAATGTAGAGCAGACCCTCGTTCAATAAAAACCCGATGGTAATGACTAGAAAATACTGGCCGAACTCCCGCTGCCAGTTTCCGACCGAGCTGCGAAATGTCCATCGACGGTTGAGATAGTAACTGTTGATGGTAGCCACACAATAGGAAAAGAAATTTGCCCACAAGTATGGAACAGCGGCAAAATGGACCAACACGAAAAATACCAGGAAGTCGATACTAGTGTTCAAAATACCGACGATCGCAAACTTTCCAAAACGTCGAGTCTCCGGGTGAGCGACAACGTGTCGAACGTGACGATGTAACATCATTGCAAGGCTCCGATTGATTGCGGCGAGGACGATTTTGGCACCGTGATGCTCTGCCGTTTCGTCCCGCGTTCCGTCCAGACAGTAACCGTTGATTGCCCGGGCGTCAAGACGGCGAGGTCGTCACGTCCATTTCCGTCAAGGTCAACGGCGGTAATCTCGGTCAACGGCGTGATCGCCAGGCCGACAAGTTTGATGCTCTTCGTTTTATGTCCGGTCGCGTCCAATACCAAGAAGGTCGGTGAAACGCCGGTGCGGCGAGCACCGATGATAATGTCCGCCCGACCGTCGGCATTGATATCGCCCGCCGTCAGGGACCATCCGGCTGTGTAGGCTTTTCCGCTCGGGTTGACCGCCGCCATGGTTGTCCCATCTGCCCGATACACGCGCACAGCCGGACCGTTACGATCGGCCACAATAAATTCTTCCGTTCCATCGCCGTCGACATCGCCGCTGGCAACCAGTAATCCGTGGGCTTTCCCATTGGCGATAATCATTCGTCGCACCGAGCCACCGGCAACTGTTGAAATACGAACTTCGCTCCCGCCGGTCATTGCGGAGACGATCAATGGGTCTTGATTGAGACGATGAACGATGGCCGCGCTGAGCGGTTGCGTATAGGATTTTCCGAACGGTTTGAGCGTATTCAGCTTTTGACCATTTGACCGATAGACGGTAATTATCCCCCCTCGCGCGACGAGGTATCGATCATCGGTCGCCGAAGAGAATGACGCCCCAACCGACGTTGTCGTATTTTTCCCGGCGCTAGAAATCACACGAATACTTTTCCCTTTCGCGCTATAGATTGCGGTCGCGGCGCCATTCGAGACTAAGATTTGGGCCGGTCGATAGGTGTAGGTAGCGATCGCCGCCGGTGAGGCGGTGTCGGCATTGATGGTGGTCACTGACAGGATGTACGTGCCGCTTTTTGTCAGCGTCGGTTGAAATGTCGTAGCGGTTTGCGTACTCGTCGTCATCGGGCCACCTTGTTTGCCCCACTGAATCGAGTAGGTACTACCAGCCGGCCCAGACCAAGAAAAAAACGGCGCGGCATACGGGTAGGCGCGCTGACTCGAGAGCGCTGGCAAATTTGCCCGGGCGGCAACGTTCAGATGTTGAGGCGCAGTTGGCGAGCTTGAAGCGCAGCCGGCGGCGCTCAACGCGGCTTGGGCTTGGACTAGCCCATATCCTGATTGCGTGTCGTATCCCGGCACTCCGAGATCGAGCGCCGTCGAGATGAGATTTGATCGGATACTACTATTTAGGGTGCGGGGGTTTTGCCCCTGAATAACGACGCACGAAGCTACCAAGGCCGCGACGCCGCTGACGTGGGCGGCAGCTTGCGAGGTTCCCGTATAGTAATACAAACCAAAATTTGAGCAGTCACCGGGAGTACAGGTGATTTGGGCTATCCCATCAACGCGACCATCACCATTCTGATCAACGGCGATATTCCCACCCGGCGCGGATAGATCCAGCCCCGTACCCCAGTTCCCATACGGGGCGCGGGTGCCGTCGTACTGCGAGGCGGTCACGGCGATCACTTCGTCATAGACCGCCGGGTAGTTCAGATTCGATTGCCCCTCATTGCCGCTCGCGGCCACAATCAGTACTCCCGCCTGACCGGCTTGCTTCAAGGCCGCATGCAAGACCTCGTCGCCCTCATTGCCGCCCAAGCTCAAATTGATAATCGTCGCCCCACTCGCCACAGCATACTGCACGGCCTCAGTAATCGTCAGCGTCGTGCCGTCGCCGGTCTGATTGAGCACTTTAATCGGCAGTATCGTTACGTTCGGCGCAATGCCGGCGGTGGCGACATTATTATTTGTGCTGGCCCCAATAATCGCGGCAATGTGCGTCCCGTGCCCGTGATCATCGGCCGGGACATTGTCATTGTTCACGAAATCCCAGCCATGAACATCATCAACAAACCCGTTCCCATCGTTATCAATCCCATCAGCCGCAATTTCGCCGACGTTGGTCCAGATGGTCGACGGGGTCAGATCCGGACTGACTGGATTGGCGTAGCCGGCGGCAATTCCGGTATCAAGCACTGCGACGACAACTTCCGGGCGACCGAGAAACGGCGTCGCGCCGGCGGCATCCCAAGCGCTCGGAAGATTGATGACCTGCGCGTCCCATTGCAGGGCATACTCCGGATCGTTCGGCGTATACAAAGCATGGTAGGCGTGATTGGTAAACACCTGGTTTGGGACGGCGGCACGTAGCAGGCGGCCACGGCTCCCATTCACCTCCTGGTAGCGGTAATGACCGTCAGCGGTCTCCTGACGCCAAACGTATGACCCGGCGGCCGAAACCGCGTGAGGCCAGCTGCAGAGACAGAGCAGCCCAATTACGACCAGTCGCTTCATAGTCGCTTGAGGCCGAAAGATATTTTCTTTTCCTGTGCGCGCTCACCGCGCCGAATCGTGAGGGTTAGCGTGCTCCCGGGCCGGACTCTTTGGATCACGGTGCGCCAACTCGTCACCGGCGCGCCATCAACGGCGGTAATAATGTCGCCCGCTTTCAATCCGGCGGCATCAGCAGCGCTCTTCGCGTCAACCGCAACTTGGCCGGCGGCCGCCCCAATCAACAAGCCGTCACTCGGTTGGTTTTTGCCGATAATTGCCGTGGTCGAGATATAGCGGAAACCGCAGGAAATACGATCAACGGTACCTTGCTCAAAAAGGGTTGATAATATCGGTTCAACACTATCAGCCGCCCAGACGCTATCACCGGTACCAAGAATCCCGACCAGCTGACCATTATCATTCACGACTGGCGAGCCGAGCGGAGCGGTCACCGGCTCATCCAGCACCCACTGGGGACTGATCTGTTCGCAGCTTTGCCATGTCGCGGCCGCAGGGAGCAACTGACGGCGAAGGGCAACGGTCGCGGTCAGACGCCGGACGATGACCCACACCGATTCACCGTCTTTAACCTTACTCGACGTAGCAAAATCGGCCGCCCGAACATTGGTATTATCGACTTTCAGAAAGACGAGTCCGGACGCCGTGTCGCGTACCGTTCGAATAACATCCATCGTCGTACGATCGCTGGCGGCGCCAACGACGGTTGCACCGGCCGGAATTGCGGCATCGACCGTCATCAGCCACCCGCTACTCGAGAGAACGACCGCCGTGCCGGTCATTTGCGCGTCACTAGTCACACCATCACTGCCCGGTTTCAAAAGTAACGGCACAACTGTCTCGGCGCTCGATTGTACAGCGCGTGGCGCTTCGGTCGACGATCCGCCGGAGTTTTCGATGATGGTGGTGACGGTGGTTGGAAGAAAGTTTTTCAGTCGCGTATTCGGAACAGAACGCAGGTACCACGTAAATCCGCCAACTAATACCACTAGCCCGACGATCGAAAAAATGAGCGACCAGAGCATGACCGTCAGGAGCGGGACACGGGCCGGCGGCTGAATATTCTGCTCAGCCCAGACGTTCTTCAGGGTGGACTCCTGTTCGAGGGCGTATTTTGGTGAGGTCGGCGAGGTTTTTGGTTTCATACAATTTAGAACCAACGGGCAGTAAGAATTGTCAGAAGAATCACGGCCAGCCCAATCGCGACATATCGCTTTCCGCGGGACGCATCCCACGAATCACGCCAGACATGGCGACCGAGATGGATCATGAGCATGCCCATAGTCGTCGCCACGACTGAGCTGACATAGACTGAGGTTGGTAACCACCAGGCGACGAGTGCGATCTCCGCACCCAACCAGCCCATCCACAATAAACCGCGTCGGAATTTCTTGGCCGGGATGCCTACGTCGAGCCAGACAATCATGGTCAGGAGGATGAACATGACCGTCCCACCCGCGACGACCACCCACCACGGCTGAAACACGAAGACGGCAAAATTCAGGAGCGATAACATGGCACAAAAATACGTCACCGTCATAACGAAAACCGCCACCCGACCTTGTAGGTCCTCCGTCATATGGTGGGTGGCTTGATCAAGATAAATCCAGGCCACGACGGCAATCGCCGCGATAATCAGGTGTTGAATGGGAACGGAAGCAATAAAACTCAGGGCGCCGAGTGTCGCCGCAAAATACGCGGCCACGCCAAGCCAAAAAGAGCTCCGTGAAACGAGATGCTGGCGATGAACATAGGCCCACCAGAGGACTACAAGAAAGACAGCGCCAACACTAAAAACGCCAACTGTTGGTTGCGCGCGATACCATTCAAGTGCGCCGCCCCACAAGAGGGCGATAGCAATCGGAGCGATTGCTGATGGGAGTTTTGGCGGCGGAGCGACTTCCATGGGTTTTCACCATACCATTTTTTCGCTCCCGGCGCAACCTAGGATGCAAACAGTATTTCCTGTTTTTTTGTCTGCAGTATGCCCTCGGCACGTAAACCCTCGAGGGCGCCGCGAACACGACCCACCGGCAATTGTAACGCCCGAGCGATAACCCGCGGCGCCGTGCGCTGACTGGTACGACGATGGGCGATAAACCAAGCCACCACACGGCCACGCACGTAACGCGGTGTCTCCACAAACGGTATGGCTGTGCCGTGCCGACGCGGCGGGGCGCGTCGAACCGTATGGGCTGATGGGCAGACGGCGCGTAACGGACAAACGGCGCAGTCTGGGACACTCCGACAGATGAGCGCACCAAGATCCATCATGGCGTGGTACCAGAGATCAACCTGCTTTTTTGGTTGGTACGTTTTTGCCAGCTGATACAGGTGGTCCACGGTCATCTCTGACTGACGCGTCCAACGCATCAGGAGTCGCCGAATATTCGTATCGACCATCGGCGCCGCAACGCTCCCCGAGAACACGGCGACTGCCGCGGCGGTGTACGGACCAAATCCGGGTAAGGCCTGCAGTCCATCAACGGTCCGCGGCCAGCGCCCAGCATGTTCGGCCATGACCTGACGCGCCGCATCACGCAGCATGCGCGGACGACGGTTGTACCCCAGCCCCGACCAAAGCGTCAGCACGTCCTGAAGCGAAGCCACAGCTAATTTTTTCGTGGTTGGAAACTTTTTTAGCCAGGCGCGGTATTTCGGAATGACGCGGTCGACCTGGGTTTGTTGGAGCATCACTTCCGACACAGCAATTGCGTATGGATCACGCGTATGACGCCACGGCAAATCACGGCCATGGGTACGATACCAGCGGCGGAGTCGCCGGTGGACGTCTGCAGGGCGAGCACGCATATCGCGGATCAAGCTCGGTCGGCAATACACCGCTCGATCATCGACGCGAGTGCGGCCTCATAGTTCGGTTTTACTTCAGCGGTAGCGGCGACCAGTATCTGACGAACCTGCTCGTCGCTCATCGACGATCCACGAAGCACATTCGTTAGTCGGGTATAATAGGCCACCGTCGCGACGTCACTCGAGAAGTCCATTTCGGCAAACCAGCGATGAAAATCACCCAAGGCGGTCGCGGTTTGCTCGGGCTCGGTTTGGAATGTCCGCGCAAACACAGCCGCTATGATGGCCATATCGGCCTGTGCGCTGCTGAGCACGGCGGAGGCGTCGGCCAGTAATTCGGGATGGCGGCGCACGACCAATGTCTCAACGGCGTATTCGATGAAACTATGGGCCACGTCAGACGTACCCGTCGGGAAGAACGGTACGAGGTGCGACTCGATGGATCGACCATGGATGTAGGCGTAGCCGTTTTCACCGTGCACGAATCGGTCAATCCCCTGCGGCTCTTCGTGAATGAGCATGCCATCCGCAATATCAGCTAGAGCCGGCTGCTGACGGCGGATCGTTTCGGCAAACTCGATCGTCCGCGACTTCATGGTCGACCAAGGCACAATCTTGGTCATCGGGATATCCGGGAAAATGGCGCCATACAAAAACCGTGGCCCTGGATTGGCAACGATCTGTTTCGCGCAGTAGATATGAGTGAACGGGAACATGTTGGTATCTTACTCTACACATCACGCGCCTGTACAGAAAACAAACCACCCCCGCGAGTGCGAGGGTGGTGGAAGCGCTTGGTTTAAAAGCGACCGCGTGGGTGGAAATCTTTCCGCTGCGGCTTGTGCTCCCGACAGTACACCGGACGAGCCGGTGTTCCATCTGGATTCATCTGTGGCAAGAACGGAAGCTCGGTAATCGGCTTTCCGCACGTGGCACAGGTGAGGTTGAGCGACGTCACGTCTTGCATTTGACGTGGGGCGCCTTGGTCGTAGGCCATTGGAACTGTAACGTTTGATTGATACGATGGGTCGACTTCGAGGACCCGTTGGGCTGACGAACGGAAACCGTCCAATCGGCACGAAGACCTCTTTTTCCCAGTAAACGCATCATACCACATTGACCGTATTCCGTCAATGGCGATTGACCGGCGCAGTCACGGCGCGTACACTAGAGCCATGCATATCGGGATTGTCGGCTGTATGGGTGTCGGTAAGTCCCGGTTAACGTCCGCGCTCGCTGACCATCTCGGATACCGGGCGTATTATGAGCCGGTCAAGGAAAATCCTTACCTCGACGATTTTTATACCGATCCGCGCCGCTTCGCCGCGATCATGCAGTTCTTCATGTTGACCGCGCGCTTCCGTCAGCATCTCGAGATTCAAACGCTCAAACAGCAACAGGTCGGCCTGGTCCAAGACCAGGTCATTTTTGGCGACGTCCTCTACGGGCAACTGACCCACGAGTTCGGATACATGGACGATCGCGACTACGCGACCTATCGGACGCACTTTGAAGCCCTCCGTCCCCTGTTACAACTCCCGGATGTCCTAATCCAACTCGATGTTGATCATGAGACCATCTTGCGGCGGATTCAGGAACGCGGCCGGACAAGTGAGCGCACCATTGATCCGAACTACGTCAAACGGTTGGCCGATCTTTTTTCGGAATGGGTGGCTAGCGTTGAAGGACAGACCCATGTCATCCGTTTAGATTGGAACGCGTTCCGACCGATCGATGATGTTGTCCGTAACGTTGAACAACTACTGGATATCCAGCTCAAACTCCCGACCATGGCTTGACCGCGGGAATGGTCCATGGTAGGCCTGAGAGGTCTCCAGACGCTATTCTCGACAGGAGGAGGCGACGCATGCACCTACACGAACCCGTCCACGAGTCGATCGAGCACGTCGCGCCAAGCGGTCAGGATGGCATCAGCCTTCGCGCCTACGACGCGGCGCACCCGGATGCCGTTCACATCCACGCCGTCCACGCCGGGCCGATCGAGCACGACACGCACCTCGAGCGATCCCTGTTCATGTTCGGCGGGCATGGCCAGATCACGGTCGGCGAAACGGTCTTCACCCTCCGCGAAGGTGACCGCATTCGCATCCCGCGCGGCTACATTCCGATCTGCACCCCCGATCACGGGCACCAGATGCGCCTGCTGCTCATCGTTGTTCCCGAACATCCGGCCCGATAAGGGCTGGTTTCTTTTCCCTGACGCGCCAGAATCTCATTGCCACATGAACCACTCCTGGCGTCAAGACGTCCGCGCTGATTTTTCTTTTGCCTTAGCCAAATTGTATTTCCCGCGCGAGCCCATTAGTATATATGACGTTTGACAACAGAAAAACGTAACGAGGGGCATTTCCACTGACGTTGCCCGAGCCTTTATAATTTCACGGTATGTTCAGGGCGGCCAGCAGCGGCGCTCACGATATTTCCCACCCAAATCTGATACAGATTTGCCAACGCTTCTGTGGTGTACCAACCGAATCCTTTGAGGCCGATAGCCTTTTCTTCTGCGGCCAATGGTGAGTTCTCCAAATCCTCGGCTTCGTACGCATAGCCAGCGACTGCGCCGGATGCTAAGGCTTTAGCCATCGCCGCTTCATCGACTAAACCACGACTGGCGGTATTAACCACGATGGCGCCGGGCTTGATGAGCTGTATCTCGGCCTGACCAATGATACCTTTTGTATCCGCGTCGTCTTTCAAATGCAGGGCCAGCGCGTCTGATTTTTTTATTACGTCGGCGAGCGAAAGCAACTCCACACCAGGTATGGTGCGCAGGGTTCGATTAAATGCCACGACGCGCATCCCGATAGCCTGACCAAGCTCGGCCACCCGGGTCCCAATACTTCCTAGACCAATAATACCCAACGTCTTTCCTCGCAATTCAAAACCTTTCTCGAGCACATATTTCCCCACCTGGGTACGGCGATCGGTCAGGATAATCTGTTTTGCTAGGGCGAGGAGCAAGCCGAGCGTGTGTTCGGCCACTGATTCGCGAGAGTACCCCGGAACATTACTAATAACAATACCTCGTTTTTGACAGTACGACTGATCAATCCAGCCGTACGATGTGGTCGACAGGCACACCGCTTTCAAATTCGGTAATGCTTCCATGACGGCGGTTAAAACGGGCGGGGCTTTTTCAAAACCGCCGAGTGGGTCGGGATCAACCGCAATAACATCTGCTTGCGCCGCCATTGTTAGTAACTCCGCCGTGGTTTTTATATGCCAATCAGGCAAAAAATGCACCAGTCCAACCTGGTGTAGATCTTTTATTTGATCTGCCGTAAAGGCTGACTCAGGGGCGAAGATGGCAATTTTCATACTATTTCTTCAACTGCGCCTTCAGGTAATTCACCGTCGGGATCGGCGCCGGATCAACTCCGCGTAGAATCGAGAGGTACCAACTCGCATATCCGCCGAGCGCCAATATTTCTATGGCCGCATTCAGCGGTTGGATCGATTGGTGTTTGATCATTAACGGCTTGGCGCCGAGCTTGGTGAGAATCGCGGCGGTGATGGTGACGCGGCGCTGAGTGCGCGGATGGTAGAGCGGGCTGGCGATGATGACCGGCGCGAGTTGTTTGGCTTGCGATCGATTGCGCAGGCCTTCGAGAAGATGATGATTGAGATCCGGGAGCACGTCGTAGAGGCTGAGCGATTTAGCGTTTTCATGAAGCTGGTTGTTCCAGGTGTGCAAATTCCCGGTTACCCATTCGGCCCCAATCAGGAGCGGGATACGGTCACCGACAAACATGGCCACGGTTTTCGCGACATTCCGCGGGCCACTAGTGGCGGGTGAAAAACGCCGTCCGGCGTCACGCGCCGTCCAAACCATTTCCTGTCGCATCGCCGGCGTGACCCGAACTGCGCCAATGTGACGCAAGACATCGAGCGTGCCGACGAGGCTATAGCCAACACCGAGTCGCGGTTGAGCCGACGGGTTTTGATCAGGCGTGTACATAAACGCCGGGAGTCGGAAGCGCTTGGCGGCGGTGGCCAAGGCCCCGCCACTGGTGATAACCACGACCGGCGAACGGCGACGCGCACTTTTCAGCGCATGGAGGGTTTCTTCGGTACTGCCCGAGTAACTCGTCGCAATCACCAGCGTCTGACGATTGGCCCAGGCCGGGAGTTGATAGTCGGCGATAATCGTGATTGGTTTCTTGAGGACGGCGGCGAGCGATGTGCGCAAAATGTCGGCCGCTAAATGCGACCCACCCATCCCCGTCACGACGACATGCGTGCAAGATCGAATGGAAGATGGCCAACGAACACGTCGAACTTGTTGCCAGGCCGAAATGAGTTGCTCCGGCAGCAAGGCTAACGACGCGCCGACCTGCCCGGGGTCCCGGCGGAGGCGCGGATGCTGATCAGGAAACGTTGCCATGTGATGAAGATCGACGAGACCGCGAGCTGGTTCGGACGCGAGCGCGGGCCACCTGCGGATGTGGCACTTTCGAAATGATCAGCCAGGCAATAGCCGCGGCGACACCTACCATCAGCGGGATGGTTAAGGCGCCAAACTGCGGACCAAGCCAGGCATTCGTCAGCCACCATGATCGAAACTGATCGTTCCACCCAAGCGACGGGGCGCCGGATGTCGAGAGGCGGAGGCGATACGCGCCGGTGTCCTGTCCGGCATTATAGACGGCGAGGTAATAGGTCCCGGCGGTGTCGAGTTGGAGATCATGATCGAAACGGAGCGAGAGTTTCGTGCGGAACGGTCCTTCGGTGGTCGTCGTCTTGGCATCAGCCCCGTAGACCGCGGCGAGAGTCCGTGGCGGTTGTGGCATCGGGAGAGCCGGACCGATGGTCATCATCTCCGGCGCGTACAAAACGAGTCGCGGCTCGAGGAGATCGACATCGGGAACGGTTTGCATGACGACGCGAATCGTTCCCGGCTTGGTCACCGAAAATTCATAATATCGCGCGTCCCCGGTACCGGAGAGACGCCCATATAAATCCGCCCGGGTTGGGTTGCGACCCAATGACAAGGCGTGCTCCCAGTCGTTGTTGGTCGTGCTCGCCAACACCACCGCCGCTCGAGCCACGACCGGCATGACGAGGAAGGCCGCGAGGAGGGCGCTAATGATTGTCTTTTTTGTGACCATTATAGGCCTAGTATACGATATCTTGCGGCTATCGTCCACGTCCGCTCGCTCGCGTTACTCGGCGGAGATATGCGGCGTGGGCGGCCGAGAGGGCGGCCGATCGCGCCTGCCATTCCCAATTACCGCGGCGTGTGCCCGGGCGGTTGATCCGGGCGGCGGCATGGTCGCCGCGCACATCGGCGAGGGTCGTAATTGCCATCGCCGCCGGTGACTGCCAGACCAGCTCAATCGCCACCCGATGCACCGGGTGACCGTGGAGATGCGGCTGGAGATGTTGGCGCTCATAGCGCTGAATTCCATGCGTCCACCACTCGGCGACCGGCGGCAGATCATGATTTGAGGTCATGAACATGGTCAGGTGCGCAATGTGGTGAATGGCATGCGGGTTGCGGCGCAGGCCGGACCAACCGAATTCAAAAATTCGTGTGCCCGGTAGTTGATACCGTTGTCGGAGTGATTCGGCGTCCGGCAACGGCAGACCGAGATCTTCAACGATGACCGGGAAGGCGCCGTGGCGCTTCTTCAGTCGATGGAGCAATTCATCTCCGGGTGAAGCGACCCAATGCCCACCACGAGCGGTTTGGGCCCGAGCTGGGATAACCCATTCGCGAATGAACCCTTGAAAATGGTCGAGACGAATAAGGTCCATGCGCCGCAGGGCGTTCCCCAACCGACCGCTCCACCAGGCGTACTTCGTTTGGCGGTGAGCCGGCCAATGAAAGACCGGCGTCCCCCATCGTTGACCGTCGCGAGTGAATGGATCCGGCGGCATCCCGCCCACCGCCGCGATTTTGCCATGACGAATCAGGAAGAGTTCCGGATTTGCCCAAACATCAACGCTATCCGTCCGGACGACGAAGGGCATGTCGCCAATGATCGAGATGTTCTTCTGTTTCGCCACGCGGCGAATCGCCGACCATTGCGTATCGGCTTGCCATTGCATCCAGCGATAGAACTCCTGCCGCTCACCAATGCGTCCGTCGATATGGCGGAGAGCGCGATGATACGTCCGCCATTTTTCTGGCCAAGTCCACCATGGTTGTTGGCCGGCCCGGTCTTTGAGCGCCGCGAAGAGCGAGTAGGCGTCGAGCCAGCCCGCTTCATGATGAACAAAGTGGCGATAGGCGCGGCGGTCGGCGGCGGAGGCGGTCAGACACCACGCCTGATGGGCTTGGCGATACAAACGAAGCCGGACCTGTCCGCGCGCCCGGCGACCGTTCGTCCGGCGGAGGTCGGCCAGCTGAGCGGGCTTCAACCACCCATCACGAACGAGATATTCCGGACTAATGAACAACTCGTTGTAGGCGTGGGTGGAGGATGAGGCATACGGTGATCCGGTCGAATCGACCGGGTTCAATGGCAAAATCATCCAGTATCGTTGCCCGGCTCGTTTCAACCACTCCAGCCAGCGAATCGCCCCCGGCCCGAAATCCCCGCTCCCAAGATCGTTCGGGATGGAAAACACCGGCATCAGCAGGCCGCTGCGACGTTTTTGGAATGCCGGGTGCATGGTATGCATGCGGCTAGCGAAAATCCTTGACCGTTTCCACGTAGGCGCAGAATGGGCATTCCGGCGCCGGGGCCGGCAACGGGCCATGTAAGACCGCCACCGCCTCTTTCAGACGAGGCTCGACGCGAGAGGGGTCCGTTTGTAAGGTTTTCACCGTCACTTGCATCGGGAAGCCGTCATGGAGACGGTCACCGTCGGACGGATAAAAATAGATCAGGTGCCCGATCCCACTTGGTTTTTTTCGGTTCCGACTGAGTAAGTAAGAGTAACTATCCAGTTGGAACTGGTAGGCTGGCAACAATTCTTTTGTGTTTGGGTCGGACGAGGCGGTTTTGTGGTCAACCGGCGTGTAGGTACCGTCGGCTCGGACAACGCACTCGTCGAGTTTTCCCATAAACCCATATTCCGCATCGATGTCGGCAAAATAGGCTTCTTTAAACGGCGACTCAAGGCGGCCTTCGATTTGCCCGGCCACGAGCGGCGGGAGATCCGGCGTACCACGGTAGAGATCGAAATATTTTTTAATCACACCGTCAAACCGATTGGCCAGGCGTGAAACGATTCCCTCGGGCTGATAGATCCGCGCATTCACTTGGAGCCAAAAACAGCGCGGGCAACGGCGAAGTGATTCGATGGCCGTCGCCGATAACCAGCGCTTCTTACCGGGCGCCGGCGGGACACGCGGCGGCTCACGGCGGGCCCGGGTGGCACGTTTCGGCGCCGGTTTGGCCGTCGCATCAAACAGCCGTCCTTGTTCCCGAGTGACGCGCCGTTTGGTTGGCATACTATGAAGCGGGTTCGATGACGACCGTCGTCATCACATCGTCAGCGACGATCTTTTGGACCACGTCCATCCCACTGGTGACATGTCCAAAGATAGAGTAGAGCGGCTGGAGCCCTTGGCAGAGTTTCCCTTTACAGATGAAGAACTGCGATCCATTCGTGTCGGCACCATGATTGGCCATCGCTACGGTTCCGTCGATATAATTCTGCGAAACCGGATCATCGGCAAATTCGTAGCCTGGACCGCCGGTGCCCGTTCCGTTCGGGTCGCCACCTTGAATAACAAAGTCATCTTCAACACGGTGGAACGTGAGACCGTTGTAGTAACCGCGCTTGGCGAGATAAACAAAGTTACGGGTCGCCAGCGGCGCCGAGGTCGGATCGAGCGTGAAGACAATTTCGCCCTTGGCGGTGGTGATGCGGACCTGTTTGTTGGTGATCTCTTCCGTGGTGATATCTTTGAACGGATAGCTTTCAGCCGAGGCCATGGTGTTCGTATTCAATGATGAGTTCGTGTTGATCTGTAAATTGACGTTCGCCGCCGGGATTTTATATTTCGTCAGGCCGACAATAACCGCGGCGACGATAATTATCCCTCCGACGACGAGAATAGTCCGTGGCTGCGCAAGCGGGTTGGGCATACGTAACGTTTATAATGATGAGACCGTAATGGTCGGACGAATGAGTGTAATTATCGCCGGCTTGAGGTCAGCGGCGAAGGTGAAACGAGCGACGCGACTACTCGTGACGGCAATATCGACGATGGTTTGCGTCGATGTCCCGGTGGTGATGACGAATGTCCGCGCCTCATGGCCGTTGATCGCCGACCGGTCCGGGAGACCGTCAGCCCCGGTTGGGTCAGCAAAACTACCGGTATACGACGTCACCTGGAGTGATTCCGTCGTCAGGGTTGGACGGTAGAGCGTCATGACCGTACCGGCGGCAGAAAGATCGGCCACCCAGCCGCTCGGAATCTTGGCCGTAAACCGAAAGCCGATATTCGCGTCAGGCACATCGTCCGTAAAAAAGTCCATGCTCGGAATCGTTTCGACGGTCGTATTCGTGTTGGCCGAAACGTTCGTATTAGCCTGATTCGTCGTATTCGTCGGGGCCTTTGATTCTTGCGGTCGAACGAAGACAACCACGACGACGAGGAGGGCCGCAAGTAAGGCAACGAGTTGGTACCGCCGGACATCGTTCATATCTCCCCTAGTATATCGCAAATCTTGTGGCTTGAGGAGAGGCGGCATTTTCCCGCTTGACGCGGTAGCCAACCAGTGACAGACTGCCTCTGTTCCGGTTTTCCCCGATTCTCCCGCGTGGAGGGATCCCATGAACACGCTTGCTCCTCAACACCCGGCGTCATCACGCTCACTGCTTGCGCCGATCATCTCTGTCTGCGGTGCGATCGGCAGCTTCGTGCTCGAGGTCGCCACGCTCAACTATCTCCGGCAAATCTCGAACGACCAGCAGTACATGGCCATCTGCCATCTCCGCGGTCTCCACAACGACCGCTTCGCGTCCGCGCCGTCGGCCAATCCGCTGACCCCGACGGCCCTGACCGCCGAGGAAAACTCCGCCATTCGTCGCTGCCACGATCTCCTCGTCCCTCGCGAGATCCTCGTCGAGCTTGCGCCGCTCTACCGCGACGCGCTCCCGGCCACCGACGTCCCCGAACCCCGGCCTGCATGAGCCGGGTTTTTCATACCAAAAAGAATACCTCCCCGCAGTATCACGGGGAGGGCGTGGTGCAAGCACCGGGAGTCCCTTCGTCACCCTCTCACCGCGACAACGGGAGAGTCGACTCGTAACGATGTTCGTCGCACGGTGCGGGCGGTCTGGGCAATACGGATGATGACACACGCATCGCCACTCGTGTCGAAGACACGATCCATGGCGGGAAGACCAGCGCCGGTCATTGACCAACGACACTCACACAACACGCAGGCGAAACAGTACGAGTTGCACTCATCGATGTCAATTCTGGTGGCTTGTGGATGATTATGACTCCGAACCTAGGTCCGGGCAGGCTCGGTGACCTTGGTGGACACTACTGTTTTTGCACATAGACACTCTCAACGGATCATGGGAGACCCCAGACCGTGGTCTGGGGTCAATACTCTTTTTCTCTCGGCCTTCTTCGGGCCTATTTTTCATGAATTATTGACTTCGGTTTTTCTTCCCCGGCACGCGGGCCGGGGCAGGCTCCGTGGTAATAGTTGACTTCGGTTTTTATTCGGGTCTATACTGTATGTATGTCCCCCGCCCAAACGACACTTCCTCAAGGTCAGGCCATAAAAGTAGGTGAGTCCGTACGAATTGCCGTTGATTTTCGCGGCCCGACTGTGCGACCCCTGGCCTTTTTGTGGCGCAGTAAAAAAGTTGTCGTCCAGCACGTTAATCTCGTCTTCAAGCGCCAGCTCGGCGATCGCTTCGTGTGGTGCTTTGCCGTCTCTGATGAGGCAAACAGCTATGTTTTGCGGTACGACCCGGAAACGATGCGCTGGACACTTGAGGAAGTTGTCGAAGGACGATAAGAAAGCACGGTCGTCCCGACGAAACGGAACGACCGGCATGATGTACATCGGCGACCTAGAACCCAGGCAGGAGGTCGGACGCGGCCGTAGCGTCCATCGCATCGTCCAGACCAGCTTGGGCCGTGGCGTTCGTCGGGTCGATCGCCTGCACCCGCTCGAAGATCCGCCGCGCCGTCTCGTGTCCGCCGAGCTCGACGAGCACGCGACCGAGGGTCGCCATCAACTCGAGGCTACAGGGCGTATCAGCCAGCCCACGCAGGACGGAGGCCAGCGACTGCTGAATGAAGCCGTGACGAAGTTGCTCGATCGCGCGCTGACCGCGGCTGCTGGGGACGGACGGCGCGGGTGCCAGCCGCGTTGACGAGAGCTCGATCAGGCGAAGAAGGTCGCCCTGGAACGCCTCGTCATTGGTCGGGGTGACACCCCGGATGGCCCGATTCGCGAGTCGGCTGTATCCGCTCACAATCAGGGGCATCGGAACGGCAACGTGATCCTCTGGGTGTTGCATGAGCCCCTCCCGGAAGGAAATCAGAAACGACAGCGGGACGCTCCGTAGGCTACTCCCGGCCACCCACATCGTCAAGCAACAACATTCCAATATCAGTTTCCCATGATCCCCCGCGTCGTTCTCCATATAGACATGAACTCCTACTTTGCGTCTGTCGAACAGCAGGCCAATCCTTTTTTGCGCGGCAAGGCTGTCGGTGTCGTGGCGACCATGACCACAAATGGATGCATCATCGCCTCCTCAACGGAGGCGAAGGCAAAGGGAATTAAAACCGGCTGCCGTGTTCAGGACGCGCGTCGACTCGACCCACACGTTATTCTCGTCCAAAATGACGCGGCCAAATACCGTTCCGCGACCGAAGGCATTTTCCGTATTCTGCACCGCTACACCGATGACGTGGAGGCGTATAGTATCGACGAGGCGTTTCTCGACCTGACCGGCTTTGTAACGACGCTCGAAGCGGCGTCAGCACTCGGTGATCGGATGCGCCGGGAAATTCAGGCTGAGGTCGGAAGCTGGTTGAAATGCTCTATCGGCATCGCTCCCACCCGCTGGTTGGCAAAGTTTGCCGGCGATACGGCGCCGAAAGGAAAAAACCAAATTATCGACGCTGGGAATCTCTGCACCACTCTCGATCCGCGACGACTGACCGACGCCTGGGGTATCGCTAGCCGGATGGAACGCCGCCTGAACGCCCTCGGCATCTTTACCCTCGGAGAGCTGCGACGGCACCCGGTCGGTAATTTGATGCAGGCGTTTGGTATTCTCGGGTACGAGCTCTGGGCTCATATGAACGGCATTGAATATGGGCGCGTCCAGCAAGAACACCGACCAAAATCGATCGGCCATTCCCATGTCTTTACCCGTCGGGTGGAATCGTTGGAATACCCGCGCGCGATCTTGGCGAAGTTGTGTGAAAAAGCCGGTCGGCGCTTGCGGCGCCTGAACCTTGAAGCTGGCGGCCTGTGGCTGAGCTACGGTCTCCCCGACCGTGTTCGAGAACGGTATGGTCGGAGTGGTGGCGGCGGAGCGATCAAGCTCCCGCGACCGATCGTTGATACGCACGATATCTTTCGCCGCTGTTGGTTACTCCTGACCGCCGATTTACCGCGCGGCGCCTATCCGAACTTTTTGGCAATGACCTTATTTCGCCTGCGACCGCAAACCCAGCAACTTGCGCTCTGGCCGTCCGGCAAACGTGACGCCCCGGCGCTGGCCAGCGCGCTCGATACAATTAATGATACCTACGGCGATTTTACCGTGACGCGCGGGGCCTTCTGGGGGTTAACCGATATCGACGCACCGGACCGGGTTGGGTTCCGAAAAACGATTGGCATTGATATCACCAGCGGTCAGGCGAGGTGGTAGAAACGAATAATCAGTCCGATTGACAGGGCCCATCAAAGATGATAGGACGAGGGTGTCGTTGCCCGCTCCTACTTCCTGACGGAGGAGACCATGCTCACCCTGGCATTCAGTATCGCCGCGTGGGTGCTCATCCTCCCATTCGGCTACTTCGCCCTTCGCGAAGGCTCCCGAGCCCATGACATCATCGACACCGGACGGATGCGGAACGCCCGCGTTCCGATGATGCGTGCACTCGGCCTGACTCTGCTCGTCATCGTTTACGACGGCCAGCTGTACGCCATCCGCTACCTGATCACGCCGTTGGTCTACCCGGCGGTCACCGGTTCGGTCTTGGTCGCGCTGTCGCTGACCCTGATCGGACGCGCCTGGTATCGCCACGCTGTCGAGTAGCCTGACCCGCTTGTCGCCTCACCGGTGGCTGGCGGGTTCTTCTTTTTTTGAATCCTTTATCTTAGCCAAAACTTAGCATTATTCAGCATTTTTTCAGTTTCGTATTTTATGATACAAGGTTGGTCCAATTGACGATTTTTCACCGGAATGGTAAGACCAGACCGTTCTGGTATCACCTGTACCCACTGCCCCGGAGGCACCCATGTCCGGCAACTACACCCGCCTCGAGTACATCGGCGGCGTCTGTGTCATCACGGTGCATGGTATCTGCACCGACAAGCTCGAGTCCGGCGTAGTAACGCTCGGCTCGCTGGAAGTGGCCCTCGCCCACATCAAGAAGAACGACGCCCGCCTGGTCCTCGTCAACCTGAACGACGTGTCGTTCATGAACAGTACCGGCCTCGGCATGCTGGTGGCCGCGCTGGTCAGCGCCATGCAACGCGGCGGGAGTTTCGCGCTCTGCAACGTGCCGCAGCGGGTGATGGACCTGCTGATCCTGACCAAGACGCGGTTCGTCTTCACGGCTTTCGCCACGCAGGACATCGGCCTGCGGATGATCGGGTCGATGCCGCGCCTGCGCCTGACACCACCGATACCGTAGTCTGCTCCGTCCTCCACACGTCGGCCTAACCGCCGACCGCCCATCCCCCGATGGGCGTTTCTTTTGTATAAAAAGATACGGGCCCCCGACGGAAATCGGGGGCCCGGTCGACGCGGCGGCGGATCGCTAGGCGATCAGCACACCGCGGCGGAAGAACTTGGTCGTCATCTCCTGCGCCCAGGAGATGGCCGAGATCGCCAGCAGGTACGTACCCGAGACGGCCGCGGCACGGAGCAGGTTGTCTGTGAAGTGCGGGTCGATGGCGATGTTGTAGCTCATGACCAGCGCCCAGGGGATGTTGATGAACGGAACCATGCCGAGCATCAGCACCGTCGCCGGCGCCGCGAACATCACCATCCCGGGAAGGGCCAGGCAGGCCAGGAACCCCCAGGCGCGCGTCGTGCGATCGAAGCGCGTCGCGACCCAGAGCCCGAGGCCCAGCGTGACGAGCGTGATGAACTGCCAGACGACGATCTGCATCGACGTCAGCGGGACGATACCGGCCGCACGGGCCATGTCGTGGTACATCGTGCTCCTCCTTCGGTTCGGGTACAGGTGGATCGGGAACACGACAGGCTAGCACAAAATCCGGGATTTGTCAATCCCGGGGGTGTTTCATCGGCCGCCTCCCCTTTAGCGTTTGGCGCAAGCTCGGACATACTCGTCAAACACCGGCGTATGTTTCCTATATTCACTTGCGCTCCATCCACTTTTCTTGCAGGCAAAAATCGCATCGACTACCTTTTTCTCTTGCTCAGATGATATATTTTTCCTTAGTGCTAGGTAGGAAAAGGGCTCCTGCGGCGCTCTTTTGTCTTGCACCAGGTCCACCAAACGAGCAATGGATTTTACGATATACTGATTTTTCTCAATTTGTTCCGGTTGGGCGAGTCGGCGTTGGATATCATCCAATTGAAGTAACAGCGCTTCATCCTTGGACGGGACGTCAACGGTGAAATCAGATACCTTGAGTTTCTTCCCTGCGACGTACCGCCAGGCCGGGAAATCTTTAAGCAGTAATCTGGGAGAGATAATCTTTGCAAAATTGCTCTTGACCAACCCTCCATGCAACTCGCTGATATAGAGTGCATGAAATCCGAACTTCCGACCGTGACCATACTCGGTCATGATACAGTCCTGAATTTCTTTTTCCCTACTCAACAAAAATTTTTCTTCAACAAAACCAATCGAATCGATATCACTCGTGCGAGGATCATAATCCGAAGAAAGTATCGAGCCCCACAGATATACCGACATCAGACCGGAATCGGTATATCGCCGGTATGTCTTTTGTATACCTTCAGTGATTTTCTGGATTTCGCTCACTGACATAGCCAATTTATCTGGTTTCAGTCTTGGTGCGCCGCTCGGGACGCAAGGATTCGAATAGCGGGACGCTTCACCCGTTTACCCCTGGCTCTTCTGGGTTCGCTTTCGCTCGTTCGGGTCGAGAATGCGTTTGCGAAGACGAATGGAATTTGGCGTCACTTCGACATACTCGTCCGGACCGATGTATTCGAGCCCAAGCTCGAGTGACATTTCGCGCGGTGGAGCGAGCAGAATAGCCGCATCGGAAGCTTTCGAGCGCATGTTTGATAACTTCTTTTCTTTGCAGACATTAATCTCCATGTCTTCGTCGCGGGAGTTCTGGCCGACGACCATGCCGGTGTAGACTTCGATACCCGGACCAATAAAGAGGACGCCGCGTTGCTGGGCGTTATCGAGCGCGTAGCCGGTGCTTTGGCCTTGTTCAAACGCAATCAGCGAACCATGCTGGTTGGCGTTAATCAGGTCCGGCTGATACGGTTCATATTTATGGAAGAGATGGTTGACCATGGCCTGCCCGCGACACTTGGTCATCAAGGCCGATTTCAAGCCTAACACGCCACGGGTCGGCATATCGTATTCGAGGTGAAGTTCACCGGTCGGCGTTGTTTCCATCGACAGCAGGTTTCCTTTACGCGCGCCACACTCTTCAATCACAATCCCCTGCACTTCGCTCGGCACATCAATCGAGACGAGTTCATACGGTTCCATCTTCTGCCCATTTTCTTCGTGGAGAATGACTTGCGGCTGGGATACTTGGAGCTCAAATCCTTCGCGGCGCATCTGTTCAATCAAGACCGCTAAGTGCAACTCACCACGGCCGGAGACGAGGTAGCTGTTGTCGGAATCCGTGGATTCCACGCGCAGGGCCACGTTCGTTTCTAATTCTTTCATCAGTCGCGCCTGAATCTGCCGGGAAGTAACAAGTTTCCCATCGCGTCCGGCGAACGGCGAGGTATTCACGCCAAAGGTCATTTGGACGGTCGGCTGGTCAACTTCGACCGGCGGCAACTGCTGTGGGTTCGCGGCGTCAGCAATTGTTTCCCCAATCGCGATATTTGGCAGTCCGGCCACGGCGACAATATCGCCGGCCTCAGCCGATTCAACCGCCACTTGTTTCAATCCTTCATAGACCATCAGGTCGGTCACTTTTGACGGAATGGCTTCGCCGGCATGTTTAATTTGGGCGACCGCTTGGCCTTTCGAGATTTTTCCAGCGGCGATTTTGCCAATCCCCATCTTGCCCTTGTAGTTATCGTACTGCAAGGCGAGAATCAGCATTTGTAACGGATCTTCGGCGCGAACTTCCGGACCGGGAATATTGGCGACGATCATTTCCATCAGGGCGGCTAAATCCGTCCCCGGTTGTTTCCAATCGAGGGTGGCGGTCCCGGTAATCGCGTTGGTATAAATGATGGGAAAATCCAACTGTTCGTGGGTGGCGTTCAGATGGACGAAGAGATCAAATGTTTTATTGACCGCCTCATCGGGGTTCGCGTCCGGTTTGTCAATTTTATTGACGACCACAATCGCCGGAAGTCCGAGCTCTAAGGCCTTACGGGTAACGAATTTCGTCTGGGGCATCGGCCCTTCCTTCGCGTCAACCAGTAACAACACCCCATCGGCCATGCGCAGGGTGCGTTCAACTTCACCGCCGAAATCAGCGTGGCCCGGTGTATCGACAATATTAATCTTGACGTCGTTGTAGACGATGCTGACGTTCTTGGCTTTGATGGTGATGCCGCGTTCGCGCTCCTGATCCATCGAGTCCATAATCCGCTCGCCCATCTGGTCGAGGTTCCGGGCGGCATGGGTTTGCTTCAGCATCGCATCGACCAAGGTCGTTTTGCCATGATCGACGTGAGCAATGATCGCAATGTTCCTGATATCACTTCGTCTATTCATAGAAAAAAACCTTGAGCTGAGCCTGTCCCGAATGAGCCGCACGAGATTCGGGATGAGCAATAATCGCGATGTTTCGGATGTCACTACGACGATTCATATATACAGGTTTGGAGCGGGACGACAAAGCGGCACGCGTGCGGGCGGAGTATACAAAAATCGGTGTTTTTTGTCAACGCTTGACGCCGCACCGTCCGAAGTGCAAACTACGTCCTGTCCTTCCGTTCCCAAGCGTTACCACCCCTGGAGGTCAGGATGACCACCGAGAATGCGGTTCGCCTAGGACTTTTGCTCCCCATCGGTGCATTGGCTCTCGCCATCACCACCCCGACGCTGATCGTCGTTCTGCCCGTCGCGGTCGCCATCGGCCTGCGCCTCTACACGCAAGTGCCCTTCCGCCGCTGGCTGGCCGCGCTCCCGCGCTGGACGAACAACGCCCGCTCCCCCAACAGTCCCTCAGTCTGAGGGCTGTTTTCTTGACGGGAAATACGGCTGATGGTACTGTCCGGCCGTCTGAGAGATACAAACGTCGTATCTCATGTACACGCCATCTGCTTGATCGGGCGTGAGTACTGGGAACTCGACGTTCTACGTCGGCCGAGGATACGGAGATCTTTGCTCCACTCCGTGTCTCAACCCGCTGGTGACGCCCTGGCAACACTTGCTACCCGGCTCATCGGAAAGCGCTCCCGATCAAAGCGCCCCTGACTCTCTCGACAGCCCGCCGGACGCGAACGGCGGGTCTTTTTTATTTGAGTTTGGCCAAGATGTCTTCCGGCTTCGCCGCGATGATGACCATATCGTCCACAGTTCGGAATCCGAGCTGGCGGTACCAAGACAATGGGAAAGTGTCCCCACCAAACGTCAATGCTTCCATTCGACAGACGTGATATTGATCGATGGCGCTCGTGATGCCATGTGCGAGAAGTTGTTTCCCGACCCCGTGTCGTTGCTGGGCCCGGTCGACCCATAACTCGCCATCAACCAGCCAGTTCCCGTCCCACCATGGACGAATCGCCGAAAAGAATCCGCCGATAAGCAGGCCATCCTGCTCGGCTACGAAGGCGAGATCCGGTTGTCGTTTCAGGAAGGTCTGCAGAAATTCAGCCGCCCGATCCGCCGTCCAGTGCTCTTGCGGATGCATCGTATTAAAGGCCGCGGCATACATTTCGGCGAGGGCGGTCAGGTCGTTGGTAGTGGCGAGGCGAATGTGGTGAGACATAGCGTCAGTATACCGCGCGACACCCTGCCCGACAACGCCAAATCGTGGTACGCTACCCGTGCTTCAGTATGGTTTCTATCGGCCTTCTTCTTGCCTTCACCGCTTTCCTCTCCTGGGGATTTGGCGACTTTTTTATCCAGCGTTCGGTCCGCGCTATCGGCAACGTCACGGCGCTCTTCGCCATTGGCTTTACCGGGTTTGTCGTCCTGACGCCGTTTGTCTGGTCATCGGTCCCGTCGGTGCTGACCGATCCGCACAGCCGACTCCTGCTCCTGATCGCTTTCGTCGTCACGTTGATTGTCGCCTTCGTTGAATTCCAATCCTTTAAGGTCGGAAAACTTTCGGTTATCGAGCCGGTCCTGACGCTTGAGTTACCGCTGACGGTCCTGATCGGCGTTTTCTTCCTCCGCGAACATCTAACCGGATTGCAGTTGGCGCTCGTCGGCGGTGTTTTTGCCGGCGTGATGCTGACCGTCTTCCGACATCAGGTACACCACTGGTGGCAGTTTTTCACCAGGCACCGGGCGATCGAAGCCGGCGTCGGACTCGGGTTTCTCGGAGCGCTGATGATGACCCTCACCAACGTTTTTACCGGCTTGGCCAGTCAGGCGGCGGGACCATTGACCGCCATCTGGTTCATCCACTCGTCACTGGCGCTATCCTGCCTAATCATCGTCATCGCCCGCCGACAGGTTCGACAGGAACTAGTGGCCCTGCGTCGATCGTGGCGCGTCGTGCTCGGCGAAAGCGTCTTCGACAATATGGCCTGGATCGCCTACGCCAGTACCGTTACCTACTTGCCAATCGCCCTGACCATCGGTATTACCGAAAGCTATGTGGCGCTGGCCTCACTCCTCGGGATTGTGATGAACCGCGAGCGGCTCCAGCGACACCAATACGCGGGCATGGGACTCGCGCTCGTGTCGGCGGTCTTGCTCGGAATTTTCTCCCAGCCCTAGCGGCGCGGGGTCGCGCCGGCGAGGCTGGTGTCTATTTCCCGCATTCGGATTTTTACGAGGGCGGTGACGAGGCCGACGGGAATGGTCGTGCCAAACGGGAATCGGAGCGCCGACTTGGAGACTTGATACTTTTTGAGTTGGGTGGCGATTTTCGGCGGGACGGACCGCGGAACAACAAACACCCCGACGTGGGTGGTGAAGGCCGCGTAGTAGATCATCCGCCCCTTAAAACCGGGCGACCGATACTCATAGAACGGCATGCCGTAGCTGATCAGCTCTCGGGCTTTCGGCGCGGCAGCACGAATCGTCGCCCGCAGCTTTTTTAGCATTGGCTGGGCCACCTTCGGCGCGGCACGAATATAGTCGGGGACGGTCGTGACTTTCAGGCGCATATCCATAGTATAGCAGATTCCGACGTAGCGTTGCGGCTGTGGACTACTGCATCCCCAGCCATGTGACTTGACTGGTGCTGGCGACTGGTGTACCATGCCAAAATCCTACTTTTCCTACTTGTAGGATAATCATTTTCCGTATGAAACACCCGCACGAACACAAGCACTTCTTCGGCACCACCACCATCGGTGAAAAAGGCCAGGTCGTCATTCCGGCCGACGCCCGGAAAGCGATGGGGCTCAAATCGGGAGATAAACTCCTCGTTTTTGGGATGGGCAAGAGCATGGTCGCCTTAGCCAAATCGGCTCAGCTCGAGAAGTTTGCTGATTCCCTGAGTCAACGACTTGAGGGTATCCGTGAAATTTTGAAGAAGGCCTAAATATGAAACACCTCTTTCGCCTTTTCCGGCCATACGTCTGGCACTTGGTCCTGCTCGTCGGCTCCGTTACCGGGAGCGTCGCGGCCTCCCTCGCCCTCCCCGACTACATGGCCAAAATCATTAACCACGGCATCGTCGGCGGCGACCAACATACGATTTGGGTCAACGGCGGCTTAATGCTCGCGATTTCCCTCGGCGGCGGTTTGTCCTCGATTGTGACCGGCTTCCTGGCCTCGCGCATGGCCGGCGGGTTTTCGCGTGATGTCCGGGCCGCCGTGTTCAGCAAAGTCGAGAACTTTTCCCTCGCAGAGTTCAATACATTCTCGACCGCCTCGCTGATCACCCGCACCACCAACGATATAACGCAGGTCCAGACCGTGATGGTCATGGTCTTGCGGATGGCGTTGATGGCGCCGATCATGGGATTTTGGGCGATCGGGAAAGCCTACGCCGCCGCTCCGTCGATGACCTGGGTGATGGCCCTTTCCGTCGGCATTGTCCTCCTGACCATCATCGCCACCTTCATTGTGGCCGTCCCGAAATACCGCGTCCTGCAGAAACTCGTTGATCGCTTAAACCTCGTCTCGCGGGAAATGCTGACCGGCCTCCGCGTCATTCGCGCGTTTAACCGCGGCACGGCCGAAGAGAAAAAGTTTGATAGCGCGAACATGGATCTGACCAAGATTAACCTGTTCGTCAACCGCGTCATGGTTGTCCTGATGCCGGTCATGTTCGGCGTCATGAACTTTACGATGCTGGCCGTCGTCTGGTTCGGGGCCAAGCAGATCGACCTCGGTAATCTCCAGATCGGGGAAATGGTCGCCTTCATGCAATACGCCATGCAGGCCATCTTCGCCTTCTTAATGATTACCATGGTCTTCATCATGGTCCCCCGGGCCAGTGTCTCACTCGGTCGGATCGCCGAAGTCTTAAACACCGATCCGTTGATTGTTGATCCGAAAGAGGCCAAGAACGTGGCCGAACGAAAAGGCGGCAAGGTGGAATTCACGCACGTCACCTTCGCCTACAACGGCGCCGATGCGCCGATTCTCCATGATGTATCCTTTACCGCCCTGCCCGGACAAACCACGGCCATCGTCGGCAGTACCGGTAGCGGGAAATCGACCCTGATTAACCTCATCCCCCGCTTCTACGACGCGACGAGCGGCTCGGTCACCATTGATGACACTGATGTCAAAGAGATGAAGATGGAAGACGTCTACAATAAAATCGGGTATGTCCCGCAAAAAGGCATTCTCTTCTCCGGTACCGTCACCTCGAATTTGAAATACGGGAAACCCGAAGCGACCGTTGATGATGTTCGCCGGGCCGCCGATATTGCTCAGGCCAACGACTTTATCAACGAGCTCGAGGGCGGCTACGACGCGCCGATTGCCCAAGGCGGGACGAACGTCTCCGGCGGGCAGAAACAGCGCCTCTCGATCGCCCGGGCCATCATCCGCAAACCGGAAATCTACATCTTCGATGATAGCTTCTCGGCCCTCGACTTCACGACTGACGCCAAACTCCGCAAAGCGCTTGAATCCGAGACCAAGGGCAAAACGGTGCTCATCGTTGCCCAGCGTATCAGTACGATTCGTAACGCTGACGCAATCGTCGTCCTCAACGAAGGACGCGTCGTCGGCCAAGGCACGCATGACCAGTTGATGAAAACCTGTGACGTCTACCGTGAAATCGCCCTCTCGCAACTCTCAGAAGCGGAACTGTCGAACTCCGCTCCGGCCCTGACTCCCGTCACCGCGTAACTATATGGCAGACCACAAAACACCTCGCAAAGAAGACGCGCCGCGGCCGATGGCCGGACCGATGGGTCGGAACCCGATGGCGATGATGCAACCCGGCCAAAAGGCGAAGAACTTCAAAGGGACGATGAAGCAGTTATTGCAGTATCTCCGTCCGTTCAAGGTGCAGATGGCGATTGTTATTCTCTTCACCATCGCCGGTACGGCCTTCACCATCGCCAGTCCGAAAATTCTCGGACACATGACGACGCACATCGTGAGCGACTTCGTGAAACGCACGGCCTACAACCAAATCACCTCGAAACTTCCGCCCGGAACGGTGATCCCTGCCGGCACGACCGGCGCGCAGTATCTCTCCGGACTCCCGGTGAGCGTGACCTCGACCATTCCTGATTCGGTCAAGAAAACAATTGCCGACCTTGATCTCTCGAAGAAACCCGAATTCGACTACAAAGAACTCGGCCGACTGGCGATGCAGTTGATGATCCTGTTCGTCTTGAGCTCAACCTTCATGTTCATCCAAGGGCTGATCATGACCGACATCTCCCAGAAAATCACCTATCAGTTCCGGAAAGACCTGTCGCTCAAGATCGGACGGATGCCGTTGAAGTATTTCGACGGCACGACCCATGGCGAAGTCCTGAGCCGCATTACCAATGACGTTGATACCGTCGGCACGACGCTCAACCAATCGCTATCGCAGATTATTTCGTCGGTGACGATGATCGTCGGGATTCTGGTGATGATGTTGACGATTAGCTGGCAGATGACGCTCGTCGCGCTGTTAACGCTCCCCCTGAGCGCCGGCCTCCTCCGCTTCTTGATTACGCGTTCGCAGAAATTCTTTAAGGAACAACAGGTCACGCTCGGCCACCTCAACGGGCACATTGAAGAAATGTTCGGTGGTCACACGGTCATGAAAGTTTTCAATGGTCAGGAGCGCAGTATCGCAACATTTACCAAGCACAACACGACCCTCTACGGCTCGGCCTGGAAATCGCAGTTCCTTTCGGGATTGATGTTCCCGCTGATGACCTTCGTCGGAAACATTGGGTACGTCGGCGTCGCGGTTGTCGGTGGCTGGCTCGCGGTCAACGGCAAGATCGGAATTGGCGATATCCAAGCCTTCATCTCCTACGTCCAGCAGTTTAACCAGCCGGTCGTCCAGACGGCGAACGTCGCCAACGTCATGCAGTCAACCGCGGCCGCGGCCGAACGCGTCTTCGAGTTCCTCGCGGAAAAAGAAGAAGCGCCGGATAGTGCGACTCCGGCTCGCCTCGCCTCTCCGACTGGCGACGTCGTCTTCGACCATGTCACCTTCGGCTACAACCCGGATAAAACGATCATTCATGATTTCACCGCCGCCGTGAAACCCGGCCAACGCGTCGCGATTGTCGGACCGACGGGCGCCGGAAAAACGACGATGGTCAACCTCTTGATGCGCTTCTATGACGTCAACGGCGGTTCGATTAAAGTCGATGGTGTCGAGACGAAATCGATGAGCCGCGGTGATGTTCGCAAACTGTTTGGGATGGTTCTGCAAGATACCTGGCTCTTCAACGGCACGATCCGTGAGAATATCGCTTACGGAAAACCGGACGCGACGGAAGCCGAGATTATCGAAGCCGCGAAAGCCGCCCACGTTGATCACTTCGTCCATGCCCTCCCGAAGGGTTACGATATGGTCCTCGACGAGGAAGCGAACAACTTGTCGCAAGGTGAGAAGCAGTTGCTGACGATCGCCCGCGCGATGCTCGTCAAAACGCCGATGCTCATTCTCGACGAAGCGACCAGCTCAGTCGATACGCGTACAGAGGTCTTGATTCAGAAAGCGATGGATCGCCTGATGCACGATAAAACAAGCTTCGTCATCGCCCACCGCCTCTCGACGATTAAAACCGCTGATCTCATCCTGGTGATGAAGGACGGGAATATCGTTGAGCACGGGAAGCATGAGGAACTACTGCAGGCCAAGGGCTTCTATGCAAGTCTGTATAATAGTCAGTTTACTGAGGCTCTGGCATAAAACAAGTGGCACAAAAAACCGCCCTCGTAAGAGGGTGGTTTTAAATACTATTATTAGACTATGACTAGTGTCGCAACCTAAACAATAACATCTTTTCTGTCATTTAACTGAATGATGACGGGCTGTTTTAATTTTAACCCTTTACCAATTCCGATCGCATGTCTTTCCTCCAATGTTGCGAGTGTGTCTGCGTAATCCTCTCCAATATAGTTTTCTAAAAATCCTTTTCCTGTATCATCAAATACACGCAAAGCAAAAATTGTATTACATTGATTAAGGATGCTTTTACTTACATTTGCGGTTCTCTGAGTAATAACAAGACTTCCTAACCCATACTTTCTTCCTTGCAAAATTACTTTTGCCGTCCCATTTGTGGCGTTTTGGTCACCCTCACTTGCCACTGAATTCCATTCGGGAATAAGGGAATGGGCTTCTTCAAATACTAAAAGCACTTTAGCTTTTTTTTCTTCAGCAATTGGTATCCTCATTAAGATTTTAAACAACTCCTCGGCAACAATTCTTGTTTTTTCTGCTTGAGTCAAGTCTGTTGTGTTAACGTTATATCCAATTTTTTCTCCTCTAGAGGCCTTGTGGTAGTCAACATTATATATACGAACGGCCTTGGTTTGTTCAAATTGTTTAGACACAGGAACCTCATTTTCACCAAATAGGAAATTACATAAATCTTTTCTAATTGCGTTCTTATATTCAAGAATGTTCCCGCTTTTTTCTGGATTTTGCTTATCATTTACTATATGAATATATTCGTACCTTTCATTAATCTCATTAAAGGCATTTTCGTTATCCGACAATATCGTTCCAGGTGTTCGTAAATATGCTGTGAGCTCCCGCTTGTACTCATTGGTAATATCTATACAAACGACTTTTATTTTCTCGTCAGAGACTCTTTTGATAAGCTCATAAGCAAGGCAAGATTTCCCAATTCCTAGAATACCCAATATTGCTGTATTATGAGTAACGATCGCATTTACATCTTTTATTGGGATTTCTAAATCGGTATCCGGAAGTCTACCAATGGATCTTGATGCTATCTCACGAATTCTAGTTTCAGCTATATCACCTGAAAAAGCGTAGAAAAGTGGTGAAAAAATCGAGGGCATCCATTTACTAACATCAAGATCTTTTGTAACTCTATTGTACTTGCCTAATTTTCTTGCTATCCCGACAATAAAACCATGTCGGTCAAAGTTTTCAAGTAATTCTTCTTTTGTATTTCCATTAATTACTTGATAAAGAGTTTCTTGACCATATATCAAAGTTTTTAAAGTCGCACCTTCACTAATTTTTTGATTGAGCGTGTTTGCTTCTCTAACAATAGAAAAGTTCAAAGTGTTGATATTTGAACCGCTAGTTACATACCCAATAAATTGCTCACGGTCCTTGTAGAGTGGGTTCCCTGAAATTTTTTGCTTCAAAGTAATATCAGAAAGAGTAGAAATGTCTAAAAGATAGACAAAATTTTCTTTCGCAAATATCGATCTTGGTTCGGTTACAAGTTTCTTATCTTTCAAACTAATCTTAAGAACGTCATTATTTTCGTCTTGTAACAGATATATACTTAGCCATCTTTTGTTTAAAAGGTATTTTGTATCAACAACCATACCTATGGATCCTGTATTAATGGAAGTTTCAAGTGCAACTAAATCTCCATATTTTACTGGTTTCGAACCATGCTTTGAATAATCAATCTCTACTTTATAAAGTAGTGGGTTTTCACAGCCAATGGCTTGACCTAATTCGTCATCTGAATTCTTGCGAAGGTAGTGGGCAAGTTTAGAAGTCTTTTCAACTATCAGGCCAATGATGTCAAAAAAAGTTAGACAAATCCAAAAGGCGATAATTCCTATAAAAGCTATTGTTTTTTCAACGGAAGAAAAATACGAATATGCCGCAGATAGGTAAACTACAGAAAAAATGACTTTAGCAGCACCAAAGTTTTCAACAAACCAATACAAACTTTTTCCAATCTTACGCTGTACATCTGCTTTGGCATCTTTAAGAAAGATAGTGGCAATGCCAAGAATTAGAATAATAAGTGCATAATAAAAAATAAACGAATATCCAAATAAGGCGTGCTTATTCGAAAGACCAAATAATGCTATTAGAATGGCCGTTGAATTTGCAATCGCGTCAGAAGGTTTTGTAAAAAATGGTTCGACAATATAAGCTCCCAAAATTATCATGAAAGCGCCAGAGTAAAACCAAATACTTGAGTCAATATTAGTATCCCACACCAGGTTAACTAGCTTTCCACCAACTATCCTAAAAAGAATAAAAAGCACTATAAGGTATAGGGCGGCAACTAATATTCTCTGGTGCTGTGTAAGTTTGAGCTGCATGCTCCAACCCTACACCCCACCCCACATTCCTGCAAACCCACGTAAAATAAGGTGCCCGGCGCGCTCGGTGGGAGCGCGCCGGACGGATAGAGCGTGGTCGATTACTCGACCGGGGTCTCGCCGGCGTAGAAGCCGGCCTCGGGCAGCTGCAGCCAGACCCAGTACGTCACGCCCGGCGGCAGGAGCTTCCCGATCTCCCGGCCGATCCGTTCGGCGATCGGGTCCTTGATCGGGACGCGCCAGTCGTAGCGGTTGGCCTGGACGGTGATCTGGACGAGGCGTTCCATCGCACCGGTCGGCGGCGTGCCGTCGACGCGATCGACCTCGGTGTAGACGTCGTCGGTGACGATCGTCACCTCCTCGGGACCGAACGTGACGCCGTGCGCCGGGCTGATGAGCGCGGCCGCGACGATCTCGCGGACCTTCGGGTAGATGTTCAGGATGTCATCGGCGTAATCCCGACTCGGGTCGGACGCGGACAACGCCGCGAGCGCGGTCCGATTCAGCATGAACCTGGTGACGGGCAAGGAGCACCTCCTGTGGTGATTCGGCGATACGGCGGGAACTTCAGGAACGCGAGAAGTATACGCAAAATACGGATTTTGTCAATCCCGAGCTCATCTAAAGTAATAATGATCTTGGCGATAGTGGGCTTGACAAAACGGAGATTTTGTTGTACCATCTGCCGTTATTGCTGTGCCTGTCGCACCTACGATTTACGAGACCATAAACATCTCGTCACCACTGACTCTCATAGGGAGGATTCACCGATGCGTCATGCATTGGCGGTTTGTCTGCTGCTTCTGGCGCAGGTGAACATCACCTTCGCCTACACTCCGGCCTACACGATTGGCGGCTGTTACGACAACTGGATGCTCGGCCTCCCGCGGGATCAGTACCTGCGGTTAACCGAGCCCCACCAAGTGCCGGCACACACGTCGGTCACGGTCGAACTGCGCCACGACGTCGCCTACACGCGACCCGAGGTGCTGTACGGCGGCATGCTCTACGGCGCGTCGCTCAAGCGGCGCTTCGTCCTGATCAACGTCGAGACGGCCATCAACCAGGCCATCGGCGTCGACCAGACGCAGTACCGGACATGGCCGCATCTCGGCTTGCTCTACGTCGGCACCGTCGCCCACCAGGAAGGTTGGGAGGTCGTGCTCTGGGACGAACTCGTCCAGGGGTACGCGCCGCTCGATCAGCTGATCGAACCCGGCGACATCGTCGGCCTGAGCATCGTCGTCACCGGCGTGGACCGTAGCGTCGAGCTGGCACACCAGGCGAAAGCCATGGGCGCCCGCTACGTGATCGGCGGCAACGATTCGGCCATCTTCCGGGCCAGCCACTTCTTGCAGCTGCCGGGCCAGCCGTTCGATGCCATCTTCACCGGCGGCGACCTGCCTCCGATTCGGGCGTTCTTCCAGCAGGTCAATCAGATCGCGCCGGCGGCCATGAACATTCGTGGCATGCAGACCGATCCGAACCTCGTGGAGCGGACGAACGACGAGGCCACGGCCCTGATGGAGCTCAAACTCCAGCGAACGCTGAGTCCCGACGACAAGGATTTCTTCATCGTCCCGGAGTTCTCGCTCTATCCGCAAAGCTACTGGCAGGAGGTCTGGCAGAATTACCGCCGGACGTTCGGTCACAAGCACCGGGTCGAGCCGACGAACGCCTTGGCCTTGTTCGCCCAGGGCTGCACCCGCGCCGCCAGTGGCCAGGTCTGCGAGTACTGCACGATTGCCGATGTCCGGACGGTGCAGTTCCTCAGTGCTGGACGGCTGGAACGGATGGTCCGCGCCTACCACGATTTCGGGATTGATACCGTCTTCAACACGACGGACTCGATCTACGAGATGGGCGGCGTGGCCAAGCTGCTCCGCAGCCTGAAGATGCCGTTCAACGCCATGACCATCTACGGTCGAGCCTGGGGGCTGGCCAACCACCCCGAGCTCCTCGACGTGTGGCGGGAATGCGTGAACGATCGGCTGCTCATCAATGTCGGGATGGATTCCGGCAGCGAGGAGATCCTGAGCCGAGGCATCCACAAGGCGCCCGGTACGCGCGGCTCACGGCTGGCTGAGAACTACCGTGCGCTCGAGGTGATCAAGGCTGGTGGTGCGCACCTGCACTACTCCCTGATCTTCGGCAGTCCGGGGGAAACACTCGAGTCGTGCGAACGCTCGATCGAATTCCTCGAGCACTCCGTGCAGACGCTCGGTCCACAACTGGACCTCGTCGAGACGGACGTCTTCTGGCTCAACTTCGGATCGCCGGCGAGTCGGGTTTTCACCGATTACGCCTACGCCCGTGAGTTGGCGACGAAGGCTGGCCGTGACCTCACCGCTCTGGACTGGCAGCGGTCATTCGCCCAGTACCGCGACGAGTTGGTCGTGCCTGACGAGGTTGAACAGTCGTGGTATCAGTACTTCACGGCCATCGACTTCGACACCGCTCAAGTCTACAACGAGCGAGCGGCCAGCATCATGGCGGCGCACACCGGCAGCATTCGCGGCCGGGCGTACAAGCCGGTCTCGTAACCGAACCTTCGCGTCATCACGACGCAGACCGGTATGCCAAGATTCCCTTCGGGGTGCGGCATACCGGTTTTTTGTTTTATAAGACTACCGAAAAAAACGAAACGAATTGCTATTTCTTCTCTTTTCCCCGCTCCGCGGCAACAACCTCCGCCACCGCCTGTTTGATTCGATCGAAGCGGTCGCGCTGGTTCATGGCTTCGGCGAATTTAAAATCATCCCAGGCTTCGGCGATGGTCGGATAGGCGTCAACCTGGGCAAAGGCATCGGTTGAATCTACGTCGGCGTCATTGGTAATGAATTTAACGCGGCTCTCGATCGCTAAGCCAGCCATCATTCGATAGGAGTCGGCCGTGACGAATCCGGCGACCTTGCCGTCCTCAGTGGTGATCAGCATATCTTCCGCGCTCGGTTGGAAGACGCCGTAGCGCTCAGTGAAGGCCTCGAATCGTTCGGGACTGAGGGCGCCGACGGCCGAGAGTGACTGCACGTGCTCGGGTGTCGCGCCGGAGAGCGGACCGAGTTCGAAAATTGCAATTCCGCCTTTGGTCCCATCAAGCAAGGTCCGAAAAAGGCCCGGCGAGGTTTTTTGATCGAAGGCTTTTTCAATCCCAGCGTAGTCGCCGTCGCGATAGAGCTGCCAGAGCGTTTCGCGGCCAATCGTTTCCTGAATCGTAAAGGCGGCCATCCGCTCGCCGCCGTAGCGCGAGACCTGCGTCTCGAATCCGAGGTGTTTATTGACCTCCAACCGCGTCAGCTCGGCCATCCCTTCTTGAAACGGATTCATCAGGGTCAGATCTTTAAATTCTCCGCGCCAATTTTCTTCGTCGCCGTGTCGCCGCAATTGTGGCAGGTGCGCATACTCATGTTGCATGACCTCAAGGACATGGTCTTCTTCCGGTTTGATAAAAATGGTGTCCGGTCGTTCGACACTCCAAGATGGCTTTACGCGGCCACGAACCTGGGCGCCGACCGGGACAACGCTTGGCGCGACATCATCAAAACGCGGAGCTGCTAAGCGGATCGCCGGCAACGGCACGTTCGTTTCGACGAGGCGCCCGAGTCCTAACTCAAGCAGGGCCCGATCGCGCTCCGAGGGATGAAATGCCTGGAGCTGGGCCACCACCTGACTATCGGGGTCCGCGCCATGTTCCGCATGGTAGGCCTGAATCGCTTCGGCCAGACGCGTGTCATACTGGGCATCACGCGAGGCGAAGACCTGTTCACGTTGGTCGGCCGGGACGCGGTCGAGCGTTTCATGGCTAATCTGTTCGGTGCGGTGATCGCCGTGCGAGAACTGTTTCCAGGCTTCGGCATGGGCTTGCTGACCGCGGGCGTACTCCATCCCACCATACCCGATGGCTCCAGCGGCGGTCGCGGCCGACGCAAATTCGACCAGTTTTCCGATGGTCGAACGATGGAAATCGCGCATCACGTCCATCGCGCTCCGTTCCGGTTCAGGTTGGCGCTCGCGGGCGCGCGGTCGTCGACGTTCAGCCATAGTGACCCCAGTATATCATGCGGTCCGACTCGAATGAAGCAACGGCCGACCGACTTCACGACCGAACCCACCCTTGCTACACTAGAGCCAGAAATATTCACTCTTTATCACCCCTATGAACCCAAACCCCGTCGTCCATTTCGAAATGCCCTACGAGAACGCCGATCGCGTCTCCGCCTTCTATCAACAGGCCTTCGGGTGGACGATGAATGCCACCGGCCCGGAGATGGGCGGGTACATCACCGCCGGTACGACTGAGACCGACGAAAACCGAATGGTCAAAACACCGGGCAATATCAACGGCGGGTTTTTCTTGAAAGAAGCCGCTTCGTCCCCGATTCCTTCAGTGGTGATTGCGGTCGATGATATCCAAGCGGCGATGCACCGCATCACCGACGCCGGCGGAAAAATCCTCGGCGAACCGGTCGCCATTCCGGGGGTCGGCATGTACGTCTCGTTTACCGACACCGAAGGCAACCGCGCTAGCCTGATGCAGGAAATGCGCGGCTAACGCCATCAGACCAAAAAACCGCCCCGCGGCGGTTTTTTGTGACAACTGTTTTCGCACGGTGTTTCCGTTCAAGTTGAAAAGCAAGGCCTTGGTAAGGCGCTCTGTAATTCAGACGGCAGATCTAGCGGTTGACAAATCTCAATTTTCTGCTAGGCTCAGCCTAGAACCTTTACAAGTTCTCGACGTCGAAGACGAAGCGAGGGCATTTTGCCTAACTCAATGTCGTGAATACGACATTGCTCGTTTTCTACCTTCGGTTTCGGGACAAGAGAGGAGGAAGGCATGACTCGCGTTCTTCGTGGCCTGATGACGCTCGTCGGGATGAGTCGGGGTAGCCCGAACCCGTCCGTCGGCATGTTCTCGGTCGTCCAGAGCAATCGCGGGTCGCTCGCTCAGCATGCACGCCGTGAAGCCACGATGCGCTGCGCCGGCGAGTGCACCTGCCGCTGCTGCAAGTGATCACCGTTGGGCGCGCTGGCTTCATCGCCAGCGCGCCCAACCTAACGACAAGGAGAGTGCCGTGGACCCCCACGTCCTCACCGCGCTCAAATCGCCGATTTCGGTGAACCTCGAGGCGACACTCGTCTGTAATTTGAAGTGTGGCCCGTGTTTCAGTAACTCGGCGACGCATCGCCATGTGAATCCGCCTGTCGAGCGCGTGCGCAGAGTGATCGATGCTCTCGCTGATGCCGAGGTCTTCGAGATTCGGTGGTTCGGCGGAGAATTCACGACACTCAACGGCTGGCGCGAGCTCGTCGCGTACGCCGCACAGCTCGACTTCTTCATGGGTTTCGTCTCAAACGGGACCAGGATTACGGGGGAGATGGCGAAGACGCTCGCTGCCTCTGGAATCACCAGCGGCGCAATGTCGCTACATGGACCCGAGCCGGTGCACGATGCAATGGTCGGCGTCCCGGGAGCGTACCAACGTACGATTCGTGGGCTCCGGTATTGCCATGACGCGGGCATCGCCATAAACCTACTGTTCACCCCAACCCAAGCCAACTACCGGACGCTCAGTGCCATGGCGAGGGATCTCCGTCGGGACAACGTGCCGGTTGACGAAATCGGCGTCGGGAGGCTCTGTCCATCCGGCGAGGCGGTCGCCACCTGGCACGAAGATCGGTTGTCCCTCAAGGACTACCGCTGGCTCTTCACGGAGATGCGGCGAGTCAAAGCCGAGACCGGAATCAACGCCGTCATGGGTGACGCCTTCCCTCTCTGCACGATCCCAGTCGCGGATTGGGATCTGGTCACCGGCTGCTGGCAAGGTACCGGGTTCGGCCACATCTCCTTCACCGGCGACGTCAAGTCCTGTTCCATCCTCAACGGAACGCTCGGCAACATCCTGACGACTCCGCTGACCACGATCTGGACGGAACGACTGGCGGCCATGCGCACTCTGGAACACCTGCCATGGCAGTGCCGCGTGTGCCCACACTTCTGTGGGGCTGGATGTTCTGCCTCACGACCGGGCGCACATCTCTACGCACCGGACGAGTTCATCCCGACGCCCGAAGAAGAAAACGTCTGGACGATGTCGCGTCGACTCGGTGGGATGATGCAGTATCGAGCCCGCGAATGGTGGCAACACCTCCGCACGCCCAAGGAAATGGGCGTGAGGGCGATCATCTCAGACGATACGCGGCTGTCGGTGACCCGCCAGTACCGAATCCGGTCCGACATCAACGGCCCGATTGGCTACTTCAAGGGCTTCGGCATTCTCGCCTTCTCGTCCCTCGGCGCCAAGACGCTCCAGCTACTCGACGGCACCCGAACGATCGGCGACGTCGTCGCCCAGATCCGTGACGCGTTCGCCCGAAACGTCACGGCGGAGCAGGAAGCCCGAGAACTCATCGTCACGATGCATGCCTGCGGGTTGCTCAAGTAACGCAACACCTTAAATCCGGGTCGGTGGAGGCCGACCCGGATCCTTTGTTTTCTTTGTACGCAACTGGCGGTATACTGTCCTTATGCCTACCGTCACATTTTCCCACGATATCCGTCGCGAGCGCGCGCATCAGCGCGACCTCGAAGAACTCCGGACGTGGTTTCGTCGTCAACGCATGCCCGTGAATCTTCCTCTCCCAAAGTCTGCATTATTCACTCTAGGCACGCCGTCCCCGATTGACATTCGTACGGTAGAGCGTGCATGGCGCAAAAAAGAGCGTGCCTATTTTTCCATTGTACGACGATTTTCGACTGCAGACGTCCGACCAGTATACATCAGCCACGTTTCAATATTTGGACCAGAGGGCCAGTTTCGTCGCCCGAACCGCTTGTTTCTCCGCATTATAAAAACCGATCCGGTACCACGGGTGGTAGAAACGATTGCGCATGAACTCCTCCACCTTATTCTCTACCGATCACTGTCACGTTTATCATATGAAGAACGTGAAGGTACGGTTGATCAGCTTTTCCGTCGCAGCAAACTCCGGACACTTTTTCCACGGTACACGATCCAATCGATCGGCAAACCACACGAAGCAACGCTTGATAAAATTTACAAATAACCTGAAGAAAAAACCGCCCCGCGGCGGTTTTTTTGTTTGGCGGTATGTGTACCTAGCGCCAAACGGCGAGCAGACCGCCGAATCCGAGATAGGTGATCAAGAACCAAAGATCATTGATGACCAGGATGACCGGCTTGCGGCCCTCAAACTGGGTGTTCAAGCTGTGGGTCACCGCAAAGGTGAACCAGGCGACGAAGCCAATCAGCATCCCCTCAGAAAACGTCGTCAGGTCGAGACTGCGAACGAGCACCTGCATCCCGTACGACAGCAGGAGCGTCCCGACTACTGCGCCCATCATCAAGCGCGGCATAGCTTTCTTTTGGTCGTCGGTCATCGTCCGATTATTCGGATCCATTCCGAGTCCGCGTTGCCACATTCGGAAGAATGGGGAGACCGGGGAATAATATACCCAGCTCAGGAAGAAATTAGCGACCGCCACCGTCAGGAACGGCATCCACGAAATTGAGAAATCAATCATATGATCTAGGTGTAATAAATAGGTTGTGGTGAGGGTAGCAAAACCACGCGGCGCGAGCAATCACCCGACCTGTTGATACATCTCCCACCCCTCGGGCGTTAGCGGCGCGCAACCCGCTCTTTCAACAGCGCCACATCGGCATCAATCCGGCGGATCCAGACGAGAGTGAAGATGCGTTCCTGATCGAGGCGACGCAAGATAACCATCACCTCATCCAACTTCGTGTTGAACTCATCCTTGGTGACGAAGACAGTGTCGAGGGAGTCGACACGTCTTTCCATCGTATCAAAACGCTCATCAATACGGCGCATCGCCAGATCGAATTCCACCCGAGTCACGTCATTCGGCATAGATGTTGTCCGCCGCCACCAAGATGTCATAGTCGAAGTCTAAAGCGCGCGAACAGGATGTCAAATCCCGCGCCACCCGGCTCGCACTACTCGCGCGACAACCTACCGCATCATCGCCCGCCCGCCGAGGGCCTCAAGGAATTCCGTCGTCGCGCCGAGGTCTTTGCGGGTGCCATCCGGCAGTAATTCATCAACAAGGAATTGGAGACGCTTCAATTCGTCATGCAGTTTATCGCGACCGGCGGCCGTCGCCATGACCGTTCGCACCCGAGCGTCATCGGCCACCGTACCGTCTTTGACGAGATGGACCTTGGCCATGGGCAAGAGAATCCGGGTCACGCCCGAGGCACTGACACCAATTTGGGCAGCTAGTTCGACACGGCGGAGTCGATGATCCGGGGCCTGCTCGAGACTCAGGAGCACGAGGAGCTCGGTTAGGCTCAGGCCGCCGAGGGCGCGGTCAAAGCGATTCGTCAATCGGTTTTGCGTCTTGGCGAGCTGGATAAAGAAATTGATTGATGGGCTGAGGTGGGTCATATAGTTGTATAATACTTGAGTACTCAAGGAGCTGTCAAGCGTATGGTATTCCCCCTCTCCACCCGGGTCGAAGGATATATCACCCTTTATCGTTCCAGCCAGGCCGAGAACCGCGTGGGGAACCGACCGAACAAAAAAATCACCCGCCATCTCACGAGGGAGATGACGGGCCGCGGATTATCCGCGAAGGCGGAGCGCGATGTGCCAGGCTAGTCCGGGTAGGACTTCTCGAAGTAGTACTCGTCCCCGCTGCGATGGTCACTGCGCGGATGCCAGAACTCCGGGAGCGTCGCCGTGTGGACGAAGCCACACTTGCGGTAGAGGTTCTGCGCGCGGTTGTTCTCAGCGTGCGTCAGGAGGAAGATCTTTCGCGCGCCCGGGAAGCGATGTAGTCGGTAGATCTCGTGGACATCCGCTTCGAGGGCGGCGATCAGATCACGACCGATGCCGCGAGCGGCAGGATTCGTGAGGTCGACACCGATGTGTTCGAGTTCGGCGAGGCGATTTGACGGCGAGCCATGCCGCTCCCACGTGACGAACCCGAGAACGTTTCCATCCTCGTCGAGAGCGAAGATGAAGCGATCGCCGCGAGCGATCTCGTGACGCGCCTGGGCAAGCGAGTCCTCGAAGGGATGGCCCGGAAATGCCCGGGTAAAGACATGTGCATACGCCGTGAGCAGTACGTCAAGCTGCGGCGAAAACTGATGAACGATACACGTCCGAATCATGGTGTGTCCTCCGGTACAGGATGGAGAGGTGCGTGCGGCCACATTAGCCGTCAAATAGACTGACGTCAAGATCGATCTCTGGGGTATATATTCATTATTGTTCGACCAAGGTTCGGGCCAGGCCGAGAACCGCGTGGAGAATCGGCTCGCCGAAAACAAAATCGCCCGCTTCGAGTGAACGAAGCGGGGCGCCATCAGACCGACGGACGCCGGATAGCTGTCACATAGGCCCGGATGATGAAGAGGAGCGAGACGGCTTGCTGAGCAGCGAGCCAGTAGAAACCCTGGTTCGCCATCAGCCACCCGCAGCTGATATGCATCAGGACGTACCAGAGGTATCCTCGTGGATCTTGTTTCGCGAGTTGGTACGTTCCGGTGAGGAACCCGAGTGCGAGACCGAGCTCGAGAACCTGACTGAATGTTCGTAGGCCACCGAAATCGTAGAGACTATACCCGATGCCGATGGGGATGCAGAGGAACGCCAGTCGGTCGAGCCACACCGGTGACTTCGCGGTTGAGCCATTGATGGCGATGACTAGTCCCAGGACCATGGCCGGGGCCCCGCCGGCTTCCACGGAAGCGGCGATCCAATCTTGCCGATGGACGAAGATGATGACCCACGGCGGGAGGCCGATCAGATAGACCACCCAGGCGGTAATTCGCCATATGTTCGCCCACCGATCATGACCACGTTGCGCGGCGTCCTCGGTCCAGGCGAGAAAGATCTTATTGAGGAGGTAGCAGCCCCCTCCAAGCCACTGCAGCGCATGGAACACGGGTGCCTCCTCGTTTTTGGATACTTGAGGGTGCGAACAAATCCGGCCACACTGTATCCCGTGAAACGGCCGTTGTCAATTCCACGTTCAAAGCAAAATCGCCCGTCGCGAGGGTCTGAGACAAGCTCAGAATCTCCTCGCGACGGGCTTCGGGATGGTGCGTTCAGGGCCAGATCTTCCGGCCGTACTTCTGGCCGAGGTCGAGCTCGATCCAGGTGTCGATCGACCGCAGGGGGTTGCCGACCAGGTGGGGCACGATGTGGCCGACCGCTTCGGCCAGCGTCTTGATGATCTTCGGCCCGGTCTTGCCCCGCCCAGACACATCGCCGGCCTGGACCTCGATCGACAGATCACAGGTGTTGTCGTCGAGCGGGTGCCCATCGTGCACCCAGACTTCGATCTGCATGGGCGTGATCATCTCACCAGCGCTCGGACTCGAGAGCAGCGGCGCCGCTTCCTCGCGAAGTATCAGCGTCAGCGCGCCGACCATGTCATCCGTGATGAACGTCGGCTTGCGGTACAGCAGAATCTTCGGCATTGGGCCTCCGCGGAATTGTGGACCTTCTACGTCGTGACCGTGACATCCACCATGGTGCAGAGCTGGATCGCAACGCCAACCTTGAGCGCCGGCGGCAAGATTCCGCCATATTTGACAGCGATCTGTTCCGCGGTCGAATGACAGCCCATGCCGACCCAGCGAGGGGCATCGTCACGGACGACGATGACGATGTCGTGGCTCATGTAGTCGACATGCTCCTCCCGATTACTACGAGGCGGCACCGTGTCCAAGTAGAACGTGTTGAGGTTGATCATCGTCGGGTCGACGTTGACCCCGTGGTGCGACATTGCCGTCGCGACGATGGCCCGCAGACCGTCCCCGGTCAACTCTACGACCGTGATGGTCTCGGGCGCCAGCGCCCCGCGATTGATGTAGCGTTCGACGAACAGTACCAAAAGAGCACCTCCGGTGTGCATGGGTCATATCTCGAATCACCGTCAGAGACCGCCCCATCCTTACACGGAATCGACGATTTGTCAATCGTGGCTAGGCCTACTATTCGCCCGGAAGGCGCTTGACGCACCCCCGGAAAACGCCCATACTGCGGGCGAATTGGGATCGTCCTGATTCACTGTCCTTCCCACCCAGTGAGGCCGACCATGGCCACCACCCATCCGTACCTGACGAGTATGCGTCGCGCCCGGGCGGTGTTTGGCCTGGTCCTCGACGCCGCCCGCCGTCAGCAGTATCCCTTCTCGCGCCCCGACCTCGTCGTGCCACACGTGGCCGAAAATATGCCGCCCGACATTACGGCCCGTCCGACTGAGCTCGCCCTGCTCCTGTTCTACGCCTGTAGCCAGATGAAGGGCGGCATCAACTCGACGACCGCGATGGTGGCCCTGACCGATCTGCACCGCGATCATCCGGAGGTCTTCAACCCGAGTTACGCCGCGTCGGAACTCGAGGTCGCGACCTTGACTGCCCTGCTCGAGTCCTACAAGCTCGGATTCAACAGCGCTCAGGTAGCCGAGCACTGGATCGAAAACTCGCGTCGCTTACTCGCCTTCACCGGCGGTGATATGCAGCGATTTATCGACCAGCTCAACACCTATCACGGCGCCTGTCGTCTTTTGCTGACGCGCCGGGTCCATGGCGTCGAACTCGGCTTCCTCGGGTTCGGCTACAAGATGGTGTCGATGCTCGTCTATTTCTACATGGACGCCGGCCTGTTGAGGCGGTACCATTTTCCGCCGCCGATCGACATCCACTGGCTGCGCATCGCGGTCGCCACGAAGATCATTCGCTGGACGGATGGTCATCTCGGCCACGAGATGTATATCGAGCGGAAACGGCACCGCACGTTTTACACGCCGGAGATCATGCGGGTTCTGCGCCGGTTGATGGTGCGGTACACCCGCCTGACCGAGACCGATCCGATCGAGTTCGCGAACGCGATCTGGCTCTTTGCCCGCGATATGTGTCCGCACAATCCGGGCAACTGGTTCACTCAGTACGGTCGGTACCGCGCCCGCAATACGAAGATCGAACGTAAGATCATCTGGGTCCAGCCCGACGTCAACGATTTGCCGCTCTTCACGGCCACACCGTCGGTCAACGGACATGGCCCATTGCGGATGGCCTGGGATGCACGACGCCACCGCGCCTTCGCCCGCAGCTGTCTCCAGTGTGTCATCCATCAGCACTGCCGCCTGAACGTTCCGTCGATGCCCTACTACCGACACGGCATCCTGATCACCCTTGGCGAACGCCAAGAACCACCCAACGCCGCCGCCCTTCGCGCCCTTCTCCCCCGATAGTCGCCCACCGCGACCGTCGGGGTTTTTTGTTTACGAATTGGCGTGGACCATGGCCTCCGTCATCTTCGGCCGACGGACCAAGCGAGTGAAGCTTAGGGCGAGGACGAAAGCGATCGGCGCCATCAAATATTTCTCCCACAGACTTGGCGAGATGAGGTTGATGACGACACCCAGATAGAGGTAGACGGTGATCGCCCAGGTCAGAACCGCTGTCCGGCGACGATAAACACGGCGCGAGTTTTCGCTGGTGCGATCGAGGGCGACGCTGAACATCAGGATGTAGATGAGGATCGAAATGGCACTGCCAATTCGTAATGAGGTTGGTAAAACGTCATCCTGCCCGCCCCAGACGGCACGCCCCCACGGCAGTCCACAGATCAGCGCCAACTGGAAGAGTGCCAGCAGCCCGAGAAGTTTCATGATGACCAGCATCGGCAGTCGATAGATCGGGTTGGTGTGAAATGAGCTGAGCGGCCAATATCGAAACACGCGGGCGAGCATAGCAGGCCCGGGAGACGGTTTCGCACTCGGCACGATCTCGGGAATAACCTGATCGCTCGTCAGCCCAAGCTCTTGGTCGAGTGGCGGATAGGAAAAGTAGGCGCGCACGTTCGTCCCCGACTCAACCAATTCAATCATTTCCATCCCCGGACGTTCTATCAGACTGAATCCCGGTTTGGACAGACATCTGGCTTTGAAGCCCGGGTAGTCATCAACGGTAAAATCAGCATCACCGCGTTCGGGGCGAGTTGCGTCGGGTTTGCGGATTTTTAGGAGCCGGAGTTTCCCCGCACTCGTGGCGAGGGGTGCGATCTGAAATAGCGGCCCGGTGGGCGTGTCTTTGATGACGGTACCTATCGCCTGCGCCGCAACCAAGAGTTCATGATATTCAGTGTCGCTCTGCGAAAAAATACAGGCGTAATTCACGGGCGCGCCGCTTTGATCGGTGTGATTGTCTTTGAGGACTTTGGCTCGCGAGACGATATCGGTGGCGAGTTGATGGAGGGTGGAGACAGTCATGACGATAGTCTACCGCGGATTCTACGGTTTGTCGCGCCATATAGAATATGGTAGATTTCGAATATGACTGATTCCACCCCGAACAACGCATTCAACAGCCCACGCCCCGTCCCACATCGGTCTCGGGCCCTAGTTTGGTATGCTGCTTCGCTGACCGTTATCGTCGTCGTGATCGGTGGATGGTTTATCTGGCAGCAGTACCCGAGCGCGACCTGTCCAAAGCCAAAAACGATTCAATACAGCTACGACGACCCGCGGGATTACCTCGGTGGGTTCTTAGCGGCCATGACCAGCCATGATAGCGCCACGGTCCGGCGATATTACACACGGGATATTTCCGCGGCGGATCGTCAGTCGCTTGAACAGGCGATGTCGACCTATCGATCGCAGAATCTTGAATTGACCGGACTTGATCAGAACCATCCGTGGAGTGACATTGGCGAACGCGCCGTCAATGGCCAGACGTTTACCCGTCTGACATGGACGACAAAAAAGGTTGACGGGTGTTGGCGCGTCCAGCGAGTCGACACACAAACATTGACTGTCGGGGTCACCCCGTAAATTCACCCGCCACCACTTCCTAACCGGCTGGGGTTGACAAACCTGGATTTTTTTGGTAGCGTGTCCCCCGCAGTGAGTCACGTTTCTCGCCGCCACCTTCACGGAAGGAGTGTCCTTTGAGTCATGAACTCGCCCGCGTTTTCCGGGCCCACTCGATCAGCATCGGTGTAACTACCGATGGCGTGGCCACCATGCCGGTCATCAGCCTGAACTACCCGCCGGCACAGTTGGCCGAGGTGAACAGCAACCTCGTCGCCTACCAAGCGTCGAGTGAGCACGCCATGGTCTCGTTCGAGATGGCCAACAACAACTGTCAGGTCCTGGCGATCGTCTTCGCCCCGACGATGACGGACTTCGTCTTCGCCGCCGGCGTCAGCGAGATCCCGATGGATGCCATTGGCCGGTTCCTCGACGCGCGACGGAACTTTCCGACCTATCGGTTCGGCTTGGGGTTGCACCTGACTACGCCGTCCGATCGACGGCTGCTACCCCGCGCCTGGAACTGCGACCTGATGCACGTCCTGTCGGCCGACGCCCTGGCGGAACAGTGTCGGGGCATCCTCCGCGAGCATCAGCTGGCATCAACCAGCTTCGCCTCGCTCGGCCTGTTCATCAACTAGCGCTAGGCAGCGCACACCTCGCACCATCAGCGGTGGCTCTCACGGGCCACCGCGAATTTTTTTACGCCGATGCACACTCGTCCACCTCGTCCGACGGTTGACACGATCCATGGCTTATGACAGGGTAGCGATGTAAGTGAAATTGGTCGCTTACGCCCGCCAAAGGAGTAGGCAAATGCTCCGTTTCTTAACGCGATCCGCTCTCTTGATCATCTTGGTCGGTATCGTCACTGGCTGCTCGAAAGGAAAGAGCGGACCGACCGCGCCGCCGACCCCCCCGGACAACCCGAACGCGCCGACCGTCACCTATACGGCCGCCTTCCACGACACCTCGCTCGTCATCACCCTGATCTCGCCGGCCGAAGATCTCGTCCTCGATGGCTGGCAGGCGTACTTCCAGCACACCAACACCGGTACGGGCGGCGAGTACGTGGACTTCGCGGCGAGCAGTCGCCAGCTGACCCATGGAGTGCCGATCACCCTGCGGATGACGGGCATCAGCAACCCCAATCGGAAGTGGTCGTGGCAGAGCGACGACTACTGGTACCTGAAGGTCAGCGTGCATCGACTCGGCCAGAATACGACCTTCCAACTCATGGTTCATCAGGGCATCGGACTCTGATGCGCCCGCACCTTCAGCGGTGGCTCTCACGGGCCACCGCGAATTTTTTATACAAAAACGGAGGAGCCCCGGCGAGGGCTCCCCACAGAGAACAGGGCGAGAAGAACGGGTGACGCTAGGCAGCGTCGGCGGCCATGAGGATACGATACTCCTGACTCCAGAGCGTCTCCGGGCGACAGGCGCTCGGGATCCGCTCGACCGGCGTCTGCAGCAACGCCGGCATGGCTTCGAAGGAACCGATCGTTTCGAATGTGGGACTACAGAGCGCCATGATCGGGTACGGGACGCCGCAGAGAACCTCGTCGAAGGTGGTGACCGATTCGATGACACACAGCGGACGCCGCTTGAGCGCGCGGATGAAGGCCAGCTTCTGGCCGGTCCTGAGCGGGCGACCGATGAAGACTTCGTCGACGAAAACGTCGGCCCGACCGGTGCGCGTCACGCGAAAACTCTCCTCGGTCAGACCCGAGTGCGTCGCCTTGGCGATGAGCGGCCGAAGCGCTTCCTTGATCCGACGAACGGCCTCCGGGCGATAGTCGACCGTCACGCGGTGACGACGAATCTCCGGCCGCAGCAGCCGACTGGCCAAGGTGTGGCGGATGGTCAGGTCCTCGCGCGCATGACGCATGGCGACCTCACAGCACCCGAGGTTCGGGTCGACCTGCAACAACGCCAAGACAATGTCTCCGGGGGTCTCCTGGGCAACGGACGGACCAGACATCTGGAACCTCCTCCTGGTTGTAGACCGTGGCACCGACGTCGTGTCGGTGCGCTGATGCTATAGCCGAGGGCCACAGCGCACAGTCCAGACGATCGGTCTGACCTACGCGCTACTGCCCCTACTCGATAAGGGAACCAGGAATGGATGGTTTCGAACGAATTGTTAAAGAGTTTGAAAGTGTAAACCCGGTCGCCCAACCATGTCAAGTCACGCCGACCCTACGGTATTAGTCCGGCCAGGCCATTGTTACCGATATGTAGGAGCATCGAGGCGCGAAGCGAGCCGCTGTGAATGCGAATGAACCCGGCGAGGATGCTCAGGAGCGCAATGCTGACCACCGCAGTCGAGGTGATATGCTGCAGGAAAACTCCTTGGAAGGCCCAGCCAACGCCGTGAATCAATAGAAATAGAATTGTCGTCATCAGGTTCGCAATCTTGCCGTCGATCTTAAGCGCCAGGAACCCGGAGATGATAAACCCACGAAAGAGTATTTCTTCCATGATTGGGGTCAGCGTTGCTGCATAGACGTACGAAGCCCAGTGGTCCGGCCAACCGAATGATTGCCCGAGCAGCGGCATGGCCGCCAGAGCGGCGCCGACCCAAATCAGCGTCGTCAGACTGCCCCACTGATATCCTGACTTAATGGATGAGGGTGCTAGGCCGATGAAATCGCGAATGTTCGGTACCCGTTTCCACCACCAGAGCGCCGGATAGACCACCCAGATGACACATTTCATGATCGCCCAGTAGATCAGTTCGACCGGGTGATTATCCGCCGACCACCAGTGCCAGCCGACCACCAGGAGCTGGTGTTTCAGCCACGCGAGCGTCCAGAGCGCGAAAAAGCCGAGAATAAATAGAGAGAAGGCGCGTCGGGTCACCATTATTTTTTTAGGACTACCCAGTCGACGTTGTTTCGGCCGGTCAGGGTTGGATCTTGCTTGGCTGGTTGGTTGTAATAGCACGGATGCGCATCGCGATACTCAGCACTCCAGGACGTGGTATCCGGCGTGATGCCAACCTTGGCGAAAGCGGCCTCCACTGCCGGGGACAGGTGTTCAAAAATGGAACCGAGCACTTCGGCCCCGCTCGTCGGGAGACGGGTACCAAGGAGATCAAGATCGAAGTCATTGCCGACGTTGCCGAGCGCGGCATACCCAACAAGCTCTCCCGCTTTGACGGAGTCGCCGACGACAAAATCCTTGACGAAATAGATGTGGCCGAACTGGAAGATGACGTTCGGGTCAACCGGTGTTGAGAATCCAATACCGTGACCACCTTTCGGCCGTCCCCCAACGTTATCCTTTTCCGGATTGATCGTCGCGACGGTTCCGTCAAACGGCGCGAACAGTTTAACCGCGTTTGTGGTGCCCTGAAATTTCTTGACCGGGTAGACGTAGTGTTTCATCGAGCGGTCGGATTCGAAGACACCAGCGAACGAATATCCTGAGCGATCATGTCCGGCACAACTGCGATACTTCGAGATACGTTCGATTTGCGTCAGGTCAAGCGGCACGGCCGTGATATATTTGGCCGTGGTACTCGGCAAGACAACTTTCTTTTCGACGTCATTGCCCTGACCATTCAGGTTGACGTCCGGCTTAATCACGTCTGTCGCCTTATTCGTCGGCGTCCCCATCGTTTGATTCGTGGAGGACGTCTTCGTGCCACACCCGGCGGCGATCACCAGGAAAACGGCCAAGGCGGCTCCGAGGAGGTGTATTCTTTTCATGCTGGATTGTGGGTCCATGACTGAGGCGATGGTTTATTACCACCAGTATACTCCGAGACTCTGGATTATGGAAAATACGAATATGGACCGTAGATATTCCGCGGCGGTCGGGCGATCAGGTACATGCAGACGGCAAGGATCGCCGAGACGGGTGCCCAGATGAAATTTTCTAAGCGGCTCGACGAAATACTATTCATGACCACGCCGATTACCGAATACCCGAAAATGATCCAGGCCAATGTCTTGGTGCTTTTCCGTTGCGGATGTTGTTCGCGCTGACGAAACACCCAGACGAAAAAGAGGTAGAGCAAAATTGAACTGACACTGCCGAGCCGATAGAGCGTCGGCAAAACGCGATGCGCTCCGCCCCAGGCGGCATGCCCCCACGGCGCACCGAAAATCAGGGCCAGCTGAAACAGCGTCAAAACGCCAAGAAGGACGTAGATGATCCGGAGTGGAATTGAAGACGGGATCGTGAAGGCCATATTAGCGGTATTGAACGCCGAGCCGTCGGAGCTCCCGGCGTCGCTCAGTATAATCCGGAATGATCTGGCTGACCAGCGTCCAGAACTTTGGCGAGTGATTCATCTCTCGCAAATGACAGAGCTCGTGAACGACAACGTACTCCTGCACCCGTGCCGGAAGAAATATGAGTTTGTAGTTAAAACTGAGCGTCTTTTTCCGACTGCAACTCCCCCAGCAGGTGCGTTGATTCCGAATCGTAATCGCGCGGTAGGAAAATCCGTATACCTGAGCGTAGCGTACCACCATCTCCGTCAGCCGCCATCGCGCCTCTTCCTTGTATTTTTTGTAATCGGCGGCGGTGAATCGCGGCCTCGGTTGCGGATGTGCTCGCCAGTATGCCTGTCTCGCCCGAATCCAATGCGCCATGTTACGCACAAATGCTTCGGCGTGATACACGGCCACGCGCTGCGGTATGGTCACGACGACCGAACCGTCTGGGTGGACCGCCAGACGCAGCCGCTTTGCACGTGGACTCGTACGCACCACGAAATGGATCCTTGACGACGATGTCGCTTGATCTCCACTCACCTCGCCGTCCTCTTCCGACCGTCGGTCGTTTGCGGTTCCCTATATCCACGGCGCGCATAGGCGATGAGGGCGCGTCGCGGCATCGTCACCACGTGTCGGAGTGTTAGCCGCGGGTGATCATTCATATACTGGGCCACAATCCCGAAACCGAGTCGGTAATAAATCGTCCGGTACGTTTCGTTTTTTAAGACCGCCGGTGTTTTTGAACCCATCTGACCAAGCACACCTTCAAGCTTCTCCCAATATATCAGCATGTTTTTTTCCGTTTGCATCCGGAGGTCAATATAGAGCGGCGCCGAATTCAACACGGTTTCCAGATAGATAGCAATGCCTTCTTCGATCATCCCCGCTAGGACTGTCCGCGAGCCTTGGACGACCTGGTGTTTATACCGCAGATAGTGCGTATACTCGTGGATGCTCGAGCTCACCAATCCCTGTCGGAACCGCCAGGAACGAAGATAGTTCGGCGCCAATCCGAATGAAATCCCATTCGTCGTCGTAAATCCATAACAGGCGAGCGGTGTATTCGTCTGCAGCGGATTTTTATTGATCCCGGTCATCATATAGACCTTCACCCGGACGCCGGTCGTGAGGCCCGTCTGCTCACGCACCTGGGTAATCCCGGCCCAGATCGCTCGTTGAATCCGCGCGACCGATTTCGACGGGACATGAATATCGTAGCGAAATGTATCGGTCGGAAGATGCCGTTTCATGTTGCGGCGCGGATGTGACCGGCGGACGTCAAGAGTCATTGACCATAGCATAGCGCGAAACGAAAAGCCCCGTCCAATCGACGAGGCTTCTCGCACCAAAAGTTTTAGATTTTCAGCTTCGTTTTGCTGATTTTCTTATCTTCGACAAACTTTTTGGTCGTGAAATTCAGTTTCCAGACTTTCAATGTCTTGCGATCGCCGAGCTTCATCGTCACCAGACCATACTGGCCTTTATACAGCTTTTGGAAACTCACTTGGACATTTCCGGATTTGGTCGTCGTCACGAGTCCATTCAACGCCGTGAGCTTCTTGGCGGTAACCTGATAGGTCTTGACGGTCGTCCCGGCGCGGAGCGTCCCCACCACGAGATAGACTTGATCGTTTGATTCCGAAACGATGGAAGCGTTCAGGCCACTCAGGGCAAACCCACCGTACGGACTGTAGCTCTTTAAGAGCTTCCCGTTGGCTTGGTACACCTTGATCTGGCCTTTCTTATAGGCACCGGCATTCAGGAAGACATAAATCTTGCCACTCGTTCCGAAGTCGATGCTCCGTCCCCACACCACACCTTTATAGTCTGAACCGAACGGCTGAATCTTGATCGTCTTCCCGTTCAGCTTGTACGAGTACACACCTTTAACCGGCTTGATCGTTTTGATGATCGGGTGGAAGGTTGTGGCGCCTAGCACTTGCGGGGCAGCCTCCACGTTCACCGTCCGAGTGACTGGATCGGCTACGTTGCCGGCGGAATCGGTCACGGTGTAGCGGACAGCATAGGTCCCGACAACCGCCGTGTTCACCGAGTTCTCAGCCGTCATCTTGATCGAGATATCGCCATCGACATCATCAGTCGCCGTCGCGCCAGCATCGCTATAGGCCGCGCCTTTTGTCAGAGTGATGGTAGCTGACCCGATCAGGGTGATCACCGGCTTGACCTTGTTCAGATTGCTGATCGTCACCGCCTGAGACGTGCTATTACCGGCCGCATCCGTCGCCACGAAGGTGAAGGCGCCGTTCGCACTAAACGTATGTGCCGTCGCGTTGAGTGAGCCCTCGTTTGTCGTGGCAAAGACCGTGATATCAGTATTTGTCGGGGCGGTATTGTATGGCGTCAATGTGATGACCGGGGCGGTCGTATCAATGTTTGAGACAATCGCCATCGCCGATCCGGTATTATTTGCCTCATCGACGAAGGTGAACGTAAAGCTCCCGTTCGTGGTGAACACATGGGTGAACAAGCCACCGTTATTCGTCACGGTCACGGACTTGTTTGGGAGCAGGGTGGCCACGACGTGGCCATTGGTCGGCGCCGTGGTGTTGTACGAGATGGTGCCAGCGGGCGCGATGCGATCGATATTATTGATCGTCACGGTCTGGGTGGTCACATTCCCGGCTGCATCAGTCGCCACGAAATCAAACGAGCCGTTCAGCGTGAACGTGTGCGAGGCCACATTGAGCGTTCCTTCATTCGTATGCGCCGTGACGGTAATATCGCTATTCGTCAGCGCCGTATTGTAAGGATCGAGCGTAATAATCGGCGCTGTTTTATCAATGTTCGTCACGGTCACGGCCTGGGTGGTCACATTCCCGGCTGCATCGGTCGCGATGAAGTCGAAAGCGCTATTGACCGTAAAGACATGTGAGGTGGTATTCAGCGTCCCCTCGTTTGTGCTGGCCGCGACGGTGATGTCTTGATTGGTCGGCGTCAATGTGTACGGCGCAATAGTCACCACCGGCGCAACCTTATCGATATTGGTAATGGTGACCGTTTTTGTCGTCGAATTCCCGTTCTCATCCGTCGCGATAAAATCAAACGATCCATTAGCAGTAAATAGGTGCGACGTCGCGTTGAGCGTGCCCGAATCTGTCGTGGCGGTCACGGTGATATCTTGATTCGTTGGCGTCAACACGTACGGCGCCACCGTGATCACCGGATTGATTAAGGTCGTCCCCTCGGATTGCGTCACCACCTTGATGCCGCTATTCTTAATCGCGGTGACGATTTCCTGCAATCGCGTCGGTGTGTTGTAGTACACGCCAGTGTCAGGACCCGGTGTCGAGGTCTGCTCATGGAGCTCAAGAATCAGCCACGTTTTATTGGCTTTGGCTTGATCAATCCAACCTTGAACTTCGGCGACCGTGGTCGTGTTGATGATTTGCTGATCAAGGAGGGCGTACTTATTCGATGTTCGGTAGTTGAAACCACGAACCACGCTTCGGGCGCTCGTGAATCCAGCATCTTTGACCATCTGGATGATGGCGGCGTTATAGACGCCATACGGATACACAAAGGTGGTTGGCGTCAGACCGTGATTTACTAAATCCGTCTTCGAGCCAGCAATTTCAATCTGCGCCTGTTCTGGTGTCAGGAGACTTAAGTCGGGGTGCGTCCGAGTGTGAGCACCGATTTCATGGCCAGCTGCATTCAGTGCCGCCACATTCGCCCAGGTCATATAGTTGCTGTCCGATCCGATACCAACGGACGAATCGGTGATCGCGAAGAAGCTGGCCTTCAGGTTCGCGGCGCTGAGGATTGGCGGGGCGACGGTATATTGGCTCGCGAAGGTATCATCGAAATTGAGCGTCACCATCCCTTCGGGGAACGGCACGAGCGGTTTGACCGAGACGGCATCAATCGTTAGCGAACCGACGGCGGCCAGCGACTGGAAGACCTGAAAGCTCGCGACTCCGGCCGGAATGGTTATTTGACCTGTCACGGTGGACCACGCCGCACTGGCCGGCGCATCAGCGACCCATTCTGGATTCGGCGTCGTTCCATTCGACATTTGGTACGCCACCCAGACGCTCGTCAGAACGTTTGAGGTGTAGCCGATGGAAATATCAAACGTTTTGCCCGGGCAGGTCGTGACCGGGGTAAAGAGCCACTTCGCCTCTTCACCAGAAGCCGCCGTGTAGGCAGAAACTTGAACGTTCGCCGCCTTGCCAGGGTTACCGGCCACCGGATAGGTAAAGGTTGGCGTAATATTGAGGGGGTCGAAGTAGCCGGGCACCCAGTCCATCGGCAGTGTTGGATCGCCGCTGGCGATCTCAAAATCGCCGTTACTCACCTGGTTGCCCTGGGTAGCTAATGCACAGGCCGGTGTAAAATACACTTTGATCAGTACTTGATCGAGTTGGGCGCTGCCGTTGGAGCCGCTGACACCAATCCGCAATTTGAAGGTACCACTGGCAAAGTCAGCATCGGTCCATGTTTTGCCCCACAGATCAGACGCGCCACCCAACGTGCTGACGTTGTCGTTTGAGCTCGTCGACATCGACGAGGCTGTTTTTACCGTCGTGTACGCGTCCGGTGTGCTCCCCGACGTATTCCAAAGTGCTGTCGTAAGGGTACGCGCGTTAAACCCCGATGAATGCAACCCTTCCAACGTCACCTGAATACCAGTGATCGTGGCGCCAACCGGCACGCCGATATTCGCGAAGCCATAATCTGCCGTGTCGGTGCTGGCACCAAATATGGCACGATTATTGTCGGAAACCCACGCATTATCTGGGCTGGTGACCGCATTCGACACCAGTGTCTGGTTCGGCGCAATCGCACCCGAATCAAGCGCCGCGGCCGCTTGTGGTGCCCCAAACAGGCCAAAGCCACAGACGTTGACCAATACCGAGACCGCCACGATCGCATTTAGGGTGCGCCACGAACGCTGGCGGGTGGTTTTTCGGTTCGGCACTCTCCAGCCGATTGAGAACTTGCTCTGCATAATGATGGAATTATTTTTTTATGACCAGATAATATACGACGAGTGAAAATACCGAAAAAAGGACCGCCGAAATGGGACGGTTCTCATAGATCCTCCTAAACGCATGACGTTCCGTTGAGGTCCAGACAATGGGAAAGGATCGTTTTCTTTTCGGTCTTTACGAATTGCGCGGATATTAGCTAACCATATGGCCGGCTCCCCTGTCAACAAATAAGTTGGGGATGAATTGTTCCATTTGCCCTTTTGGTTGTGGCCAAAAAACTTGTCCCCAACTTGACCATCCAAACGAACTTGACACCGGAGCTAAATACAGGGAAAATTGCGGCCCGCACAGTCGAGTCCTTGTCACCGCCAAAGATTTTCCCCCATGATTTTCCATAATCAGCGACGTTTTCGTAAGTTCATCTTTCGTGGAATCGTTGGCGTTGTTTTGGCCCTGAGTATCTTTCTCGTCGCCGATTTCAGTTATGGCCTCCTGACGAGCAATCGACCACCAGCGCAGGTCAATATTAACTATTACTACAATAATGTCGGCGCCGCGAAGGTCGTGGCGCTGACTTTTGATGACGGCCCTTCGCCCGGTCGCACCGAAGCGATCATGGACGTGCTAAAACGAGAGCAGGTTCCGGCCACCTTCTTTTTTATTGGCTCGCGGGCGCTGCGTTACCCGGCCCTTGTTAAAAAAGCGGCCGAGAACGGCTTTGAAATCGGCAATCACAGCTTCACGCACTCCCAAACAGCCCAGTCTTCAAACTGGCGGTTACGACTCGAGCTCAACCTGACCGATACGATCATTGAAACGATTACCCGCCAACCGATCCGGCTCTACCGGCCCCCATATCTCCTCGATATTGGCAGCGACCCTACCACCGCCCCGACGGGATCGCAACCGCAATTGTACTGGGCCCTGCAAAATGGGTACGTGGTTGTCGGCGCAGACGTCGACCCGAAAGATTGGGTCGCGACCTCTCCGAAACAGAATGTTGACGCCTTGCTGGAAAAGATGAAGGGTGGCGGGCATATCATTCTCTTGCACGATGGGAGCAGCGAACGCTATACGATCGCCGCGCTGACCGACATAATCCACGAGCTTCGCGCCCGTGGGTATCGGTTCACCACCGCTTCAGACCTCCTCGGCCTCGATGCGGCCAAAAAAATGGCGATCACCCAAGATCTCGTACCCGGCGCGACCGATGCGAAAACTGACGGCTCCGTCACCGCCCTGCAGCAATTCATGATTATGAGCGGCTATTCGATTGTTGACCGTGGCGGGACCTACGGCGCATCGACGCAAGCCGCCGTCGTCGACTGGCAGGTCACACACAATCTCCCGGATACCAAACGCGTGGTCGACCGGACCACTCGGATGTCAATCGCCGATGCGATTACGGCCACCATGTACCAACCGCTCCCTTCCCACCAAACGAATACGGTCTTCCTCTTCTCTGATGCGTCACGCGTCTACATTAGCCTCGCGCCGGCGATTGCCACGACGGTTATTTGGATCACCCGGATCGTCATCTTGTTAGTACTCGTACGGTTGATCATGACCCTGCTCTTCCGCGGCGTGGCTGCCGTCAATGGGTACGCTCGGCCGTCGGCCTGGACCAAGCCGGTCACCGTCGTCATTCCCGCCTACAACGAGGAAGATAATATCGGCGCGACGATTACCAGCGTCCTCAATAGTACCTACGAACACCTCAAGATCTTGGTCGTCAACGACGGCTCGAAAGACAAGACCGCCGAGATTGTCCGAGGAATCATCAAGGACCGCCATGACCGACGTGTTCGCCTCGTCAACCTGAAAAACGGCGGCAAGGCCCGTGCATTAAACCATAGTTTACATTTAGCCAAGACCGAGGTGATCGTCTTCATGGATGGCGACACTATTTTTGATCGGTACACCATCGCCCGCCTCGTTCGTCATTTTCATGATCCGTCCGTAGCGGCCGTGGCTGGTCGCGTCTGCGCTACGCGGTCGCGAAATATTCTCAACGTCTTCCAGTCGGCCGAGTACATCATCACGCAGAACATGGACAAGCGCGCCTTTAATGAAATAAACGCTATCGGCGTCGTGCCCGGACCGGTTGGGGCCTGGCGCCGTTCATTCGTCCTAGCCGCCGGGGGTTTCAGTCTCGATACACTCGTCGAAGACCAGGACCTGACCTTGGCGCTCCTCGCCGCCGGCCATCGCATCGTCTATGAGTCGCAAGCCTATGCCTACAGCGAAACGCCGTTCCACCTGAAGGATTTTATTAAGCAACGCTCGCGATGGATTTTCGGCACGGTCCAGTGCCTGTGGAAATACAAACGCCACTTTTTGAGCTTTGAGCGACCGGCACTGGGCTGGGTTGTCCTCCCGAATACCTTGATCTTTACCGTTTTGATCTCGCTCCTCGTCCCACTGATGGACTTCCTGCTCATCCTCGCGATCATCACCGGTTCCGGTCAATCGGCTTTCATTGTCTACCTGATTTTTACCGCGATTGACCTGCTCTACGCCGGTCTCGCCTTATATCCGGAGCGCGGGAAACGCTGGCTGATTGTCCTCCTCCCACTCCAACGTATCTTCTACCGGATTGTGATCGCCTTGGTTGTCTGGCGCAGCGTGATCAAAGCCATTGAGGGTGCCACTCCGCTCTGGAACAAAGTTCGCAAACGCGGCGACGCGCATGCCTTCCATCTCCAGCTCCTCAGCGAGGCCGTTCCGCAAACGTCGGTTCCGAATCCGCTCGACGTCTAGGGATACAAAAACTCGCCTCCGGACCGACGTCACGCCATCGAGCGGGATGTGTTATTGGGCTAGCACCGTATCGCCGTAGAGCGCCGAGCAGGTCCCCGAATAGATCGGCCCACTGACAACGCGATAGGTCGACGCCGGATGTTGAATGACGAGGTGGACCTCGGTAATAGCTGACTCGCAGCTAAACACCGCCGCGGACGCCGCTCCTTGTCCCCCGACCCAAAGGTCAAGCTGCGGATGGTTCGGATCATCGCTGGTGTGGCACGGCCCATTTTGCGGCGCGTTCCCGTCGCCGCAGGTGTCTTCGACGATAAAGTATCGCCGCAGCGCGGGGATGTAAAACTTCGTGCCGGCCGGGTAGTCGAGGTAATCCTGTCCGCTGATAATACTATGCCCCACAGCGAGGGTAATCGGGTCGCTGTATGTTCCCGTTCCGCCGGCGCTCGAATGGATGACCGGATTCGAGACCGCTCCGCCCGGCGGCGTATTGTCTGGCCAGCCGTACCCGGTCGTATAGGCGGAAAAGCGAATTTCACCCGGAGCCGGGGGCAGCGATGTATTTGTATTGGTGCTGTTCGTATTCGCGCTCGTATTAGTCGACGTGTTCGTGGTCGTATTCGTATTGTGATTCACCGCGACGTTGGTGTTTTTGTTAGCGGCGGTGTTCGTATTCTTATTGGTCGCGACGTTGGTGTTCTTTGGCTTGGCCGTCGTATTGGTGTTGACGCGAACGTTGGTATTGACCGTAGCAGAATTCACAACCGCACTGTTCACATTGCTATTTTCGGCGGCGTTCACCGTGTTGTTGACGTCGTCCGAGATGAGCAAATCATTTATACCTTCTGCATCCGCGGCAAATTCATTACTGAGGTTTATCTCGTTTACATATCTCAGGTCATCCGTGACGGCCGCGTTCTTCCGCTGTTCAACGACAACCCCAATCACGACCCCAATCGCCACGAGGCCGAGAATCGATCCGAGCATTATCCCATGTGTCTTTCGCATGAGGCGGTATCCTACCATGTCGTCGCCGGGTGTGTCTATTGTGCATGACAAAAGCGCCCGCCGAAAACACTGTTCTCCTGTCGCGGGCTCACTGCTGATCATCTTTTGTTTTTAGCGCAAATGTAAAACCCCACACGTGGTGCAGGGTACCTAGTGCTCGTCCCACCGGTGTCCGCAGTCCTTGCAGACACAGCGGTAGTCGCCCGAGCTGAGCGTCCACCACTTGATGCTTCGCGAGCCGCACTTATTGCACTGGCGGCCGCCGTAGTTCAATAGCAATACCACCAAGATCAGCGCCAGAAACAGCGCCGCCCCGATCACTGCACCAATGACTTCGAGGATGATCATCGTGTCCCTCGCGTGGGTGTGGAGACATGGACTGTCCCCGGGTTGAAAGATCGCTTCCCGAACGTCGTTACGCGTGTGACACTCGTAACGAACGATCTACTCTTGCTTTACTCTTTCGGTAACAAAAAGTCAAGCTACCGGAATGTCTTGTTAGCCCACGCAATGAATCCCTGCAGATCTAATACCTGGATGTTCTTGGTTTTTGTAATACCAACAACATATTTTTTCTCACGGATCGCATCCTTAAGCCATTGTATTGCGCCCGGCTTCCAACCTTTTCCATCAATAAGAATAATAATATCTTCTTCCGGCATTTGTTCAATTGCGTTCAGGTAAAGATACGGCAGCTTCTCGTCCACTGAGCCTGCGGATTGCTGCCATTTACATTCGATTCGTGTATGGATGTTATATTTCTTTGATACTAACAAGAACTCCGTATGTCCGGAATGCTTGTAGATGGTTGTGAATGGCGCATTTGTAAGCAACAATTCGTCCCCGATCATTGGGTTCTTCAACCAGGCCGAGTATCTTTCCAGTTGAAATCCTTTTTGTCCGAGAACACTGCGAACCTGCTGTTCGAGAACCGACCCTTGAGCGGCGGCGTACGTGGCAGACATAATATTAACCTTTCTCGGCTTGATAACGCATTTTTGAAAGTGATAAAAATTTATGGTCAATATCAACCCCAACAAACTCCCGACCATGTTTCACGGCCGCTATCCCAGTCGTTGAGCTTCCCGAAAATGGATCAAGAATTCTCGCCCCTTTGTTGGTTGAAGCCAGAACAATGCGCTCTAGTAATGCTAAAGATTTTTGCGTCGGGTGTTTCCCGAAAGTCTTTTCAGCCGCCTTGGGCGTCCCGATTGCCCAAACACTCCGCATTTGTTTGCCTGGATTCTTCAGAAAATCACCGTTCCAGTCGCCGGTTTTCATTAGCTTATAATTGAAGGTATGCTTCGCCTTTGGATCCTTCCTCGCCCAGATCAAAGTTTCATGACTAGCGGTAAAATACCTGCCACTCAAGTTCGGACTCGCGTTGGGCTTAAACCAAGCGATGTCATTAAGGATCTTGAAACCCTGCAGTTGAAGTGCGAACCCACAGGCATATATTGAATGATAGGTCCCACTAATCCAAATAGTGCCATCGGGTTTGAGGACTCGGCGACAGGCTGCAATCCATTTTTCGTGAAACTCAAAATCTTCTTTTGCCCCCTTGCTTTCATCCCATTTTCCTTTATTTACGCTGACGCGTTTTCCAGCGTGAACCGTAAACCCACCGTTCGATAACATGTACGGCGGATCGGCGAAGATCATATCAAAATAGTTTTCTTTTAGACCATTGAGAACTTCAATACAATCACCCTTATACAGCCGAAAATCGGGTTGGTCGAAATACCGAAATTCCTTTACCTTTTTTGTAGCCATGTCTCAATCTTACCCGAAGAAAAACCGAATGTCAATTTATCCCCTATTCTTAGCTAAAATACCTGCCTAGTATACCTTGATTGTGGATAAACTCAAAACCCTAGTCTCTGGCTTGAACCCGGGCGGCTGTCAAAAATAACTAGGATAAAAAAGAAAACCCCGGATCCTTGCTAGGGATCGGGGTACAACGGAGCGATGCACTACCGGATGACCACCATTCGTCTGGTCCCGTGGAAATCACGGGTGGCGAGACGGACGAAGTAGATGCCCGCCGGAACGGACTGCCCGGCGTCGGTTCGCAGATCCCATGGGATCCGGAAGATGCCGGCGGAGAGGTCGCCCGACCGAAGTTGGCGGACGCGGCGCCCGGTGACGTCATAGAGCGTGAGCTCGACCCGCTGATGGATCGCGTTGCCGAACTCGATGACGGCCGACGTGCGCAGTGGGTTCGGACTAACCCGTCCGAGGAAGGACATGAACGTGATCGGCGGTTCGTTGTCGACGCCGACGAGGGACGGCGGGATCGGCGCGTAGAACCCGTGCCAGATCTCGGTCGATCCGTTGAGCGAGTGACCGGCGATGGGTTCGCCGAGGTTCGAGGTCATGGTCACATTCCCGGCGGCGGAATGCGTTCCCCCGCTCGAGATGAGGGTCTTCGGCTGGATGGCCTGGGCGAAGGCGACACTGACCGTCCCGATGAGCAGGACGGCGATGAGCAATGTACGCATCGTGTCCTCCTAGTTCGGAATGTAGAGAGCGCTGAAGTGTCTCACACCCGTAAGATACTGCCCGCCCACGGCCAACACCTTCCCCCACAGATAGACCTTGTGGGTGCCAGAGGTCATCGCTACCGTGATCGTCGCATTCATCGGCATGGTCGTCGCCGATACCGGAATCGACGTGACCAGTGAGAGCGCTTCAGCCGGCGTCGTTTCGGCAATTGCGTATTGCATTGCGGATGCTGGGTTGATCGTCTGGGTGGCAAACCCGTCGACGCTGATGATCGTAAACCCGTCGACAGAGGCATTGACGGTAACGCTGTCGATCTTCGTCCACTGGTCCCCGACAAAAGCGGAGTTGGAAAAACGTGTCACCAACGACGGCGATGTCCGCGGCGGAGCGTAGTACTTCAACCGCGGCACAAATTCCGGCCCACCGTTGATCGAGACGCCGATCCAGCGATCACCGCCGAACCAGATGTTGTTCGGAACCGACAGCACCGTGTGGTACACACCGCCGACGACCGCGAGTGATTCGGCCTGAGCTGGCTGCAGCGGAGCACCGCCGGTCGGCGTCGCATAGATGTTGAGCGCGACGTAACGGTTGCCGGTGACGAGGTTGCCGTTTTCCGACAGCTGGCCGGAGTACGGGACTTCGGCCGCGGCGGCGAGGGACGGGAGACAGACGAGAGCGAGCGTGAAAAACACATTACGCACCATGGACGGGTTCCCCTCTACAGGATGGAATGTAAAGAGCGGACTGTCGGACGATCCGACATATCCACGTTCCGAGAACGTGCCCACAGCTTATCGAAACGACTATGGGAAGTCAATGTTGCCGTGGGCGGCGCTCGTTACTCCGTATGGGCCGGTTCGGCCGGGCGAGCCGGAACGGCGGGACGTGCTGGCTGAGCCGGGTGCGAGGGCTCTCGAGGCTGAGCAGGGCGGGCGGGTTCGGGTGGCTGCGCCGGCTGACGAGGTTGCGCTGGCTCGGCTGGGTGGGCGGGTTCGTACGCCCGATCGTACGGGTCAAATTTGATATACATAGGCGCGATGTGTCATTAAAATCGATCTTTCATCATATCAGCCGACTATTATCACCGGCTATTACACACCCCTCGATTGGTTATAAAAAGACCGAGGTCGCACGACACATCCAACTCGATCCGAGCACGCGCAAACACTGCGTCATGTGCGCGAGCGCATTTTTCGTCAAGGCGCGACCTGCCTACATGCTCAGTGGCGGTGCTTTTCGGAGGCTCTTCGCTCGCTCATCGACAGTAAGCGACTGAAGGAGCGCTAGTTTTTTGTCTCGCGTTAATTTCTTCATGGCCGCTTCAGCGCGAGCCGCCGTCCGTTGGAAGCGGTATCGTTTCGAGTAGACCATCGTCACCGGGCGTCGTGCTCTGGTATATTTTGCGCCTTTTGACGACGTGTTGTGCTCCACGACGCGACGCGGCAGATCCGTCGTCATTCCCGTATAAAGCGTCCCATCAGCGCAACGCAGAATGTAGACATGGTACATACAAATAGTGTAGCACGATCTACGCGCAGTCGTGCTCCCCTACTGCACCAACCCGAGTTTTTTGAGACGCGAACGAATCCCGCCCGGATGGCGCTCGAGGCGCTTGGCCAGCTCGCGCATCGGCAGGTCTTTCGCATGGAGTTCGGCAATGGCTTGATCGTCGTCATCACTCCACGGCGTGTAGGCGCGCGGATAGGTCTTCCGAATCTCCTCAAGTCGCTTGGCGTGTGGCGGGACATCAATAACTTCCCCCGGCACGTGGGTCGAGACTTTCGGATGGATGACCCCGCCGGCGCGCCGGATGAAGTCTTCTTGTTGTTCGCGTCGGGCGTCGGCGGTCCGCGCCGCCCATGACTGCTCAGCTTGGGCTGACTGTTCACGCATGACGCGGTCTTGATCTTGAATAATCGGATCAACGAGCAAGGCACGGTTGTTCCACCCGAGTAAGAAGAGTCCATCGAGTGAACGGACGCGCGAGAGCGCGACGTAACCCTGCCCAAACGCGAATGAACGGGACAAATCCATGACCGCCGCATCGAGCGACATTCCTTGGCTCTTGTGCACCGTGATCGCCCAAGCGAGGCGGAGCGGGACTTGGGTAATCCGGGCGCCGCCCTTCTCCCCTTCATCAATTGCCCAATCCATTGGTTCGACCGTGATGCGTCGACGATCACGCGTCTCGACAATCGGATAGCCGTCCGTCTTGGCAAAATCCACCACGGTCGCCAACGTGCCATTGACGAATCCTTTTTCCGGATTGTTTCGGGTGCAGATCACCGCTGCGCCCTTTTTGAGTTCCAAGCGTTCCGGCGACAGACAGCCGCGGGTTAAGGCTTCAATTTTATGACGCGGGCCGTGATGGGACATCTCGAAGACATGAACATCGCCGGGAAGTTTTTCGAGTTTCTCGGCGTTGACCTCATCGACATTAGCGTTGTGGCTATAGAGTTTCGTGGCGCCATGATCGTCGGCGTCATACGTGACGCGACGGGAGTCGAGATGAGCCATTGCTTCATCGGAGTGTTGGCCACCACGAATCGCCGCCAGAACGCTCGTCAGGGCGGCGTCGGATTGACGGTGTTGTTCGGTCAGATAGCAGACATCAAACATCGCTTCGGTCCAAACCGGACTGGTAAAGGCAAAACGCGCCGGTTCGTCACCCGGACGTGAGACCGGCGGTAACTGAAAAAAATCTCCGACCAGAACTACCTGCAAGCCACCGAAGGGTTCAGCCGAGCGGCGAATGGATTTGCAAACCTCATCAACCATCTCCAGGACGGACGCATCGAGCATAGATATTTCGTCGATGATCAAGACATCCGTTCCGGAGATTTGCTTGGCGAGACGGTCGGTCGTCGTAATGATCTCGAGATCGGTTTTTGATAGGCGGTCACGGATTCCGACGCCGCTCCACGAGTGAATGGTTACCCCGGAAATGTGCGTGGCGGCGATGCCGGTTGAGGCGGTGATGGCTACGGTGATGTGGTGGGCGCGAAGATACTCGACGTAGGCGTTCACCAAATACGTCTTACCCGAGCCGGGTTCACCGGTCAGGAAGACGTTGCGGCCGGTCGTGAGGATCGCCAGGGCGGTGTCTTGGGTCATGGGCTGGGAGTATAGCAGACTCTGGGATTGTGTGTTTGGCGGGGTAGACTCCCGTCTACGCGGGAGTGACCATTTATTACTGATGAATATCTCCGCACGACTAGGTAGTACCTCATAACCTACTAGCCGTCATGCCCGCGTCGGCGGGCATCCATCGTACCCAAGCAATCTCGGATAGAGGTCGTGCCACGATGGATTGTGTTCCTCGATCAGCCTAATTTTCCAAGACCGATACCACCGCTTGAGACACTTCTCACGCCAAATTGCGGCGCGGATATCATTCGTTTCCTCAAAGTACACGAGACGATGCACATGGTATCGCTTCGTGAAACTCTCGCCTATTTCGCGTCGGTGTTCATCAACCCGACGAATGAGGTTATTCGTCACGCCAATATACAGTGTCCCGTTTCGATACGTGGCGAGAATATAGACGTAATACCTGCGCATGTCCGTATACGCCAACCACTACGGATACCATACGCCCCGCGGTTAGATCGTCAACATTCTTCCCCTCTCTACCCGTTCAGGAGTTTGAGCAGTTGGTAGACGAGAATGGCCGGCCAGACCAGCGCTTTCAAGACACCGAGCACGCCCATCCAAAACGTATCCGCCTGTTGGATAAAGAAAATGAGGGCGCCGATAAAAGCCATTCCGTAGACTCCGCCGCCGACTGCACCATTGTTTTTCATATGCGTTGCATTACTTCTTTTTGATTAAATCAACAAGTTTCTTTCGCGCGGCTGGGGTCAGCGCGCGGCAGGCGCACTGGTTCATATGCGCTTCATGCCAGTGAAGCCGCTGAATCGGCGTCGGGTTTTTCGGCATCCGATGGGCCCGATGCCAGACAGCATTGATCGCCATATGTTCGTAGTATACCCCCGGAGGGGATATTTAGACAATAAAATATCCGGGGTGTCACGACCACACCCCGGTGCATCATCGGAAGAAGAGCAAGCTGGTCATCAGCCAGAGATGACCATATTCAATCCGCTGTTCGGCCACCTTGACGGGTTGGCCGATCGCTAGTGCCACCGCGGTCCAACCTAGGGTCGCGGCGCTCGCCACCATGCAAACTTGCGACCAGCGATGGCCGGCGGAGATGTCGGCGGCGCAGAGCAAGAGCGCCACACTGCCAGCCAGACACAGAATCGCCAGACGCGCCGTCCCCGGTACACCAATCCAGATTGGTAGCGTTACTCTGAGGCCACAGTTGGCGCGGATGTCGCTGATATCTTTCGCCATTTCGCGCGCCAGATACCCGCAGAACACCGCCGGTAGCAGATAGCCGAGAAGCGGCGGCCATTGCCGGGCGACCAAGTAGCCCATGATGATCGGCGAGATGAGGACGAGGGCGATGGTCAGGTTTTTCGTCGCCCAGTGCCGTGACAACCAGCGGGCGTAACAGACGACGGCCAAGGCATTGTAGGCCAAGACGCACCGTGCAGCGAACCCAAGTTCCCAGCCGATGATGAGCGACAGGAGAAATCCAGCGGCTCCACACACGATGAGCGTCGACGGTCGCGAGAGGCTCGTGGTCTCACCCTTCCGCGTGTATATGCGGTTGGCAGCGCCGTAGTGGAACACACTGGCACTCACGCAACTGACGCCGATGGCGACGCTCGCCAGCCAGATAGTCGATGTGTGGGCGGCTGATGGACGGCAAAACGTAGCCACTACCCACGTCGCCACACTAGCGGTTAGGCCATGCTTGAGGCGCAGTAGTCGCCACCAAGATATAAAGGGGCGCATATCCATTCCTCCGGACGGTCGAGAGAGATAGGACTCCCCGACCTTAGCAAAGCACCCGCCAAAGTCAAGGCGGGTTCAGGCCTGAATAGATTACCCTTCGGCGCGACGGATGATCCGATGCATTGTAGTCACCGCTTCGACCGGGTATTGTCCGGCCGCGGTTTCATCGGAAAGCATGACCATCGCCGCCCCGTCGAGGACCGCGTTCGCGACATCGGATACTTCGGCGCGGGTCGGGTGAGGGGCACTGACCATCGAAATCATCATCTGCGTGGCGACAATTGCCGGGCGCCGATGCTTGTTCGCGAGCTTGACCATTTTCTTCTGCAAAAACGGAACCTCCTCCGGCGGCACTTCACACCCAAGATCCCCTCGGGCCACCATGATCATATCACTGGTTTTAATAATTTCCGTCAGATGGCCTAGCGCCACGGCCATTTCGATCTTGGCTACAATCCCGACGCGCCCTTTCGTCAGGGCTCGCAGTTGTTGCACATCTTTCGCGCTTTGGACAAACGAGAGCGCGATCAGATCAACCCCGGCGTCGAGCCCGCGCTGAACATCGAGGATGTCTTTTGGCGTCAATCCCGACGTGGTGAGTTTCGTCTGTGGAACATTCACGCCTTTCCGATTCAACAATAATCCGCCCCGGACAACTCGGGCGTGGATACTTGTTTCGTATACCTTCGTGACCATCAGCTCCATCAGGCCATTCGCCAAAAATAATGGGTGACCAACCTTAATGTCTTGGTGAAGATACGGGTCGTCGATATGGATACTTTGGCGATGATGAGCGAGTTTTGTATCAAATACGACCACTTCGCCATCGCGCAGGACACGGCCGGTCGATGGAACATTGCTGACGCGGAGCCGCGGGCCCTGTAAATCAAGCATCACCTCAACTCGCCGATGCACGGCCTTGGCCGCGGTGCGAATGCGAGTAACGCGTTGACGAATTTCTATCGGCGTGGCGTGGGAACAATTGATCCGGGCGATATCCATTCCCGCCTCGACTAATTTTTTGAGCGTTGGGAGTGAGGAAGAATTTGGGCCAATCGTGGCGACAATTTTTGTGTGCATACAGCAAATAATACGAAGTCGGACGCACAGCATACCAGCCGACGCTATACTTGGCAAGGCCGATTCCACTTTCAAATAAAAAATCACCCCGTTACGTTGCCGTAACAGGGTTCGAGGTGCACGTGGCACCGGTCGCGGGACAGTTTGGGCAGAATTGCTGGCCAAGGATAGCATCATGGCGCCATCCGGTCGGCAATACCCCGTCGAACTGCACGAGGCTGACCGCGTGCTGGACCGTACAGTCAGGCGTGTCACACCGAATCACCCAATCGCGCTCAATCACTGAGACGGACACAAAGCCCTCCTTTGGCAGTAGGCCGGAAGACAGGATAGCGCATCATTCCCGCGATGTCAAGCCCGGCGGGTCGAGCGCTTTTTGCGCGGCTGGGCGTGGCCAAAAATATCCTCGATGATTTGGGCCGCACCGCGCTCATTCACAATCGACCATGACCACCGATATGGCGCCAATTTCAAATCGGATTGAATTATCTTGACTCGGGCGGGAAACAATTTCTGCCACAACACCGCATGGATGGCGTGAATTGGGATGTGATTGGTGGCCACCGGTGGTTGACCGGGATACTTTGCCACCATGGCATTCCATCGCCGCTTCACCCGCACCCAATTTTGGCCGCCGCTTATATGGCGATGGATGAGCTCGTGTGTCAACGTGTCGAAGACACTATCGACATCTTTCCGTAGATTGAGCGTCAGTGGGTCAGAGAACGGTCGAATCCCCCACGAGAGATAGACAATAATGTGTGATTCGCCCCACGGTAGCCCAGTTATGGACGACATAGTCCGAAGAATCTTCGACTGATGGCGGGTCCAAAGACGCATCAGCTTTTTGGATCGGGCTTGCCATTCGGCCCGTGACGGCGGTTCTTGCAGTTCCGGCGGCCGAGTCCACTGGGCGTTGTAAATGCGCGACGTGCGAAACTCGATCGTTGGGATTTTCTTCATAGAAAAAAGATAGTTTCCTATTAGGCGGTATTGGGGGGCGATGGACGTCGGGTCTTCTTGGTCGCGGGAAGCGGCAGTGCGGCGGCGGTCAGTTTCACGACGGTCGTCATCCACTCGCGATCATCCCAACGGTCCTCGCTAATTCGATAATATATTTTCGCACCGGGATACGGGGGCGCCGCATCAACCTCCTGGAGATATGTTCGCCCCGGCGCGGTCGGCTTGAGGTACAGCTGATCATCGCAGACGAGCGCCACCACCTTATCATCACAGTACAGCGCATACTCTCCAAACATTTTTCGATACCGAACATCGCCGGCCGTGCTGATCTGTTCCGTAATGTACTCCACGGTCCGGGCGCTGGTGCTCATTTCAAGAGTATACCAGAAACCCACGGCCAGTGACTGGACCTGGGTTGCGGACAACCGCGCTATTCACCACGCGACGATAGGATCGTGGCTAATGGTTGGCCATTGACCGTCACGTCGATTTTGGATTGGCCGGTGAATTGCGCGATGGTCTGGAGAATCTGCGCGCTGATTCGTGGATCGTCGCAGGTTCCGCCGGATGAGATGGTCCCGCTCAGTTTGACGCGCATCGTCGTGTTAGCGTCCCAGGCATTATTATTGACGAGGCCATTCCGCTGGACGATGTCGACACTCAGTACCGTCAGTTTCGACGCCGCTAACGTATTTTTTAAGCCCGACTCCCCAACCGTTTCGGCCGTATCGGCGAAGAGCGCTTTGAGGGCGACTTCAACCTGCTTATTGGGAAAGAGGTTTTGGGTCGCAATCGGCTTTTTGACGGCCACCACACTATCACCGCAACCGATCTTTTCTCCGCTACCACCATTATCATCCACAGCGATATAGTAGAGGTTCGTCATCACACTGGCGCTCGGCGAGACGGTCTCCTGTCCGTTCAGGATTTTCACCGTTGGCGTTTCGACGGACCAATACAGAGCGTCCGGATCACCCGCCGCGGCGGTCCGGGTCACGCCAGCGGTGAAGATCAGGCGCTTGATGGCATCATACTTCGGTGCTTGGCCAGTGTACGGATCGAGCGGCACCGACGGCAGATATCCCGGGACCAACTCGGTCAGCACCCCCGGCAACGCCCCGGTCGTGATCTCGAAGGCACGGGCGGCCGCGGCGGTTCGCAATATATTCGCTTTTGCGAATATGTCACAGCGATGTTTCGCTACCCCCTGCATCATTCGATCATATTCGGCGGCGCTGATCTGACCAAAACCATTGGCTTGGAAGAGGCCGCGGCGAATGAGGTTCCAGTCTTTCTCATCCGACTCCGGGGTGACGGTCGTACACGAAGCCGATACTTCACGGATATTCTCCGCGGTATTCGCCGCCATCAGTCGCTTCGTCTCGTTCGGATGGAACATGAACTGATCTTGGCCGGAACTGGCGGCAATCGACCAGACACCGGTATTGAACCATGAGAGCCCGCCGATCGACCCGATGACCCAATCCATCGTCAGGTGTTGTGGGAGCCGATCGATGAAGGTCCCGCTCTCGACGCGTAGACTCTCCATCGCGCCGACGCTTGTATCACCGGTTGGTAATAACGGCAAAGCCTTGGTCACCGCATCCGCCGGTGCTGTTGCGGCTACCGCCTGAAAGGTTTCAAAACCGCTCACCATGATGTGCGAAAAGATACTCTGCCCGATTAGCGTCGATCGTCCATTGGCTAAGGTCTGCCCAAGTTTGGCCACCGTCGCGGCTGAGGCCAGGCCCGCGGGGTAATCCCCATTCAAGGCTTGCTGGTGGGCACGAATGCTGAGAAGTTGCCCAACGGCTCGCATGGTCATGGGAAAGGTATACCATGACGCCGGGAAATTCGGATCGGAGTTGAGAAACCCATCAAAGGTGGCGCGCGTGCTTTCAGCGGTAAAGAACTCCGGCTGGATGATCATCGTCGCACCCGCGGCCGTCGTAGCCGTGTCGAGGAGCGTCGTATACTTTTTGGTTAGCGCGGTGGCCTCGGTTGATGACCACTCGCGATTTGTGTACATCCCCTGCGCCTGAGCCACATCGAGGTCAGTGAGTGGAGTCAACGTTAACGCCGCGCTCAGCGCCGGGAATCCATTCTCGTCGGCCGTCGGGGCAATCGCACTGACTTGGATGGCGCTCAGATCGGGTCTGACTTCATCACGCGAGAAGAGCGCCGGGACGGTAATGAACCCGAGGTACACCGCGGCGGCGGCGCCAAAGATCACCATCAGCACTAACCCGGGGATGACGGTCAGGTGGTGTGTTTTTTTGAGTGGATGATTGTGGCGCATAGACAAGGTGTTGATGATGTGATGTTACTGTTGAAAGTAGGCGTCGAGTATATCGAGCGCCTGGCTCGCTAACTTGCGTGTACTCTTGTGAAAAGCCCCGTGGTCTCCGTCCGGATCTTCCAAGACGGCTAAGACGTCCGCTCCCTGGCTTGTTAGCCATGTTTTGGTCTCGTTCATCCCGTCGCACCCATCACGTGAGGGATTTGGGTCTTTCCCACCGCAGGCGAGAATCCACGGCACCCGTTTGAATAATAGCGGCGTGGCGAGGGCTTGTGGAGCAAGTGGGAAACTGGCCTGATATTTTCCTGACGCGGAAATGACCGCGTCAATAATCAAAGCGCCGTTCATGCGATCGTATGATTTCACGGCGTAGGTGTTGGCACTGCCCCGAGAAAATCCTTCGAGAATGACAATATCATCAGCGTCATACCCTTGCTGTATCAGGTAGTCTTCGATCTGCGTCAATACATCGCTCGGTGCATAGTAATCAGTTGGTGCTTCGCCGCCGCCATGCCACCAGTTGAGGCTCGCCAGGGCATAATCGTGCGATGCAATCTGCGACTTCCAAGCGGAGTAGTCTTGTTCGGCGGTTGAGCCGTGACCCGGCAGCGAAAAAATAATCTTCTTGATGGCCTTACTATTTTGCCCTTTTGGCTGGCCGACCATGAAGTATTCCTTCCCGTCGATCGTCTTCACCTTCACCGGACTACTGAGCGTTGACGCTTTATCGCTGACTCGTTGGGCCAACGGCAACACGGAGACCGTGCTCGCCACGGCCGTGTTCGTGTTGGTTGACGTGTTGGTGAATAGCGAGGAATTCGTCACGGCGGTGTTCGTCACCGCCAGATTCTGATTGAGAGCACTGTTAGCGTTTTGCGTAGCGGTCGTGCTGGTATCAAACACGCCCCGAGTCACACTGTTGATCACCGGTTGGTTCTGGTTGGCCACATTGGTGTTGGCGGTAGGCACTGATTGGCACCCGGCCCCGAGGGCGATCAAGATACCGACAATTAAAATCTGTTTGTTCATATTGTTAGCTATATTTCGGTGTAACTCTATCATAGTTTGGATACGGGATCGTCCGTCGACGGAGAATGCTGATGGCCAACAGCACGACATTGGCGACGGTGATGGCCACCAAATAGGTCAGCGTGTAGAAATTATATGAACTGAGGGCAGCGATGGAAAACAGATTCGTGACCGCGAAGATCAGCCACGAGACCACGGTTTCAGACCACGGTTCGCGATAGGTCTTTCGGAAGCTTGGCACATAGCCAATGACGTCGATCATGGTCACCATCAACACAGATAACCATGGATTATGCAGTTGCCACCAGACGATGATGGCGCCGAGAGCGGCGATGAGAATGATTGTATCAAACCGCGTGATACTTTTTGAACCGAAACGGAGCGACAGGAGGAAGGTAAGAAAAACAAGGATCGTCCCGGCCAGCATCGGTATGACCGCCCAGCCACCATCGCCATACCAGAGACCCACCAACGCCGTTCCTTGCGTCAAGGACCAAATCAACCACGTGTAGGCATGCGGCGTGGTCTTGCGTCGAAAGATGTCACGAAAATATGGCCAGAAGCCACCAACCGCGGTAATGCCGATGGAGAGTCCGGCAAAAACGGTTTTTATTGATAACGTGAATTCCATGTACAGCAAGTATACATCACCGTCACCCATCGGGAAAATCGAACTTTCCTGGCCGGAGGTGCGTCGTTGTCCTAGACCTCGTGAGCCCAAAAAGGGTCTGCGACTCACCGTGTTGGTGGGCGTCAGACCCTTGGCTCCGGGACCTGGATTTCGATCCTGGGCAGCGGCGACGTGCCACCGGCACCTCGCCGATCGCTCCCCTCGGCTAACTCGGGATCGCTTCTGCCCTTCGAATCCAGGCCAAGCCATCAATGGCGAAGACGGCCGACGCTTGTTCGGCCGCTTTCGCCATGGCTCCGGGACCTGGATTCGAACCAAGATAGCCAGGTCCAGAACCTGGAGTCCTACCATTAGACGATCCCGGAAGATACGTGCCCGTATAGAGTGTTCCGCCGTGAAGGTCGGAAACGAGCGAGCGGAGTATACGAGATTTTCTTTTTTTCGTCAACGGAAACGAAACCGCTCCGCCAGAGGCGGAGCGGGATTCGATGCACGGACGGACGGTTAGTCGCGGTGAGTTGGTTGTCCGTCGTCGCTGCTCCCAAAGCCTTCACTTTGGACGTTGCAGGCCTTGCGTGCTTTTTCGAATGTCTTCCAGGTGTTTGAGCGCTCGTTGTTGAAGGTTTTTCGTGCCATCTTGCGGCTCGATTTGAAATCGGTCCACGCTTTTTTGATGGCGGTCTTCCGAGCCTTCTTATCAGTGATGCTCCAAGCAGCCGTGAGATCGGTGGCGCGCTTTTCGTAGGCGGCTTTGATCGCGGCGCTGTAGGTGTTCCATGAGGCGAGAATAGCCGTCTCCCGCGGACCAACTGCGGCTAGAACGCACGCGACACGACCGGCGTCTGTCGACGTATTCGTGTTCACGTTCCCATTGTGGTTTTCATTTTCTGTACCCGTGGCATCCGCGGGCCGAGTTTGAAAACCGACTAACCCGTATCCAGCACCAATAACAAAGGCGCCGAGGACGAGTCCTGATAAGATTTTGCGCATAGGCAAAAGACGTTAGTTGCTCAATCTAAGGGTAGTTTAGCACGAAATGAGCTATGAATCAAGTGAGGCGACGAGGTTGTCCCATAACTCATCGCCGGTCGTGACCGCAACTGGTGACACGACGAGCGCCGGAGTGGTCGTGACTGGCTTAGCGGTTGATGTGGCTGACATAGTCGGCTCTTCGCGCGGTGGTAAATCGGCCGGAGCGAGTGAAGAATCGACGAGGGCCCGGAAGGTGTAGTCCGCGTATTCGGGCGCGATATACTGACGAATGAGTTCCAGATTCTTGGCACTGTTTAAACGATCCGCGTGGAGAGCAAATGGCACGGTTAGTTCGATAAGTTCTCCATTCATAGCGGTGACACTCGCCTGCTTGACCGAGAGGGCTAAGCCCGGCGGGAGTGATGAGGATTGTTGCAGCGCGCGCCACGCCTGCTGGAATTGCTCGAGAGTGACGGCGGCTGTCCGTTTCGTCGCCGCCTTGATCGGCTGCGTCTGCTCGGAAGGAGTAGCGTCGGCTTTCTTCGGCGTGGCTGGACGTGGGATTGTTCGTGTGGGTGCGGCCTGTTCCACGCCGCCAGTCAGGGTGGCCGGTACTGACCCCGATTGATCGATGCCACTGGCACGGACAATCGCCACTTCGACCGGTAACTCTTCGATGGTGGCGTAGGCCACCTGACGCACCGCTTCGGTAAAGGTATCAATAATACGGAGACACCGTTCTTGGTCGGCGTTGCTGGCCATATGTCGTAAGCGTTCCAATGTCGTCGGATCGAGCGACTTCATGGCGCTCAGCATGCCATCCGGATCCGTTACTAAAAGAAGCAGGTGCCGGGTCATTGTTAACACGTCTTGAACGCAGGTCGTCACGTCGCCACCATCGGCCACGAATTGATGAAAATACTGAATCGCCTCGGCCGCTCGGCCCGGTAAAATAGCCTCGATCATATTCAGAACGGTGGTTTGATCGCTCCGCGGCATGATCATATTCAGAAGCTCGATCGTCACATCTGTATCCGGGAAGGCCAGAACTTGACCGAGAATACTTTCCGCATCGCGCAAACTTCCGCCAGAGGCGCGGGCGATCCGTTCAGCCACTCCGCGACCAAGCGACCGCTTTTCTTGTCGGGCGACGCTGATAATACGTTGGACGGTGTCATCGAAGCCAACTCGTTGGAAATCGAAACGCTGCGTCCGCGAGATAATCGTTTCCGGGACACGGTGAATCTCCGTTGTGGCCAAGATAAACATGACATGAGCCGGCGGTTCTTCGAGAATCTTCAGCAGAGCATTAAATGCCGCCAGCGACAACATGTGGACCTCATCAATAATGAAGATCTTCTGCTTCAAGATGACCGGTGCCATTCGTGCCCCCTGAATAATATTGTCACGAACGTTATCGACGCCGGTTTGCGAGGCCGCGTCGATCTCAATCAGATCCAAGGTTTGATTGTGGAGGATGGCCAAACATGACGGACAGGCATTACATGGCTCAATGTTCTGCCCACGCTTCTCGCAATTCACGGCCCGGGCCAGGATTCTGGCGGTCGTGGTCTTCCCGACGCCGCGGGGTCCGGTAAACATGTAGGCGTGGGCAACCCGGTCCGTTTGGAGCGCGTGCTCAAGCGTAACGCGAATATGCCGCTGGCCGACAACATCGGCAAACGACTGGGGACGGTATTTTCGATAAAGTGTTTCGGCCATGGGACGCGTGTGCGTCACCAGTGTACGCTACTGGCGCTCCCCGAGCAAGGCCGCCTAAATCCCGAGCAATCCGGAATCAGTATAGGTCTTTTTGATGATATTCTCGACCGCCGCCCAGCGCGCTTCGCCGGTCTCCGGGAGGAGAATAACGACTTCATCACCCGCTTCGCCCTTGAAATACGTAATGGATGCGAGGAGTGCCTTGTATTGTTTCCCGGCGGCGTCAACGCGGAACTCACCGGTCATATCATCGCGCACCAACCGACCGATCACACGCTGTCGCTCGATTGGTCCAATCTGCTTGTAGATAAATGATCCGTCCCGGGTAATCGTGAGTTTTAACGTGTCGCCCTCGACGAGCTTCGATTTGGAGGCGTAGTTCGCCGGCACGGAGTATTGCTTCCCGTCCGGAGCGGTCATATTTTGGCCGTCAAAAATCCCTTCAATGACGCGAGCTCCCTCGCGATCGACCGGCGTCGGTGTCGTGACGAGACGGCCTCGATCCGGCAATGATAATGGCGCCGATAGTCCGTAGACCATCGCCTTGAGGTTGTCGAGCTCACGTTGGATTGCCTCAAATGCCTGGCTGATGGCAGCCGGGTCTACTGATTCATGCGTTGGATGCTCCACTGCGTCAGTGGTGGATGTAGTGTCATCAGGGAGCTGGTTCGTGAGGTCGTCCATAGATTTGCTATTTGTTTTGTGGCACCCAACCGGTCACCGGTGGGCAGGTGGCCGTAGCATATCACACCATAAATCGATGGTCAATGCGCGCTAGGGGCGGCCGAAGCGCCAGTCACGGGTGTGGCATATACCCAAATGGGCAGACGGGTCGGATCGGGCTTATCGCGACGGATCGGCTCCCACTCGGCAATAGGAAAGGCATATGAAACAATTTTCGTCCCCGGCCGTAAACCCGGAGCGAGCCGACGGGCGACCTCGGACATAGACCGCGGGAGCAGAAACGCCACCAGCACGGTGGCCGAGGAAAGATCGGCCAGCCAGAAACTTTTCAAGCGCACCTGGACGCGCGAACGAACCGGCGAAAAGAACCATCGCCCTTTTGCCACCAGGTACGGCACGAGTGAGATCTCATAGCCGATGGCCCTTGCACCGCGAGCGGCGGCCGCAAAGAGCATCCGTCCATCACCGCAACCGAGATCTATCACTGTGTCTTCGGCCGTCACGCCGGCAACATCAAGCAGTCGATTGACGTCCCGACCGGCGGTCGGAAAAAATGGCGCCGCTTTCCAGCCGGCCCAGGCCGCTGTGCCAACAATGGCTAAAATGACCAGGCCCAAACCGGCCTCAATCCAGACCGACATCAGCGAGACGGTTCTGGTGGGAGTGGCGTCGCGCCCGCGGTGACGGTGCCCAACTTTGTCCGCTCAAGAATTTCGGCCTCGACCACGGCGCGGCCTTTCCCGTAGCGCAGGCGCGAGTATTGTTTGATCGCCTCACCCACCGTCGTCTGGCCAATCGTGGATGGGTAGGTCTGCATATGAAACGGCGGCGCGGCCGTATTATCGATTAGGAGACGAACGTACGCGGTAAAGCGCTGCTGGTTGACCAAATCGAAAGCCGTAAAAGTCGGAGCAAATTGTTTATCAAGCACTTCCGCATCTTCGACACCAATTCGGAAGGCGACCATTGTCCCCACGTTGCCGAGCACCGCATCCCGCACTCGCGTGTCTGTGCCCTGGACGAGTTGCCCCATATATTGATGGGCCATGGTCAGATTCAATTTATATTTTCGGGCCTCCGATAGAATTGTCGCAATTGAATCGGTAATAAAGTTTTGGAACTCATCAATATAGAGGAAGAAATCCGGCCGATTTAGTTCGGTGACGTTCGCCCGACCAAGGGCAGCCATCTGCAATTTCGAAACGATGATTAGCCCGAGCAGCGCCGCGTTGACTTCGCCAATTTTTCCTTTCGAGAGATTCACCAACAAGATTTTGCGTTCGTCCATGACCGCCCGAAAATTGAACCCTGATTTTGGTTGTCCGATGATGTTACGCATCATCGAGTTCTCAATAAATCGCCCAACCTTTGAAATTAGGTAGCCGAGCATTTCGGATTTATGGAAATCGCTCGTCTTCGCCATCTCTTTCTCCCAGAACGCCCGAACGACCGGGTCTTTCACTTTCGAAATTTTGTATTGCTGGAATGTTTTATCGGTGAACATGCGCGGGATATCCGCAATCGTTCCCGGATGTTCGTCGTCTTCCATCAGCGTCAACATCGCGTTCCGCATGTTGTGTTCAAACATCGGCCCGATCATTTCCGGCGGGAACAGTTTCATGAAGATGGCAATCATCTCCTGGACGGCAAAGTCACGCTCTTCCGGTGAGCGAGCCTCGAGCATATTGAGCCCCATCGGCCGATCGACATCCGACGGATCAAACAGAATGACGTCATGCATGCGCGACGGCGGAATGCAGGGCAAGACGTCGTCGACAAAACTCCCGTGCGGATCAACAATACAAACGCCTTCGCCATTGCGAATATCCTGTTTGGCCATTTCTTGCATCAGTACCGTTTTTCCTGATCCGGTCGTCCCAATCACGTAGACATGGCGACGGCGATCGTTCGGTTTTAATTTGATCACGGCGTCGTGACCGCGGAAGACATTATGACCAAGCGTGATTCCGTCACTCGGCAAATTGACCGGCGCCGCGGCTTGTTTGGCCGCGAGCCATTGAATATTCGGCGTCTCAGTCTGCGGGAGCGGGAAGTGATAGATACTATTCAGCTCCTCGCTCGTCAAGACGAGGCGGCGTCCATTCTCGAAATGCCGAAAGATAAAATCGCTAATCAGTTGACTCGAGCTGACGATGCTGGTGCGACGAAATTGATTGCCCGACTCTGGGGCGATAAATTGACTGAAAGCGTTGACGATATTTTCGAGGTGGACGTCAGCATTCGGAGCGAGTGGTGAAGCTGTGACGATGCGGATGTTGGCATCAAAACCGGGCTTCCCCGCTTTTTCCTCCATCGTCCGTATCAGCTCTTGGTCCATCGGCGTGACGTACGGCGTCTTCGGTTGCTTATACCGATCGCTTTCGGTTTTTAATGAGGCCAGTAACACATTACCGCCGGACTTGCCCATGGCTTCGCCGAGCGTTTTCCCTTCTTGCATGGCGCGGGCAATATGCCGACCACGACTATTCCAGTTCGAAGATTTCGGGCGAATGAGAATCTGGATGGCCGCGCCTTCTTGCGGCTGGACTTTGCTCAGGACATTCGTAATGGCATTGAGCGGATCGCTATCGAGCTTCCGATACGTCCGGATCGGAAAAAAGAAGGGCTTCGTCAGACGAAGCATCGTTCCGCGGATAGTTGAGTTCGCGGCGAACAAATTGTAGTCTTCGGCTTCTTCGATGTCCGCTTGCGGGTACTGCGCCTGAATCTGAAGTTCAACCAGTTGGCGCACGGCGCGTGGCACAGCGAGGTAGAATTGAATTTGTCCTTTGGTCGAAACGATCTCGAGTGAAAGATGATCGTGGCGGCCGAACCAAAAATGGCGCCAGGCTTTGGCGAAAGACCCGCCATGTTCGAGTCGAACACCGGCCAAGGTCAGGTAGAGCGTTTCAAACCCGGCTAAGACATCCCGCCAATCTTTATTCTGTTGTTCGAGTTTCAGCGTTTCGCGCGGGAGTAAAACGAGCAGTACGACATATTCCATCGCCCGCGGAATTCGATTCAGTTTGTGAGTCAGGTACCGAATTACGATCACAGCGATCACGAAGGCGACGACTGTCGCGAGCGCGACCCACCACCATGGACTGATCATCAGCGGACGCGCATTCAAATCGATAAACTCGGCGCTATCAGGGTTCATGACTTCTTTTTTAACGCCAACAGTTTGTCGGCCTTGATTTTTGCCTCTTGTTCAAGAAAGTATTTATTGACGCCCGGCACAATGCGTAACCAGGCGACGAGCAGATCGACGATTTTTTTGACGTGGATCTTAGCCGTGGCCAACATATCAGAAATCAGTCCGGCCGTGCGTTCACCTTCAGCCTTGAACTTGGCTTGCGTGGCCGGATCAAGTTGGGCATACGTCTCGGCGAGACCGGCCACCATGATGTCTTCGACCCGCTTCGTTAGCGCCGACGTCGTGCCATCCGCATCCATCATCGGCTGAGCATTGACTGGGATGATTGGGGTGATGGGTACGACTTCATGCACCATCGTCGTATCTACGGACGGAGTCGGATGCTCGACCTTGGATTCAATATCAACCGGCCCAACTTCCGGTGGGGCAAATGACGGTCGTTCTGGTGTGTGTATTTGGCCTTCTGCCATGAACCGATTATATCACATTTCGGGCGCGGGGTCTTGACAAATCCCGCTATTTATGATAGGACAGAGTGTCCCGAAACAGCTCCCACCGTAGGAATGGAGGCACGTTCTATGAAGAATCCGATCAGGATATTCGTGGCGGTCGCGATTCTTGTCGCGGCCTTCCTCAGCATCGGGTGTCGTGAATGCGACCCCGGTGGCATCTTGTCACCGATCAAGGAGCAGAAAGGTCTGCTCCACAACGGCAAGAACATCCCGCTCGCGTACATCGCCATCAACGGCACCAAGTACTACAACTGGGCCAGCGGCGAATCCCGTGGCAGTCCGCAGCAGTTCTTCGGCGGCACCGAGATCACGTACGAGGCGGCCGGCATCGCGCCGTCCACGTACCACGTCGGCCCGAAGAAGCTGACGATCGATGGCGACAAGAATGGGCCCACGAATGCCGACGGCTACCAGTACGACTGGGGCGTCGTCATCGGTGGTAGCAACTACCCGTAAGGAGGAGCGCCATGCGCAACAAGTTCATGCAGTTCGCGTTGATCCTGATGGCGCTCATCGGCTTCACCACCATGGCCGACGCCCGCGTCAAGATCGCACCGCGCGAGAAGCCGAGCGTCACGGTCACCGGCAACGGTGTCCATGCGCGAAGCGGCGTTTTCGAAGTCGTTTTCGACGCCAGCAACGCCGGTCACCACCACGGTGATGGCCGCGCGGCCTCGCAGCGCAGTAGCACCGAGGGCGTGATGGTCGAGCCGCGGTACGTCGTCCGGTGGAATGCCCTGCCTGATCCGCTGTCTCACAACCGGCGTCGGCCGCTCAAGGCCGAAACGCTCTACGGCGGCGGCCAAGTCTGGACCGACGGCGCTCGGGGCTTCACGCTCTGGGTCGTTCCTCAGGGCGGGCCGGTGATCACCGGAGTCGAGATCGATTACTTGGCTGATCCCGACGACCTGGAGTCCGTCTTCAAACACGGACCTCGCGCCGGCGCCGATCGCTGCCTGGCACTCGAGTCGATGAATCGGCCGGACGAGCGCGGGCGACCCGGCATGATCGAACGCGTCCACGGTGTTCGATTCACATTCCAGAACATCGGTCAGACCGTTCACCTGCTGGTCACGTCCTACTCCGGGTCGAAGTCCAGCGAGGCGGTCATCACCGTCAACACGCTCCCGAGCGGCAACTACTAGCCGCTCTCGAAACGCACCTCAGGGCGACCGTCGCACGGTCGCCCTGAATCATATTTATTGAAGTTGACTTTTGTCGAAAAACGTGCTACAATAACGTCAGAAAAGCAAAAAACCAAAGGAAAAATGTCAATTCATGTCAGCCAAACAAGCGCGGCGTTATTCGTCCGCGCGACGCATCTCGATGAAACCGATGTCAAGCGACTGATCGGTGAATTTGGTATCCACCCGCTTGATGTCGAGAAGCTTGAGGCCATCCCCCGTGAATCAGCGATCGATGTGTACCGTTCGTATTGCCACCTCCAGCTGGTCATACCGTGGCGCACGACCGGCGGTGTAGTCGGGATTGACCTCCAGCTCATCTATCATCCAAAGTTTCTGTTGGTGGTCGGCGAAACACCGGCCGGAACGATTCACCATCTCGCTGATTCCATGGCTGATCAGTCCCACATCACGGCGGAAGAATTGCTCACTCGTTCATGTGAAGCACTGCTCAAAGATTGTGCCCAACAAGTAGCGCTCACTGCACAGGCTCGAGGCGCGGCCGATCGTGTCCGACTCATTATTCAAGGTCTAGAAACACATCTCGAAAAACTTGATGTGCATCTTACGACCGATCAACACGAACGAATTGCCCTTGGGCTTCACCGCGTCAAGAATGCTCAGACCGCTCATGTTTCGGAACCGACTTCGACAACCGTCATCCCCGCCAACGCACGCCTGACCTTCGGCTACGTGATGGCGAGTGCGGCCGTCTTCTTTCTCGTCTTGATGTTGCGCACATGAACACTTCTCGACAGCAAACGGTGACCACCACAAAAACGTCGGTGGCCAAGAAGGTATCGGTCGGGGTTATTATTCTCGCCGCGGTTGGCGCACTTGGCTTGGCGGTGCTCGGGATCATTCTTTCGACGTCCCAATCGTAATCCGCGACCATGAACGCTTTTCTTGATTTCATTTCAACTCCGACTGGCTGGATCGCGCTCTTTGTCTTTGCCGGAATTTTTCTTGTCTTCGGCGTTGTCCTCCTCCGCGAAAATATTCGGTATCGCGTGCGCGGCTCAATCATCGGTCTCTATTCGCAAGATCTAACGGCGCTCGGACGGAGCGGCAAACTTGATCCGGTGATTGGGCGTCAACATGAAATTGATCGTGTCATCGAGATCCTGTCCCGACGCACAAAAAATAATGCCGTACTCGTCGGACATTCCGGCGTCGGAAAAACGGCGATCGTCGAGGGCTTAGCAAATATGATTTCCACTGGCACTGTCCCCTCCCCACTCCGCGGGAAGCGCATTCTTGCGCTCGATCTTTCCGGACTCGTGGCCGGGACAAAGTATCGTGGCGAATTTGAAAAACGACTGAAAGCCATCCTCGATGAAGTTGTAGCCTCACAACGAAATATTATTTTGTTTATCGACGAACTACACACGCTCGCCGAAGCCGGCGAAGCAACCGGGGCGATTGACGCGGCCGACATTCTGAAACCGGCGCTCGCGCGCGGTGAACTTCAGGCAATCGGCGCAACGACCGAGGGTGAGTATGAACAGAAGATCGTCAAAGACGTAACCCTCGAGCGACGGTTCCAACCAGTCTTCGTCAAAGAGCCGAGCGCGACGGAAACCGTCGCCATCTTGCAGGGCTTGAAGTCACGATACGAAAAACATCATGGGGTGACGATTTCAGATGACGCAATTCGCGAGGCCGTCGATCGTTCCGCTACCGTTCTCCCCGACCGCCACTTTCCGGACAAAGCGATTGATGCCATGGATGAAGCGGCGGCGAAAGTCCGTCTGCGCGCGATTCAAAAACAACAGGAAGATTCAACGCCCACAGTCACCGCAAAAGATGTCGAGATTGTTCTCACGGAATGGGCGGCGGATCTCGAGTGTTTCAATAATCATGAAAACAAAGGTCGACCTTCAACGACACCGGACGCTCAGGCCGGATCGACTGAAGCTTAATTCTATCTGAGCTCCGTATCCGGGTTTCTCCGGAGAGCGGATACGAAAAAAATAAAACACAAACACACTATGGACAATATGAATCCGACCGCCTCGGTCCAGGCCGTTCAACCAACGGCCCCACAACCGGCCGCACCGGTCGCCCCAGCGAAAGCAAAAGAACACTGGATGGTCGAAGTTGCTGGCGGTACCACGCTTGGTGCCACCATCATGGCTGGCCTTGCACTTTGGACGTTAACGACCCTCCAAATCTTCACCTAGGGTCACGATAGTCCTTTGGTTTACCCCCGGCGGCCCCCGTCGGGGGTTCTCTTTTTCCCTCTTGTCCGCTACACTGTCCGTACCGTATGCCAATCACTCTCTATAATACGCTGACCCGAAAAAAGGAACTGCTGACGCCTTTGGCTCCATCGTCGGTTGGTTTATATACCTGTGGTCCGACCGTCTATAGCTCTGCCCACATCGGGAACTTACGAACGTATATTTTTGAGGATCTGCTGACCCGCGTTTTACGTTTTAACGGCTTGGCCGTAAAGCACGTCATGAATATCACCGATGTTGGCCACTTGAGCGGTCATAACGACCACCAAGATGAGGGCGTTGATAAAATTGAGGCCGCAGCGAAACGGGAGCACAAAGATGCATATCAGATTGCGGAACACTACACCCAGATCTTTTTTGGTGACCTCGCCCGACTAAACATCGTTTCGCCAACCGTAGTTTTGAAGGCTACAGAAACTATTGCCCTCCAGATTGATCTGATCAAGAAACTCGAGACGAGTGGTTTTACCTACCAGACGAGTGATGGCATCTATTTTGATACGTCGAAGGACGCCACGTATGGCCGACTGAGCGGGCAAAAAACATCCGAGAAACGAGCGGGTGCCCGCGTCGAAGTCAACGACGAAAAAAAGAACCCGAGTGATTTTGCGCTCTGGAAATTTTCGCGACCGGATGAGCAGCGGCAAATGGAATGGCCGAGCCCATGGGGCGTTGGGTTCCCCGGCTGGCACATCGAGTGCTCGGCTATGTCGATCAGCGAATTCCCGAATGGCCTTGATATCCACTGCGGCGGTATCGACCACATCCCGGTCCACCATGAAAATGAAATCGCCCAAAACGAGGGCGCCGGATATCATGATTTTGTGAAGGTTTGGATGCACGGTGAGTTCCTCGTCTTACCGGGCAAACGGATGGGCAAGTCGGAAGGAAATGCCATGCTCCTCGGTGAGCTTGGAGTTGATCCGCTCGCCTACCGATACTTGTGCTTACTGACGCATTACCGAAAGTCGCTATCCTACACCGCGGAATCTCTCCAAGCGGCGGCAACAGCGATCATGAATGTATGGACCCGCGTCGCCCAAGAGTCAGAACCATCGAATGCTGAACCGGCTGAGGCGTACCTAGCTTCGTTCACCGCGGCCGTGAACGATGATCTCAACATTCCCCAAGCCATCGGCATCATGCACAATCTTCTGGCGGATAAAGCTGTGCCAAGCGCAGAGAAAATGGCTACCATCGCCCAATTCGACCGCGTCCTCGGTCTCGACCTTACTCCCGATAAAGCCCGACTCCATATGCAAAACCTAGGTGACGAATTCGCTACACCCACACCGGAGTTAGCCGCACTCCTCGAACAACGAATGGCGGCGCGGGCCAAAAAAGACTTTGCGACCGCCGACAAAATCCGCGCCAAAATCGAGGCCCAGGGATTTGTGATCGTCGACGGCCCCGAGGGGCCTCGGTTGCGAAAAAAGTAAAAACTCTGTAGAGTCTGGGTCGTATGCCGAGCAATTTTTGGTCTGAGCTAACCCGACCCATTCTCGCCCTCGCTCCCATGGAAGGGGTGACCGACGAAGCGTTTCGTGTTGTCTGCAAACGCGGCGGGGCGGATGTTGTCTATACGGAATTCGTCTCTTCTGATGCGGTTGCCTACGGCGCGCCAAGTGTCATTGCGAAACTGCACCACCGCGCTGAAGAACATCCGGTCGTCGCCCAAATTTTCGGGAAACACCCCGAGGCATTCGCCGCCGCCGCGAAGAAGATCGAACAGCTTGGGTTCGACGGACTTGATATCAACTTCGGCTGTCCGGCACGAAAAGTCGTCGGATCCGGGTCCGGCGTATCGCTCCTGCGCGACCCGGCCTATGCGCGAACGCTCGTTGAGGCGGCGCTCGGCGCGACGTCATTACCCGTGTCCATCAAGATTCGCGCCAGTATCCGGAAAGAACGCGTCTCGGTCGCTCCTGATGATGAGACACGCGTCACGGCCGTTGATTTTCTGACCGAACTTCGTGATCTACCGATTGCTGCGGTCATGGTCCACGGCCGCACCGCCGAGGCCGGTCATGGCGGCGAGGTTGACCATGCCCTCATCAAACGTGTCAAAGGCCTTTTCCCGGGCGTCGTGCTAGCCAACGGCGGAATTACGTCAGCCCATGATGCGGTCGCCATGCTGACCGCGACCGGCGCGGACGGTGTTGGCATCGCCCGTGGCGCCTGGGGCCATCCGACTATTTTTCAAGAAACCCGATCTCTGCTGACCGGACATGTGGCACCAGCTACGCTCAGCCCGGCGGCAGCAATGATTCTCCATGCGGAATTAGCGCAGGAAACAAAAGGCCGACGCGGCCTGCTCGAACTACGGAAACACCTCGCTAAGTACATCACCGGATTCCCGGGAGCGGCGGCTCTGCGGCGTCAGGCCGTGACCGTCGAAACAGTTGACGATGTCCGTGCACTGATCGCCGACATCGAACGCGCCATACCAAACACCCCCGCGTGAGCGAGGGTGTTGTTTCGAATCTGATTTTATTGGATGACGATCTTGGAAGCAATCAGCTTCTTCATCGCGTCGTTCCAAAGCCCGGTCACTTTGACCACCTGTGCATTCGCTAGGTCGCTGAGTGTTTTGGCTTCTGTGCCGCCGGTGACGACTTTCTCTACCACGGTCCCTGGGCCAGCCACAACATCATACAACGTTGAGGCTCGCACTTTCGTCAGGGTGAAGGTGACACCTGTGGCCGCGGCTTGCTCTGGCGTGTAGGCAATGTCGGAAATCGTTCGGGTCAACGTGCTTGACCATTCTTTCCGATCCCAGACCTTCAAGGCCGCGTTCGGGAGGTGCTTAAGGTACCAAACCTTAATTTCATCACCCGCCTGGAGGTTACCAAGCGTCGTGACGACACCGTTGCGGAGGTAATAGATCGTGTCCGCATTCACGGTCATGACCTTATCGCCGGCTGACTTTTTCGGCGAAGTCACCGTAATGGTGATCGATGCGCCCGCATCGTTAACCGACTTTAACTTCCCCGTGTATGTTTGCACGGTCACCACTGGTTCGCGGACCGGTGCGATAGGAGGTAGTGACGGATGGGTCGTGGCGGCGACAGCAGCTCCGGCTACCATCAAACCACCGAGCACCAACCCGGCAACCTGTTTCACTCTGTGTGTCATAGTTCTGACATTAATTAATGAATTCGTATAATTAATCGTCGTCGTCTTCACGGCGACGGCGGGTCTTGGCGGCTCCCCCTTTAATCAAGATCATCGCTAAAATTGGTGCGACAATCCAGAGGAATCGCGAAGTATCCTGAACAAAAATCTTTTGGGTGAGCGGTGCGAGGTGGGCCGATGCCGACGGTGGCAGGAAAGACAGCGTGATCGAGATCAGGAGCCCAACATGCAAGAAACTAAAGAACAGCACTTGCCACCACGACCCTGCCTTGTCCGACGAGGCGACCGTGGCCAACAAGGCCGAGCGCGACATCAGGAAAAAGAGAGCGACAAACACGACCACGAAGGCCGAAACGCGGAAGACAAAGAACTGGTCAACACCAATATCAGCCTGGTAGTTTCCGATGCCCGGCGCCGAATTGACGACCGCCAGGGCCATGTAGACGGAGATTAGGATAACTATCACCCGATCGCGACCAAGGGAGAGCCCATATAAGAGCGCCGCGACGACGAAGAAAAGGATGATAAACAGGTCCCAGCTCGGATGGGCCCAATCGACTGACGCCACAAATGATTTTGCCTGTGTCTGACTACTGACGAGCGAGGCTACGGTTGGCATGTCCTATGTATTTGATTTCTAGCAAATGTGAGTATAGCACAAAAAAGCCCATTTGGCAAGTTATCCACACGGATTACAGCCCTTCGGCCTGCAGATCCTTCAACAGCTTCTTAGCCTTGGCGCTCAGCTTGGCCGGAATCACAACCTCAACTTTGACCCGTAGATCGCCACGTCCCCGTCCGCGGAGATGCGGCACGCCCTGACCACGAATAATGAATTCCCGCCCGCTTGGCGTCCCGTTTGGGATTTTGAGGGTCACATCCTTTTCGACAGTCGGGACGTCGATGGTGCCCCCCAAGGTGGCGGTCGAGAGCGGGATGGATCGGGTCATGGTTAAATCGTCGCCATCACGGACGAATCGGGCATCTTCGGCAACGATGATGGTAATATAGAGGTCACCCGCTGGGGCACCCCGGCGCCCGGCCTCACCTTGGCCGTTAATTCGAATTTTCTGGCCGGCGGAAATACCAGGCGGAATTTTTACGGAGAGTGGCTCAGCTTTTTCGATCCGCCCCTCGCCACGACACTGGTCACAGCGCGTCTTGATCGTTGTCCCTTCGCCTTCGCAGGTGGGACAGGCCTGAACTGACTGCATCGCTCCGAGAATCGTCCGCTGGACCTGACGAACCTGGCCGCTCCCTTGGCAGGTGGTACAGGTGGCGCGATCACTGCCCGGTTCGGCGCCTTGGCCATGACAGCGTTCACACTGGAGGAGTCGTTTGATGGTGATCCGCTGTTCCCCGCCATCGATGACATATTGAAACGGCACGTCCATGCTCACGGCGATATCGCGACCGCGATGTTGCTTTGTTGCTCGCGTTGATCCGCCAAAACCAAACATGTCGCCGAACATATCACCAAGATCGCCGAAGTCGACATTTCCGCCCTGGAACCCACCGAAGCCACCGAACGGATCGCCGCCCGGGGCGCCGCCCTGACGGCGGGCTTGATCAAAGGTTTGGCCGTACTGGTCGTACTGCTGGCGCTTTTCAGCGTCACTCAGCACTTGATAGGCTTCGTTGATTTGCTTAAACTTCTCCGCGTCGCCCGTGGATTTATCAGGGTGGAATTGATGCGCCTTCGCCCGAAACGCTTTCTTGATTTCGTCAGCATTCGCCGTGCGCGAGACCCCCAGGAGGTCGTAGTAATCAGCCGCCATAATGGACGTAGCCTAGCAGAATTAGCACTCTCTTGGCAAGAGTGCTAATGACTCCCCCACCGGAGCCGCTCGGCCACGGCCGGTTCGGTGCGAATTTGCAGAATGTGGGCCGACCGGAGGATGCGATACCACAGCCACCCGGCGGCGACAACGATCAGCTCGAGCAGCGGGCTTAATAACCGGAGCGCCAGAAAAATACTTAATGAGAGAATTGGCGGTAAGAATTTTATAAACGCCGAACCACGGGACCGAATCCGACTATCCGCCAATCGTGTTAAGGCCGCATGAACCGTCTCCGACCCATCAAGCTCAATCCCGAGCTGTTGACTAACTCCGCTCCGTAGTTCTTTTAACATCTCCCCACGGGCCGCCGCCAATTCTGTATCAAGTGCAGTTCGGACGACGTCAATCTTGGCGCCGGCTGGCGGGACCTGTAACCCTGAGATACCAAGGGAAGAGAGGCGGTCAATGATCTGCTGCCGCTCATCGCCGGACCAGTTGGTCTTTGAAGTCAGCGAGTGCAAGAGTTCATCGGTGGTCGGGATTTGCTCACCAATTAACTCATCAATCGTCATTTCGGGTTGATAGGCCGGATAAAACTGCACCACGAGGCGCTCCGATACGGAAACCACCCGTGTAATCAATCGATTCACGTCCTGTACCGGATCGAGCGACTGTTGGGCCGCTGAAAAGTGGAGGACCGAAACCGCAATCGAAAGACTGAGGATGACCCAGGCCATGACATGCGCCAATGAGCTCCGTATATCAAGCCGTAAACGACTCGAGGTTTCGCGTCGGACACCTTCGCTGGCGAGCCAGATGCCGATGGTGAACGATCCGATCGCGACGACCGTCGCCCAGTCGATGGCGAAGAACCAGACGGCTTGGAGTGATACTAGAAATCCGATCAACGGGATCCAGCGTCGAGCGCGAATGACGAAACCGCCGAGCATGGCCGGACCAACCATTACCGCCATCGCCACCAGCGCCATCGAGAGATACCACAGCAACTCCGGCGCCGTCCAGGCGACTTGCCGCGGTGCCAAGACTTTCGCTAGCGTCCACCACCACCATAGTGATCCTCCAAGGCTCGGCAGGACCACCCACAGCCACGGCCAAACTGACACTTGATTTGCCAGTGGAACGGATGGCGTCGACTTGGCCGGCGCCGATTTTATGACGGGCGCCGTTTTCTGGGTCCAGGCAGGACTAACAACAGTTGACGAGGCGCTCGTTTTTTTTGGGCGCGAAACAACCGCCTTCGATGTTGGCGGATTTTGGACGAGCGTTTTCTTGGAGTTCGATGTCTGGCTTTTTTTTATTTCAGCCATGGTAGGAACATGGTATCACGTTTTTTGGGATAAAAAAAGGGACGGCCGGACGCGCAGTGTGCGCGCCCGGCCGCGTGGTGCGGTTCGGATGCCTAGGGCATCCAGCTCCATCCGAAGTGGATGGTGAGCTTGTGGTCATGGCCAGTGATGTCGAGCGAGAGCTTCCGGTACTCGGCCATCAGATCCTTCCCGAAACTGCTCAGGACCTGCCGCCCGAGACAGCCGAGCGGGCCGCTGACCGTGTGCGTCCGCTTGCCCTCGCCCGGGAAGGTCTGGCGCTTCAGGTCGTCCGTGCCGTCCATGATGAACTTCATCAGGTCACGATCGACGTCGATCGAGTCGGGATGCAGGAAGTCGATGATCTGGCCATGGGTCTCGATCGGCTCGGTCCTCAGCTCCTCCGGCTGCGGCAGAACCCATTCCCCATGGACGAGCTTCGCCAACTGCCACCACTCGCGCGGCAGTGTCCAGCCGACGGTGGTCAGGTAGCCGACGATACCGGCGTCATGGGGGCCCGACAGAGCGACGTTCACCTCCGTCAGCGGGTGCTGACGGACGAAGCGGCGGGGCGTTGTCCCGACGGGCGCGTGCGGCGCCTGCGGCTCCGGCCCGGCGCTCAGCGTACTCGGATCGATCCGGAAGTCTTCCTCCCAGACCTGTTCGACTTCGGTCTCCGTGTGGGGCACGCGTGCGACGAGGTCGCGAACGTAGCCCTGCGGGATATGGACCCCCAGTGCATCGTCGGGGTAGTACAGATCGGTACGAAAGGCGCGGTAACGCGTCCGCCGATTCTCGAGGCTGACGATGTCGACGCCATGACGACAGCCGAGGCGTCCGTCAGGGTGACAGATGGTCGTGATCAGCCCCTTGGTTTCGATGCTCAAACCCTGGTCCATGTGCTGGGCCCTTTCGGATTGGGGTGTGGTGCAGCCAGGAACTACAATGCATCAGGCCTACCAGAAATGCGCCTCTTTGTCAAGGCGCAGCGGTGGCCGGAGATTCAATTATTTCGGTACCCGTCTGGATGTGGAGTCGTGCGACCGTTCCGGCCGCTACTTCAAGCACGCGTTCGATCTTTTCTGGAGGATTGAAGAGTGGCAGTGGTAGAACGTTATCTTTTTCGGGTGGCGGGACCTGTTCGGTCGTTCCAATCACTCGTCCGTCACGAATCCAGATAAAGTCGAGCGGAATGCGCATCCCCTGCATCCAGAATGTCACCATTTGCGGTGACGCGTACACCCAATACATCCCCTCATCCGTCGCTAACGCGGTTACGCCGCCGAGCCCCCGGGCGGAAGCGGCGGCTGTTTGTGGTACCCGAACGTGAAAATTATGTTCGGCAATCCTCACGTCCATCCGTCGGTAGTCGCCAGAAGTAACCGGCGACGTTTTTTGGGGGACGCCGTACCAAACAGCACAAAGCACGCACACACTGACTACCAATCCACCGATCAGCGCCACACGACTCGTCATGCGGTCGGGTGCGCCGAGCGCGTACGCCGGATGAAATACGTGGCCACGCTGACCATCATGACCACCAGAAACCCAAGGACGAACACCTTCGTCAGTCCATGGACAATTAAGGTGGAGAAACCGAAGATGGCGGTCACGGCATAGAGAAACAATACGGTTCGGCGCACTGACCAGCCTTGATCAAGCAGCCGAAAATGGAGATGACTGCGATCGGACGTGCGAAATGGCGATTGGTGCAGGATGAACGCCCGGTAGAGAATAACGGCGACGAGATCCAAAATAGGCAGACCCAGGACGAGGAGCGCCGTGGCGAGTTTGCCGCCAGCGATAATGGCGAGCAGGCCGAGGACGAAGCCGATCCATAATGACCCGCTCTCCCCAAGAAATATCTTGGCCGGGTGCCAATTGAAGCACAAGAATCCGGCGGTCGCGCCCGCAACGATCAGCGCCAATAACCCGATATGCGGTTGATGCACTTCTGGACGAAGTGTCAGGAGAAAGACGATCACGGCGCCAATCAGTCCAACGCCGGTCACTAACCCGTCAATGCCGTCCAGTAGTTTCGTCGCGTACATCGTCACAAACAACCAGATGGCCGTAAAAATGCCACCGATAATGGTGACGGTTATCGGACCAATCGTCACGATGGCCCCGGATAAATCAATCATCCCACCGAACGGATTCCGAATCTCGGTTACCCCAATACCGGCCGCCACAACACAGGCAATCGCGACGACCGGTGCGATAAGTTGCTGTGCTGGTCGGAGGCGCCAGCGATCATCCGCCCCGCCACCAATCATGATCGTCAGACCGGCCAGCGTAATCCCGATGATTTGTGGCAGCGAAAGGCGCCATTCGGCCGCGCCTGGCCAGATTTGAACAAACCACAGACAAAGTAACACGGCTCCGATAATTGCCCAGCCACCGAGGAGCGGGACAATCCGCCCATGTCGCTTTCGGTCTGGATCACTGCTCGGGTCGTCCACCACGCGCCACCGCGTAGCGAGATGGATGACGGTCCGGGTCCCGACAGCACTCACGCCAGCCGCCATCACAATCATCGCCAATGGGAACCAGCTCATTGGGCGGAGAGCCAGGTTTCAAGTATCGACTGGGCGGCACGTCCGTGATCATCAACGCCACTCTCATCATCAGGAAGCTGACTCGATAACCGCTCGTCAGCCAGATGGATTTCACAAGCTACCAACGGGCGGAGTTTCTCGACAAATGTTTCAACACTCGCGGCTTGCGGGCCGACCTCGCCACGCATCGTCAGCGGCATTCCGACCACAACAGCCACCGGCTCTTCAGCTTGAATAACTTGCAAAATCGCCTGTTGGGACGACGCATCGTCTTGAACATGCAAACTTGGCCGCGGCAGGATGATTTCTGTCCCAGCCGGACGAATAGCGACGCCGATATGGCGCGTCCCGAGATCAAATCCGATGACTGTTCCTTGCACTTTCATAGGGTCATAATATGCGGACCATCCTCGAGCACCACGACGGTATGCTCAAAATGAGCCGCCACCGAATGATCATTCGTCAAGACCGTCCAACCGTCATCGGCGGTATACACACCCGGTTGACCCAGGACAATCATCGGTTCAATCGCTAGTACCGATCCGATCACAATCCGTGGACCGGTGCCAACCCGACCGCGGTTAGGTATTTGTGGCGGTTCATGAACCTCGCGACCAACACCGTGGCCACACAATTGATCGACAATCCCGAACCCGTGTGGCTGGACGACACCCTCAACGGCCGCGCCGATGTCACCAATGCGACCCCCAACTACCGCCGCAGCGACGGCGGCCCGCAACGACGCTTCGGTCACAGAGAGCAACGTTTCAACATCGGCCGATACCGCGCCGACCGTCATGGTGATCGCCGCGTCCGTCAACCAACCTTCGTAGGCAACGCCGAGATCGAGACTGACGACATCGCCGGGCTTGATCGTCCGACGTCCGGGAATTCCATGGACCACCTCATCATTCACCGAGACGCACAGGCTCGCGGGATAGCCCTGGAAACCCAAGAAGCTTGGTTCGCCTCCGGCTTTACGGACGAGTGTGGTCGCATGATGATCGAGTTCACGTGTGCTGATACCGGGGACGACAAGTTCACGGACGGCCCGGAGGGTATCGGCGAGAATCTTCCCACTCTGTGTTAGCGCCGCGACGTCTTGGTCGCTGGAAATAATTGCCATGGTTTCTGTTCTACCTGGTTGATGATCGAAACAAAAACGTCATGAATCTTTGGTTTGGCATCGATGTCGACCACCATCCGTTTTCGATGGAAGTCCAAGATGAGCGGGTCGGTCTGCTGATGGTGCCATGTCAAACGTTTTCGAATTGCGGCCGGTGTATCATCCGCCCGTTCTTTTAATGGCAAGCCATCATAGTTACAGAATCCCCGGCGCTTTGGGCGATCATGATCGATATGGTAAATATGCCCGCGTGGACAGACACGGCGCCCCCCAAGGCGCTTGATCGCTTGCGCATCACTGAGTTTCAAACTAATGACGAGCGACGGCTTGACGAAGCGAAATAGCGTTTTCGCTTGGGCCCGGAATCGCGGGTACCCATCAAGAATCCAACCGCGCCGCGCATCCGGTTTCAGCAGCCGCTTTTTGACGACGGAAAACAGTACACTATTTGGTACCAAACGACCGGCGTCGATAATTTTGGAAATTTTTTTTCCGAGTAACGTCCCGCGGCGTGCTTCATCACGCAGGAGGTCGCCGGCCGAAATATGCGGAATATGAAAATGTCGTGACAGGAGCCCGGCTTGAGTTCCCTTCCCGGACCCTTGGGGCCCAAGAATAATAATACGGGGTTTGTTCATAGCCCCCACAGTATACACGATTTTCGCGCCCACGGCTCGTTGGCGGTTAGAAGCCTTCGTAGTCACGGACAATGAGTTGGGCTTCAACTTGCTTTACCGTTTCGATGACGACACTCACAACGATCAGGAGCGAGGTACCGCCGATGATCAGAGTCGTAATCCCGCTAAAGCGCTGGACAAGGTTTGGGAGCAGGGCAATGACGCCTAAGAATCCGGCACCGGCGAGAATAATGCGATTCGTGACATACGACAGGTACTCGGCGGTTGGTCGACCCGGTCGGATACCCGGAATAAAGCCGCCCTGTTTCTGCAAATTCTCGGCGACCTGGGTTGGCTGAAAGACTACCGCCGTATAGAAGTAGGTGAAGATGAACACCAAGAGGAAATACACGACGTCATAGGTCACCGTCCCCTGTTGGAATAATCGGCTGACCGTTGAGGCGGCGTGCTGAAGCCAGACAATCTTTGAGCTTAAGAAAAACTGGGCGACCAACGACGGCGTTAAGATCAGCGAGACGGCGAAGATGATTGGAATCACGCCGGCTTGGTTGACCCGCATCGGCAGGAATGTTTCCGACCCACCATAGGTTTTTAAGCCGGAGACGCGTCGCGCATAGGTGACCGGAATTTTTCGAACCGCTTCTGTCACATAGACAACCGCCATGATCGTCACGACCGCTAAGGCGCCGAAGATAAGGTAATCGAACGTTTTCGACGAGTCGGCAACGGTCACTGTCTGTTGCAGTTTTGACGGGAGCCCGGCGACAATACCAGCAAAAATCATCAGGGAGATCCCGTTCCCAACCTTTTTCTCGGTGATGATTTCCCCGAGCCACATCAGGAAGATCGATCCGGCCGTAATAGTCAGAATCGCTGAAACGAATTCAAAGGTGTTCAGGTTCGGCAAAATGGTCGGTGCGGATCGGCGGATGAGGGCGATCGTCCCGAAGGAGTTGACCGCGGCAAGTGGTACCGTCAAATATCGAGTCCACTGATTAATACGGGCCTGCCCACGTTCGCCGTCCTTCTGGATTTTTTCAATTGCCGGAATCATCATCCCGAGCAACTGGAAAATAATCGAGGCGGTAATGTACGGTCCGACGCCAAGCATGACGATCGAGAAGGTATCATACCCGCCCGCCGAGAACATATTCAATAAACCGAATAATTGATTCGATTGGAAGTAGTTCTTGAGCGCCGCTACATCAACGCCCGGGATCGGCACATGCGCCGCCAACCGGAAGATCACCAACAGGCCCAAGATTACGAGAATCTTATTCCGGACATCCCGGATTTTCCAGACGAGGGCGAGTTTATCCCACATGGGCGTTATGATGTTAATTCGATGGCGTGACCGCCAGCTTTTTCGATTGAGGCTTTTGCGCCAGCCGAAAACTTCTGTGCTTTAATGGTCAATTTTTTTCCGCTCGTAGTCGCACCGACAATTTTAACGCCGGGACGAGCACGACGAATCAAGCCTTTGGCCGCCAACTTCGCTGGTGTGATCACCTCGGTGCCAGTAAAGGCGCGAGCGATGGCATCAAGCGGGACCGCCGTCCATGGCTCATGAATTGAGCGGAACCCCCGGATTTTTGGCGTTCGTTCGATTAACGCCTTTAAGGCGCGACGACCGGTTTTATTGCGACCACCGGTACGGGCGCGTTGCCCTTTCGTTCCACGGCCAGCAGTAGTCCCCTTACCTGAGGAGTTTCCCCGACCAACCCGCTTTGGGTTCGTGCGCCGGGATGATGGGGTGAGTGTGTGTAACGTAATCATCGGGAGCCTCCACGAAGCTGTCGTGCGTGCTCACGCGTCTGGAGTGAACCCAGCGCTTCGAACAGCGCATACACATTATTAATCTTGTTTGAGGACCCGAGAATCTTACTGACGACGTTCTTGACCCCAGCTAGTTCCATGATAATACGAATCGGACCGCCGGCAATAACACCACTTCCTTTTGGCGCTGGCTTGACCAATAATTTTGCGGCGCCACGCTTGATATACACCTGGTGTGGAATCGTGTCATCAACAATCGGCACAACGATCATCTTTTTTCGAGCGGCCGTGGCGGCTTTTTGGATGGCGATGGACACATCGCCGCCTTTGGCCATGCCAATGCCAACTTTGCCCTTCATATCACCAATGGCGACCGTGGCCCGAAAACGCATACGTTTTCCACCAGCCACAACGCGAGTCACGCGGGCGATTTCAATCGTCTTTTGCTCGAATTCGCGTGGTTCGCGTTGCGCGGATGATCGTCGTCGTCGTCCGCCACCTCGTTGTTCAACAGAATGCATATTAGAACGTTAACCCTCCTTCACGAGCGCCGTCAGCCAGTGCGCGAATGCGTCCATGGAACTGATAGCCACCGCGATCAAATATCACCGAAGTAATTTTGGCCTCCGTCGCCTTTTTGGCAATGAGCGTCCCGACCGCTTTGGCGAGGTCAACCTTCTTCCCTTTCGCTTTTTCGAGCTGTCGGTCATCGGCCGAGGCAATTGTCCGACCGACGGTGTCATCAATCAGCTGGGCGGAGATGTGTTTCAAACTTCGAAAGACAACCAGACGCGGTCGTTCAGCGGTCCCGATAATCGAGGCGCGAATACGGCGGTGGCGATGGTGGCGTGATTGTTGTGAGTTATTCATACAGCACGTGCTTATTTAGCGCCCGCGGCCTTAACGACCTTACCAGCCTTGCGACGAATGACCTCGGTATCGTACTTGATCCCTTTTCCTTTGTACGGCTCTGGCTTCTTGAGGGCGCGGATTTTGGCGGCAATTTCACCGACGAGCTGTTTATCAATGCCGGAAATGGTCAGTACATTTTTCTCAAGTGTGGCCGTGATTCCAGCCGGGAGCGGAAAATCAATCGAGTGGGAGAATCCGAGGAACAGCTGGACATTCTGACCGGTCACCACCGCGCGATACCCGACACCGTTAATCTCAAGTTTCTTAGCAAAACCGTCAGTGACGCCACGAACCATGTTGGCTACTAACGCGCGGGTGAGCCCCCAGAGCGCGCGATCGGATTGCTCGTCCGGATGGGCGACCGTAATAACCGCCTGTTGATCGGCAACCGTCACCGTTACATGGCGATGCGGCGCGAAGGTCAGTTCGCCTTTCGGGCCTTTGGCCACGACCTTCCCGTCCGCGACGGTGAGCGTCACATTGGCCGGAAGTTGAATAGGGAGTTTACCAATACGTGACATAGGCTACATGATTTCACAAACAACCTCACCACCGAGTTTGGCCTTTCGGGCTTCGGCGCTGGTCATCAGTCCGTGTGAGGTCGAAATAATGGCGGTCCCGAAGCCGTTCTTGACACGCGGGATATCAGTGCGATTGACGTAGACGCGACGACCGGGACGGCTGATGCGGTTGATTTCGTTAATGACCGGTTTTCCGAGATGGTATTTTAAGAGCACCCGCAGGTGTTTCCCGCCATCAACCACGGTCAGTCCGGTAATCCACCCCTCTCGTTCAAGGAGTTGGGCCACCGCGTATTTAAATTTCGAGTACGGCAACACGACATCAGCGTGGTTAGCCATTTGGGCGTTCCGGATGCGAGTGATGAAATCAGCGATAGGATCGGTCATACGTGTCGTGTTACCAGGATGCCTTTACCATCCCCGGGATATCTCCCTTGTTGGCTAATTCGCGGAAGCAAATTCGACAGAGTTGCATCTTGCGAATATATCCGCGTTTGCGTCCACAGCGCCAGCAGCGACGAACCAGGCGGGTCGAATACTTTGGTCGTCGGTTGGACTTCGCAATTTGCGCGGAGGTGGCCATAGAATTATTGCTTCAAACGTTGAAATGGGAAACCGAGCTTTGCGAGCAGGGCTTCGCCGGCACTTCGAGTGCGCGCCGTCGTAATAATTGTTACTTCGAGTCCATGGAGATACTCGACTTCATCACTCCCGATTTCTGGAAAGACGATGTGCTCTTTAATGCCAAGGGTGATGTTGCCGCTTTTGCCCATGCCGTCGGCGTTAATGCCATGGAAATCTCGAACACGAGGCAGGGTAACGTTAATGAGCTTATCGAGGAATTCCCACATGCGCTCCCCACGAAGCGTCACCTTTGCCCCGATGACCATACCTTCACGGAGTTTGAAGGCGGCAATGGATTTTTTTGCCTTCGTCAGAACTGCTTTCTGACCGGCCACGCGCTCGAGCGTGCGCAGGACTGTTTCTTGGTGCTTCGTATCTTTGGTGAAGCGACCGAATCCAGAGTTCAGGACGATCCGGGAGACGGTCGGAACCGCCATCGAGGACGACAGGTCAAGGTCCTTTTTTAAGGCCGGAGCAACGGTTTTGCGGTAGTGATCGTGGAGTCGGGAAATCATGGGATCTTATGCCAGCGGTTGTTTAGAACGGACGCTACGTCGAACGCGGCGCTCACCGACCATCATGGTCCCCAACCGGGTCGGCTCGCTCGACTTGGGATCGATAACCATCACGTTCGAGATATGGATCGGGCTATTGTATTGAACGCGTTGTCCGGCCTGGCCCCGCTGTTTCGAGCGAATATTCTTGGTCATGGAGTTGACGCCTTCGACGACGAGTCGGCCTTCACGCGGAAAAACTTGCAAGACTTTGCCCTTTTTCCCGGCATCTTTGCCGGTTCGAACCAGGACCATGTCGCCGGATTTAACTTTAACTTTGATGCGGGACATACGATTAGAGTACCTCCGAGGCTAATGACACGATCTTGGAAAAACCTTTGGCCTTTAACTCACGAGCCACCGGGCCGAAAATACGCGTCCCTTTCGGGTCTTTCGATTTCGGATCGACGATGACACCGGCATTATCATCAAAACGGATATAGGAACCATCAGCGCGGCGGTATTCTTTGCGTTGGCGAATGATGACACAGTGAACGACATCGCCTTTCTTGACCATGCCATGTGGCACAGCTTCCTTGACTGAGCCGGTGACGATGTCCCCGAGCTGGCCATAGCGTTTCTTATAGCCGCCCCAAACACGGAACACGGCAATGCGCTTGGCGCCGGTATTATCGGCTGGCTTGAGAATGGTGCGGAGTTGAATCATACGCGGCTAATCAATCGCCATCGCTTGGTGGCCGAGAGAGGACGAGTCTCTTCAATCCAAACCTTATCGCCCACCTTCAGATCCGGCTGTTCGGCATGAACGGCAAACCGGGTTGACGCGGTGAACTTTTTCCCATACTTCGGGTGCGTCTTAATTCGGTCGACGCGGACGATAACCGTCTTCGTCATTTTGGTCGAGACGATCGTTCCTTGGAGTCGGCGGCGATGTGGTGTCGTTGAGGTCATACCTTATTCTCCGTTGTCGTTTTGAGCTGACGAAGCTTAGTTAAAATTCGAGCAATGTGGCGACGAACGTCGCGAACTTCGCGAACGTCTTTTTCCTGACCGACAGAGAGGCGGAAGCGCAAACCGCGCAGGCGCTCGCGGAGCTCACCAAGTTGCCGTTGGAGCTCGTTTGGGGTCGCGTGTTGGAGTTCAGACCAATCCATACAAATTATTCAGTGGACTCGCGAGTAAGAAATTTCGTTTTGACCGGGAGCTTGTAGGCGGCGAGGCGCATCGCTTCGCGGGCCACGCTCTCTTTGACTCCATCCATTTCGAATAGCATGGTTCCCGGTTTGACCACGGTTACATAGTGATCGACCGCACCTTTGCCGCCACCCATCCGGATTTCATTCCCCTTGATGGTGACCGGCTTGTCCGGAAAAATACGAATCCAGATCTTCCCACCACGTTGCACGAATCGGGTCATGGCGCGCCGAGCAGATTCAATCTGTCGCGCGGTCACCCAGCGCGGTTCTTGCGCTTGCAGGCCGAAGCTACCGAAGGCAACGGTCGTTTTGCTCGTGGCTTTCCCGCGGATTCGTCCGCGGTGCCATTTGCGATGTTTAACTTTACGTGGAGTCAACATACTTAGTGGGTTGGCTGGTTCGCGAAGACCTCGCCCTTATAAATCCAAACTTTGATACCAATTTTTCCATAGGTCGTCTGGGCTTCGCCACGGCCATAATCGATGTCCGCACGCAGGGTCTGGAGCGGGAGACTTCCGCGAGTCAGCATTTCCGTGCGAGCGATTTCCGCGCCGTTTAACCGGCCGGCGAGCATGACTTTGACCCCTTTGGCGCCAGCTTGCATTACCTGTTCAACCGTCTGCTTCATGATCCGACGAAACGGTAAGCGCTTTTCAATCTGCTCGGCAATCGAACCGACGATAACCATCGAGGCCAGGTCCGGTTTACTCACTTCCTGAACATTTAGCTTGACGTTGTAGGTGCCCTGTCCCATCAGGAGCCGGCGAACACCCTTCTTTAAGGCTTCGATGCCCGCGCCACCGCGCCCGATCACCACACCTGGCTTGGCGGTATGGATGGTAATGGTTAAGTTCTGCAATGAGCGTTCAATTTCAACGGCCGCCACACCACCATTAAGAATTTTCTTCTTCAAGAACTTGCGAATTTCAACATCCTGGCGGAGGAATTTCGGGTATTCACGCGTCGTAAACCAACGAGAGTTCCACTGTGACGTGACTGCGAGCCGGAAACTTTTTGGATGAACCTTCTGACCCATAGAATTATTCGGTACCTTGTCGCTTCACTGACGCGTCGACTGCCGCGTGTTTCTGCTCAGCGCCGCCGGAGGCGGTCTTCTTGAGACGTGATGGAGCTTTGGCCGGCGCCGGTTTCTTGGCCGGTGATTTCTTGACCGTCGTCAGATCAACCGTTTCAGGTTTAGCGGTATCCTTCGCCAACGGTTTCGCCCCCTTCAGTTCCTGCCCTTCGAGAATGACGGTGATGTGGGTAGTGCGCTTTAAAATCGGGTTGGCCCGGCCGAAAGCTTTCGGGATGAATCGCTTAAGCTTCGGTCCCTCGTTCGCGGTAATCGCTTTAATAACGAGCGTCTTCGGATCAAGTTGGTTGTTGTGCGTAGCGTTGGCGACCGCTGATTGAATTAACTTCGTCACCGGGAGCGTTGAGCGCTTCGGTAATACGGAGAGTTGATCAAATGCACGTTCCACGGTCATACCGCGAACCAAGTCAATGACGAGGCGCACCTTGCGTGGGGCAATTCGGAGATAGCGGAGATGAGCGCGAACTAACATACTTATTTCGTTTCAGTGGCCTTAACTGCTTGGGTGGCTGCCTTTGAAGCTTCCGCCTGCTTCACTTCAAGATCCTTCTGCATCTTCCCACCATGACGGACGAACTTGCGAGTTGGGGAGAATTCTCCGAGGCGATGACCGACCATGTTTTCAACGACGAGGACTGGGGTGTGTTGACGACCGTTGTGAACCCCGATGGTAAATCCAACCATCTTTGGTGTAATGACCGAGTCTCGTGACCAGGTTTTGATAATCGTCTTATCACCGATACGAAGAGCGCTGAGCTTTTTCAGGAGCTTTGGATCTGTGAATGGTCCTTTCTTAAGCGATCGTCCCATATATGCGTCCTAGCGTCGACGTTTGATAATGAATGAATTCGAGAACTTCTTTTTGCGGCGAGTTTTCACGCCGAGCGCTTTCTTCCCCCATGGGGTCTTCGGCGCTTTCATACCGATTGGCTGGTTTCCTTCACCACCACCGTGTGGGTGATCCACCGGGTTCATGGCTTTTCCACGCACGCTCGGACGACGTGACTTCCAGCGCATTCGCCCGGCTTTGCCCCAGCGAATATTGGAGTGATCGATATTGGAGAGTTGGCCGATCGAGGCATGACAGTTCTTTAGGACTCGTCGGATTTCACCGGACGGGAGTCGCAGGAGTGCGTAATCCCCTTCAACGGCCATGACGGTCGCTGCACTGCCCGCCGAGCGGACAATCGCGCCACCAGCCTTCGGCGTCAGCTCGATGTTATGGACCGGCATACCGGTCGGAATGTTTCCTAACGCTGTGCGGTTCCCCGGTTTAATTTCAACACGGGACATCGACCAGACAAGTTTTTCACCGACCGTTAACCCATGCGGAGCAAGAATATAGGACTTGTCACCATTGGCGTACTGGATCAAGGCGATGAAGGTCGTGCGGTTCGGGTCGTATTCTATTGACTTCACTTCCGCCGGCGCATCAAAGCGCAATTGCATGAAATCAACAACTCGGTAGAAACGCTTGTGCCCACCGCCGCGATGACGAACGGTGATTTTTCCTTGAGCGTTGCGACCCGCGTTTTGCATCTTGGCACGCAGGAGTTTCTTCGTCGGTCGGACGTTCTTGGTGAGTTCGGCAAAGGTATTAACCGAAGAGTGCCGGCGCCCTGGAGTGATTGGTTTGTAGATACGGACTGGCATACTTAGGCGGATACAACGTCAATAGTCTTCCCGGCCGGCATCGTGACGACCGCCTTTTTGCGGAGCACTTGTTTGCCGGAACTGCGACCGTAGCGAACCCATTTTCCCGGAAGTCGCACGATGTTGATGGCTACCGGATGAACTCCATAGACATCGTGCACGGCGTCGGCCACCGTCTTCTTGGTAGCGTCAGCCGCCACCGCAAACACGTACTGGTGGTCTTTCTCCAACATGGCCGACTTTTCGGTCACAATTGCGGAGAGGAGGACGCGGTGCGCATCGCCGGTCGCTTTGGCGCTTGGAGCCGCCGCCTTCGGCGCGGACTTCTTCTCTTTTTCTTCGGATGCGACTGCTGGGACCGCTTTGTAGGCGGCCTTTTTTGACACGTCAGCTTTTTCGGCCGCCTTTTTTTCGGTAGCCGGCTTGGCGCGTTTTTCGCCCTTCCCTTTTTGACTGGAGAATCGATCAAAAATACTCATACTAGGAGGCAAACGTCTTAGAAATCACCGGCAGGGCTTCCGCCAACACGATCAGGCGATTATGACGAACGATATCGTAAGTATTAAGACTGTCCGCCCGAATGAAGGTGACGCCCGGAATATTGCGGCCCGCCTTAACTAGGCTCAAATCAGTCTTCGGGAGCACAACCAATCGCGTCTTGCCGATTGGGAGCGCCTTCAGGATGGCAGCGAATTCTTTCGTCTTTGCGGCTTTAAGGGCGATGGTGTCGACTACCGTCAGATGTTCCGTTTGTGCCTTATCGCTTAATACCATCTTCAGCGCTTTCCGTCGCGCTTGGGCGTTCATTTTGATCGAGTAGTTGCGATTCTTCCGCGGACCATGGACCACGCCGCCACCTTTCCACTGTGGTGAACGAATTGATCCTTGGCGCGCGCGACCGGTGCCTTTCTGTCGCCATGGCTTGATACCGCCGCCACGCACATCACCACGCGTCTTCGTATGGGCGAGCACTGGCCGTCGGTTGGCGAGAATGGTCACAATGGCCTGTTCGATCAGCCCACGGACTGGTTTGATACCGAAAATCTTCGCGTCCAACTCGGTGTCGCCGACCTTTGTGCCTTCTTGGTTAAGAATATCGATCTTAAGCATACAATTTCGTCGTTGATACAAGGAGCCACCCATTCATCGGACCCGGAACCGCGCCGCTGACCAGTAACTCGTTTGTTTCCGGTTTAATGGCGACCACTTTCAAGTTCCGAACGGTCACGCGGGCGTTTCCCATACGGCCGGCCATACGGGTTCCTTTCATGACGTGCTGTGGGAAGGTCGCCCCGATGGAACCAGGCGCGCGGAGGTTGTCTTTGTGGCCGTGGGAGGCCGGGCCGCCTTTGAAGTGATGTCGTTTGACGACCCCAGCGTACCCCTTCCCTTTTGACGTGCCGGTCACTTCAATCAGATCGCCAACGGCAAACGTGCTGACATCAAATTTCGCACCGCGAGCAATATCTTTCGCTTCATCAAAACGGAATTCTCGAACCTTGGCGAATAACCCGAGGTCTTTCCAGGCGCCGCGCTGCGGCTTCTTGACCCGCTTTTCTTTGCGCACGCCCGCCCCAACTTGCACCGCCACATACTTGTCCTTGTCCATGGTTCGAACTTGGGTCACGGTGTTCGGTTCAGCCTTAATCACCGTCACCGGCACAACCGTTCCATCGTCTTGGAACAGCTGGGTCATCTCGCGTTTGCGACCGATGATGAATTTCATGAGAATTGAGTGAGGGGTGGAGTGATGTGGTTGATTGATACGAAAGCCTCGGGCGGCGGCCACCAGCCGCCGCCCGAGGCGTCGTTTTGGTAGCTACCGTTGTCCTGGGATTACGTCAGCCGGTGCTGGTCTTGTCATCCGAGGAACTAGTGGCGGTTGAATTGTGAGGAGTTTTGCCTGACGGCGATCTCAGGACTATGACTTGATCTCGATGTCGACCCCGGCCGGGAGGCTCAAGGAGGTCAGTGCATCGACCGTCTTTGGCGTCGGATCGATGATATCGACCAGACGTTTGTGGGTGCGCATTTCGTACTGTTCGCGGGAGTTCTTGTGGACGAATGCGCCACGAATGACGGTGTACTTACTCTTCTCCGTCGGCAGTGGGACTGGACCCTTAATTGAAGCGCCGGTACGAAGGGCCGTATCAATGATGGTCTTCGTGCTTTGATCAATAATCTTATGATCGTACGCTCGAATCTTGATGCGGAGCCGCGTATGCGTTTCTTCTTCTGGAGTCGCGAGTGGTGCGGTGTGCGGGGTGTCAGTCATGGGAAGGGACGGAGGGAGTAATCAATGTTACTTGCTGATCTTCGTGACGATTCCAGCGCCGACGGTGTGACCACCTTCGCGGATGGCGAACCGTTGCTGTTCTTCGAGAGCGACTGGCGTAATCAGCTTGATGTCCAGCTTAAGTTGATCGCCCGGCATGACCATTTCACGGTCAGCTGGGAGAATGATTTCGCCGGTCACATCGGTCGTCCGGACGTAGAACTGTGGTTTATAGCCCTTCAGGAACGGCGTGTGGCGACCACCTTCTTCTTTGGTCAGAATGATGACTTCGGCTTCAAATTCGGTGTGTGGGGTGACACTGCCAATTTTGGCAATGACCTGACCGCGTTCAACATCTTCTTTCTTCGTCCCGCGGAGGAGAAGACCGGCGTTATCGCCAGCCACACCAGAATCGAGCTGTTTGTTGAACATTTCGATACCAGTGACGACGGTTTTGGCGGTTGGCTTGATACCAACGATTTCCATTTCGTCGTTCAACTTGACCTCACCGCGCTCGATACGGCCGGTGACAACCGTGCCGCGGCCTTCGATCGAGAAGACGTCTTCAATCGGCATCAAGAATGGCTTGTCGGTCTCGCGCTTCGGTTCTGGGATGTACTCATCGAGCGTCTTCATCAGCTCCATGATCTTTTCTTGGTACTGCGCATCCCCTTCGAGCGCTTTGAGGGCTGACCCACGGATAATCGGGGTCGTGTCGCCCGGGAATTCGTATTTCTTCAGCAAGTCGCGGATTTCGACTTCAACGAGGTCGATCAGTTCCGCGTCATCAACCATGTCGCACTTGTTCAAGAAGACGACGATGTATGGCACACCGACCTGCTTGGCAAGCAAAATGTGTTCGCGAGTCTGCGGCATCGGACCGTCAGCGGCCGAAACAACGAGAATCGCACCGTCCATCTGGGCGGCACCGGTAATCATGTTCTTGACGTAGTCGGCGTGTCCTGGACAGTCAACGTGCGCGTAGTGGCGCTTTTCCGTCTGGTATTCAACGTGCGCCGTGGCGATCGTAATCCCACGAGCCTTTTCTTCTGGCGCGTTATCGATATCATCAACACCCTTATTTTGGGCGATAAAACCTTTATCACCGAGGGTTTTCAAAATGGCGGCCGTTAAGGTCGTCTTCCCGTGGTCAACGTGACCAATTGTGCCGACGTTCACGTGCGGCTTACTGCGATCAAACTTGTCTGCCATATAGACGGATTTGTGGCTAATTTGCTGAGAAAGCGTAATTCGACGCGAGCGGATTATAGCAGGGGTGATTGAGATGCGCAAGGGTCTGCATTTCACGGGTAGGCGCACCGGCTTTCCCTTCATTCGTAAAGTGCCTCTTTTGGCTAATATTAGACAAAAAAAGACCGGGACTGGCGGTTAGCCGAGCCCCGGGTCGCAGACTTACAGGAGGGGTGGAGAGCATGGGAGATGAGCGCAACGTTGCGCTCGGAGACCGTCTGAGTAGACCACATCCCGGTTTGCGCCGAGAGCGAGCCACTTTTGAGCGGGAGCTCCGAGTCCGATGGGACTCACCGATGGGCGGTTTGCGACCGTCCTCACCTTGCCGTCTTTGGCTGTCGTCGGTACCGACGCTGGCCATATTTCGAGGGTCATGAGCCTCGCACTGTTCTGGGCGCCAATCTCCCGACTGGCACAATTCCCGCACGGATTGCGGGCAGAATACGACGGGGTCCTTGCGGACCGAGCGTATGAGGGCCATTACAGGCTCTCACCGTGATGAGACACGACGTTCGACTGGAACGAATCATTTTGGCCACCGAAGCGGCCTCTATCCACTCCGAGCCCTGGGGCTCGGGGAATTCCTGATTGGGGAATGCTCCCGCACAGGCCGATTGTCCAGCCGTCGAAACGACTTTCCACCAACCATGCTGTGATGTGCTGTCACGTTGAGCGCTTGTGCTCTTCGCTGACGTAAAAAGCAGATTACTCCTAATTGTCTCCATCGGCAAGGGCTTAAAAAGCCTAGTTTTTCCCATATTTTCCCCAACCCCATGCACAGACTTGTCCACAGTTCTATGGTACGCTCCCTGACATGATCACCTATTGGACTCAGCTCTACCGGCTCTTCGCCGGTCAGCCGAGCGCCGAGGAATGGGAGCGGTTTTATCGTTTGGTCCCGCGCAACCGCATCCCGTGGGAACCCACAACTATTTCCCCTTGGATTTCCGTCCAGGAACGATCTGGGTATTTCAGCGACCCGGTCTTGGATATCGGGTGCGGCTTTGGCTTGCATGCAACATGGCTCGCCCAACATGGCCACTCCGTCACCGGTGTAGACATCTCACCCGCGGCCATCGCCGAAGCCCAGCGCCGATCCGGTCGGAAAACGCCAACCGACTTCCGTATTGCTGACGGGCTGGCCTTGCCATTCGCAGACGGCACGTTCGCAACTGTCCTCGACCGCGGGACCTATCACCACCAAGGTCGACACAAACGCCGCTACCTTGAACAAGTGCGACGCGTACTCCGCCCCGACGGCCGCTTCATCCTCCTCGCGTTCGGACCGCATTTCCCGCACCCACGGAGTGTCACCGTCCGCGAAGTTCAGCAGATGACCGCCGGTCTGATGGAAATTGAAGAGACCGGACGAGAAACACATGTTCAGCCCGACCGTTTGCGCATTCCCCTCCTGACGGCGCGCCTCCGAGCGATTTAGACGCCCGGCACCCAGCGCCCGGCCGCGTCATCCCAGCGGAAGAGGCTCAGTCGCTCGATCTTCGCTTCACCAACGACTTTGGCGGCCGACGCGGCCGTTTCGACGTAGGTGAGTTCATGGTGCGGAATACGACTCGCGACCGTCACATGCGGCTGGATTGGCCGTTGATCAGCAAACGGCTTCAACCACGGCATATCAGCATAGAACTCATTCATCCGAGCGATCAAACCGCGGGCTTTGACACCATACCAGACCGTCGACGTGTGACGTTGTCGAAATGTCCCGACTTCCATCAGCTCCATCTCAAGCGGGAAAGCGTGAGCGGCGATTTGATGACGCTGACCATCAGTCAGATCGGCATTGAACGGCGGCACGATCGTTAAATGCGGCGGTAACCACTGATTTGACCAGCGATCCAAGCGCTTCCGGAGCATTTCTAAATCGGCCCCGAGTGGATCTGGGACGAGAGCGTTGACGACATACCGTGGAAACGGCGAGGGCTCGCGCTGTGGGCGCCATGGTTGGTGATACGGCATAGCAGTGGCTCAATGCTTAGTGGTGTACTGTAGCATCTTTTTCGGGAACGAGGGAAATCGCTACGCCAGATGTGACGTGTCGTTCAGCAGAATTGGCACGGCGCGGCCGTGCGGCGGAATATCAAGAATCGTGACCGCCGCGTTATGATGCCGATACGCTTCTTTTTCGACATCAGCTCCGTCTTCAAGCGCCCACTCCATCAGGAGTGAAAGGAAAATGCCATGACTGACAACGACAACCGTCCGCGTCGGATCATGCTGGCAATGCTGTGCATACCACGCCCCGGCTCGCACTTTCACCTCACGGAGTGATTCGCCGCCTTCCGGTTTCCAATCACGGAGCGACACACCGGATGCTTGTTGGGCGGCTTTTCGCGTCACGTCAGGCTGACCGGCAAATACCCCAGCGTCCCGCTCACGAAGCTGCGGATCAAAAATCACTTGAGCGTCGGGATGATATGCGGCAATCGCGGCGGTTGTTTGTTTGGCCCGAAGCAAATCACTTGAGTAGATGCAATCAATCTTTTCCTCGGCTAGGCGCTGGGCCGCCGCCTGCACCTGCCGCTGACCACGATCATTGAGTTCGTTATCGATTGGGCCGGGATGGACCGCCGTTTCATCGTGGTCCGTTTTATTCCGGTCCGTCTCGCCATGACGAACGATGATGAGCTTCATTCGCGTACGGCGTTAAGTACGTTCTGCACCGTCTCGTCCTCACTCCCCGTTGCATCGATGGGCACGCCAACCTCCACTGCGCTAACCATATTGAAGATAGCCCTCACCGCATCAATTCCAAACACAAGGGCCCGAGCGGCATCGCGGGCGATGCATACTTCTAGCGGGGCGGTCAGGGTCAGACAGAGCATGCTCCCCGGATACCGTTGCTCAAGATCATCAACTTGTGCTCGGTAGTAGACGTTGCCGTCCACGACAACAACCTGGCCGCGCGCCAGCGCCGCATCAATCTCCGATTTCAAAATTTCATGCACCCGTAAAAAACGCTCAACCGGAATGCCATCGGACTCGGGCGGAATATTCTCGTCGAGGTGATGAGCGGAGAGCGTGGCGTCAATGGAAAAGTAGACGCCACCAAGCGCCGCGGCGACAGCTTTCGCCACTGTTGATTTGCCAACGCCCAGCGGGCCGCGAATGAGGATAATCTGTTTCATGGCTTAAGAATAGCACAGATTCCGGTCTGTTTCTTAATGAGAGTTACTCTCATTAATAAGACGGCGGCTCATTCGAGCCGCCGGTCGCGTCCCCCCGGCGTGCCGAGGTAGCGCAGGGTGCAGATGATGCCGGTCGGAAAATAGTCGCAGTTGATGCTGTCACCGATGGTGTAGCGGAACGACTGCCGGCGGAAACGGGCATCCTCGTATTGCCGAACGAACGTCGTCAGGTTCCGGTTGGCACCGAGCGAATCCCGGATGACGACCGAGACCTGGACTCGCCGGTACCCCCGCGACCAGTCCCCGGCCGGAAGATCAGTATCAATCCAGATCGCCGGGCCCGGGTACTCGAAGGTTGCGGCGATCCGACCACTGATGTGGTTGATCGTGTCCGGTGAAGCAACGGCGGCAGTCGGGCCGGTGTGCGACGCGAGCAGAAGGAGCGTGGCGAGCAGGAACATCGTGACCTCCAAGGAAGGCGGACGACGTGGACCAAAACATAGCCCTTCTTAGCATGCTGCCAAATAGCCGTCAACACCTGTTGGTGTGCCCTGTACTGCCGTCCGGCTCAGACTATCCGGCGTTCGAGTTGGAGATACAAACGCCTTCGCCCACCGACACGGCGAAGCTTTGATCCAACCTGGCGCAGGCCAAACTTTTTTCCGAGCGCAATTGAGCGCCTATTCTGACGCCACACATACATCCGCACGCTCGTGGCCCGCATCTGTCGCAGCGTGACTTGCAGTTTTTGCACGATGGCCGTTCCAAGTCCGCGGCCCCAGAGCTTCGGGTCGCCAATCATGATTTGAATCTCCGCGACACGCTGGCCGCGAATGGTGACATGGCCGATTGGACGATGTCCGAGAACCACCATCCAGTGCCGTGCTGTCCGGCTGGTCAGAATCTTCGTGAAGTACCGACTGATAGCCGCATCAGTTACCGGTCGGCGATCACCGCTGGTGAGGGTATTTAGACGCGGGTCCCGCCACCACCGCGCAAAAAACGTTACGTCCGCAGCACGAACGGGCCGAAGGGTGATGTGGCGAACGCTCATGACCCAACACTATCAACCAAAAGGCACCGGCGCAAGCCTTGTTGGGCACCCATTGGAATTGTTGTTAGTGAGAGTAACTCTCATTAACGAAGTTACCGACAAACAATCCCTCCCCCGAATTCGGGGGAGGGATGTCCGAAGGACAAGGTGGAGGCGTTACGCCTTCGCTTTATCGCCGATAATCGCGTCGGCTACGTTGCGTGGTACTTCTTGGTAGTGTGAGAACTCCATCGAGTACGACGCGCGACCCTGTGTCATCGAGCGGATGGCCGTCGCATAGCCGAACATTTCGCCGAGTGGGACTTGGGCGTCAATCACCTTAGCCTGACCACGGTTGGTCATTTCGTTAATGACCGCGCGCTTCGAGTTCAGGTCGCCGATGACGTCACCCATGTTTGCTTCCGGCGTCGTGACCTCAACTTTCATGATCGGTTCGAGCAGGACCGGTTTCGCTTTACGGCAAGCTTCTTTAAAACCCATCGAGCCGGCGATTTTGAAGGCCGCTTCACTCGAGTCGACTTCGTGGTAGGAACCGTCGAAGGCGGTGGCTTTAATGTCGACCATCGGATACCCGGCGACGACACCGGTGTCGAGCGTTTCTTTAATACCTTTGTGGATCGGCTGAATGAATTCTTTCGGAATGACGCCGCCCTTCACCTCATCAATGAATTCAAACCCCTTCCCCTTTTCATTCGGTTCAACCCGAATCCAGCAGTGACCGTACTGCCCGCGTCCACCGGACTGTTTGATGTATTTACCTTCGCCTTCGGCCATTTGGGTAATGGTCTCACGATAGGCGACGCGCGGACGTCCGACATTCGCTTCGACTTTAAACTCGCGCTTCATGCGATCGACGATAATGTCGAGGTGGAGTTCGCCCATGCCGGAAATAATGGTCTGGGCGGTTTCTTCATCCGAGTGAACCCGGAAGGTCGGGTCTTCCTCGGCCAAACGGCTCAAGGCAATACCCATCTTCTCCTGGTCTTCTTTCGTCTTCGGCTCGATGGCGATATCGATGACCGGTTCCGGGAAGACGATGTTCTCGAGTTTGACCGGGTGGTCCGGATCACAAATCGTGTCACCAGTGACGGTACCTTTCAGACCAACGGCGGCGGCAATTTCCCCGGCGTAGACATGGTCAACGTCCTCACGCGAGTTGGCGTGGAGGCGGACAATGCGACCGATACGCTCTTTATCACCGGTGGTGGTGTTTAAGACGTACGAACCAGCGGCCAGGTTTCCAGAGTAGACGCGGAAGAAGGCCAGCTTGCCGACGAACGGATCGGAGGCAATTTTGAAAGCCAAAGCTGTAAATGGCTCCTCGTCGCTAGCATGACGAACAATGTCCGTCCCATCCTTCGGATCGGTGGCGACAATCGCTTTGACGTCGAGCGGGCTCGGGAGGTAATCATTGACGGCGTCGAGCAAGAATTGAACCCCTTTGTTCTTTAAGGCCGAGCCGACGAGAATTGGGACGAGTCGGTTGGCGATGACCGCTTTGCGCAGCGCCTTTTTTAAATCAGCGACGCTCGGCTCATTTCCAGCGAGGTAGGCTTCGAGAAGCGTGTCGTCCGTTTCGCAAATAGCTTCAATCAGGCGGTGACGATATTCTTCCACCTTCTCTTTCATGTCCGCCGGCACTTCGGTCTGCTCGAACTCCTTACCCATTTCGTCTTTGTAGATCTCCGCTTTCCGTTCGAAGAGGTCGATGATTCCGGTGAATGTTTCGGCGGCGCCGATTGGGAGCTGAACCGGGTAGGCGTTCGTCGTCAGACGGTCGTAGATCGTCTTAATGTCATAGTAAAAATCGGCACCCATGCGGTCCATCTTGTTGATGAAGCAGATGCGGGGAACCTGATACTTTTCGGCCTGGTGCCAGACCGTTTCGGACTGTGGCTCAACACCAGCCACGCCGTCAAAGACAACCACCCCACCGTCGAGGACGCGGAGTGAACGCTGGACTTCAACCGTGAAGTCGATGTGTCCCGGCGTATCGATAATGTTAATGCGATGATCTTTCCAGAAACAGGTCGTCGCGGCGGCGGTAATCGTAATCCCACGTTCTTTTTCCTGCTCCATCCAGTCCATTTCGGCCGCGCCTTCGTGGACTTCACCAATTTTGTGCTTCTTCCCAGTATAGAAAAGGATGCGCTCAGAGACGGTGGTTTTCCCGGCGTCGATGTGAGCAATAATCCCAATGTTTCGTGTCTGCTCTAAACTATATTCTCGTGCCATAAATTATTGTAAAAAGTTGATACCGACCTGCCCCGTAAACGAGCGGAGCGAGTTGTACGGGGTATTTCGGGTTTGTTCGAGAGAGTATTCGCGGGCCATATTACGATTGAACTAATACGATCAATTGAGTTAAAGATAATTTCGTTGGCTGTCGTCCGGTTGACGGATCGATGCTGGAGATGACCATCCGCTTGGCTTGATGGAGATACCACGAGGTCGGTTCGAGCGCATGCAGCTTCTCAAAAATTGGAGTCAGGTCGCCTTCTTTTTGGGGATTGAATTTGATAGTGGCGACGGGACTCGCGGTGTGCCGCTGAACGCGGAGGTCAAAGCCGTGACTGTAGGCGTAGACTTCAGAAAAGTAGTAATCACTTTCGACGCCGACCGCTTTCCCCCACGGACTCGTAAATTCGACGCGCGATTCCCAATCAACCAGAAATTTTGCTTTGTCGTTTAATTCGGTCATCAGGTTCTCAATCAGCTCGAGCCCGAATCGCATCGTATCAACGTCATCGTCGGTGCGTTGACGATGGGCGCGAATGATTCCGGGAAAGGTGTACGGCCAGTGCTCTTCGTCGTTGAAGTGATGGAGACCGCGATCAACCTGATCGGAGTAATCAACCAGCCATTCGATCGCCTGGAGATGGAAATCTTTTGCCGGGACGAGGCCCCGCGATTTCAGGTCGTCAAAGACAAGCCGTGTGGCTGACGTATGCCGGTCGATCATTTTGTGCTCATCGTATTTCCCGCCGCCGATGCCGATGGTGACAACGTTGTCACCGGCGGGCGTCTGACCGAAATACGGAATAAATTCGTATGAGCAGTTGGCGTAGGCCGGATCAAACGTCGTCAGTAACCACGCACAGACGACCTCATCGAGATGCGGGCGCTGGTGAGTGACAAAACGAATTCGACCGCCATCAGGATCGTCCATAGACTTAGGCGAAATGGGCGAAGGCGCGGTTCGCTTCGGCCATGCGGTGGACATCCATCTTCTTCTTGATGGCGTCGCCCTGGTTTTCAGCGGCGAGCATGAGTTCTTCGGCCAACTTGATCGCCATCGGTCGCCCCTTCTTTCCGGCACAGGCATTAATCAGCCAGCGGAACGCGAGCGCCTGACGACGGCGCGGGTAGACTTCGATCGGCACTTGGTAGTTGGCGCCGCCGACGCGTCGGGACTTGACCTCGACGACCGGCATGATGTTCTTGATCGCGGCTTCAAAAATCGGGAGCGGTTCTTTTTCCGTCTTCGTCTTGATGATATCGAAGGCGTCATAGACAAGACCACGGGCGACGGACTTCTTGCCGCGCTCCATGACGTTGTTAATGAATTTGCCGAGCAACTCCGATTTATACCGTGGGTCGGGAGTCGTTGGGCGGACTGGGGCTGGTTTACCTCGCATACATGAATCCTTGCAGTATTAACTATTCGGTTTCTTCGCGCCGTAAATCGAGCGCCCTTGTTTCCGATCGGCAACACCTTGCGTGTCGTAGACACCGCGAACGATGTGATAGCGAACACCCGGCAAGTCTTTGACACGACCGCCGCGGATTAAGACGATCGAGTGTTCTTGTAGGTTATGACCGACGCCCGGGATGTAGGCCGTGACTTCCTGACCATTCGACAATCGAACACGGGCAATTTTCCGCAAGGCCGAGTTCGGCTTTTTCGGGGTGGTGGTCGTTACTTTGACGCAGACACCGCGCTTGAACGGACTCCCCTTGGCGAGGATGGTGCGGCGACGGTGGACCGTATTCATAATTGATTCGAGCGCCGGGGTCTTGGACTTGCGCTTCTGGAGCTTGCGCCCCTGTTTCACGAGTTGTTGAGTGGTTGGCATAATGGATAGTTCTTCGTTGGAACAACGCGATTGGCTCCGGTACCAGCTACGTTGGAGTATTACAGACTCCGCCCGGCGCCGACTGCGTCGACGATTTCGCTAAGGAAAAGCGGCCAAACTGTACCATGAGGGGCAGAATCGGTCAATCAGTCGCGAGTCGGCCGCGGCCCATCATCAACTTCGGCTGGGTTGAGCCAAAAAACGACCTTTTTCAGCACCCCCCGACAGGATCGGGGGCAGTTTCGGAGTTTTCCGCATTCCCGTACTCGGCGCGTCATTTTTTGGGGCTACTCACCCTCTTTCGTGGCGCGCTGAAGCTCCGACGCCCGTTCTATCATCGCCGCCAGCGCCCCATCACGAAAGGCTTCCGCGGAGCGTTTGATAGTAGCTGGATAGGTGCCTTTTTTGGAAATATGTTCCGGGTGGCGCTCTTCGATGATGAAATTTGCCTGCTGACGCAGTTTATCCAGCAAGGTCCAGAGTTGAAGGGCGGATTCCTGACCAAGCCCCGGCGTCTCGGCGAGTTCCGTCACGAGGCCATCGAGTTCATCGGGTCGTAGCTCGAGATAGAACGCCGGGATATTCCGTCGACGTTCTTTGGCCAGTTGCCCGTCACGAAACGTGATCCCATACTCGAGTTTCGTTCCGCCCTTGCTGTTGATGGCGTACAACTTTTTCGCTTTGCGGCCACTCTCGTAGTACTCAACGACATCATCGAACGCACAGACAACCTCGCCAGTCGCACGATTGACGAGCATCATGTCTGCACCGTGTTGATAGTCATCCCAGTTGTTCGTCCGCGCGACAACATATTCCCCACCGAACGCCCGGTGGAAGATCGTCGCAATGACTCCCTCCGCAATACTACCATCCTTTTGCTCATCCTTGGCTTCAGCGTATTCGCGGATCGCCGTAATCTGATCCGCGTCGCTTACCCCATCGAGGGGAATCCCCGCTTCCGCCGCCAGTGCCTGTCGCACTTCCGGTTTTGATAGTCCGAGCCACTCATCTTTTTGCGCGCGAAGAAAGCGAAGTCGGTCGGCGATTTCAGTGTCGTCATCCGGGTCAATCTGACCGTACCGTTCTAAATCAATTCGCGCGGTCTCATCGAGTAATGCATCCGGTAGCGCATCATTTTGTTCGCTCGCAACAACGCGGACGAGGTCGCGGACCATGGCCGATCGTTCCACCACATCGAGTCGCGTCCGTTCACGTTGGCGGTCGCTGTCGGACTCGCGCGAACGTTGCCGCATACGCAGAGCCATACAGTTACCCTAAGCCCAGGATAGTGAGAATCAGCGTCACCCCACCATGGATCCAGACACTCAGAAAACCCGGCACCACAAACAAGAGGGCGAGGATTAACCAGAACCCCCAGCGCTCCAAAAACCGGGTGACGGGATGGTAGTCCCCGAGGACGGCGGAGATAAACCGCGACCCGTCGAGAGGTGGGATGGGCAGAAGGTTAAAGGCGGCCAAGCTGGCGTTAATAATCACCAGCGTCTGCAGAAAGATCATCAGCATGTTGGTCTCCGGGAGCATGTTCGAAAACAAGACCCAGGCATAGCCGAAGAGGGCGACTAAGACAATGTTCGAAATTGGTCCGGCCACCGCGACCAAAAATGGTCCCCAGCGTCGATACCGCAAGTTATTCGGGTTGAACGGCGCCGGCTTCCCCCAGCCAATGCCGACACCAAAAATCATGCTGGCCACCATGAATATCGTCCCGATTGGATCAAGGTGTTTGATCGGATTGAGGGTCAGCCGCCCCATCAACCGACCGGTTTGGTCGCCCTGCAGATAGGCGCTCCAGACATGGGAGAACTCATGAACCCCGATCGAAAGAACGAGCGCCAAAAAACCAAGGATGAAGACGATTGGTTGGGCAAAAGCGGCGTCAACGTTCATAGGGTATCGTTCTGGCTCAGTGTACCTTAGAACGGACCGGCGCTCAACTTCGGCCAGGCCGCTCGGTCGGGACTTGTCAAAACCCCGGCAAATGCCTATACTGGCTGGGCTTCAGTGACGTCTAAACGTTTTTATGGCAAAAGTCTGCGAAATATGTGGAAAAGGCTCCCTGCGTGGGAATCGCGTCAGTCGCCTTGGTAAGCGAGCGCTGGCTCGTCGTGTCAAAGGCCGCACCACGGTCCACCTACAACCCAACCTGCAATACAAGGCTATGAACGGTGTGCGAACGCTCGTCTGCACCGGTTGTATCCGAACCCAATCGAAAAAACTCGCCGCCGCGACAGCCTAGGAGGCGGGGACCGTTTCTATGCCCCGCCGTTCAATCGGCTCGGGGCATTTTTTATCCGCCGACGACTTTTTGGGCGTCGAGGAAAAACAGCACAAAGTATCCGACCGCCAATACGAGCCACAGACTGATTTCAATAAATTCCGCGCGCGTTTGGTTCGAAATGCCGAAGTGCTCGGCGGCCGTGTCGTAGAGGTCATGAAGGTTGTTGAGCTCATTGCGGAGTGAGGCTCGCCATTCGCTAAGATGGAACTTTTTACTAATCAGCGCATACAGCTTCGCCAAGTACCAATCACCGATCAACTGGATGTCCCGACCGCTATGCGAGAACTCTTTGATGGAACGTACCTGCAGCGACATCAGCTCCGCCATCTGCTTGCGGACCCGTCCGCCGGTAAACATATTTCGCTTTGGCATCGATTCCAAGAGCGAGGCCATACTGCTTAAACGTCGATCGAGATCCTGATCAAGGACGCGCAATCGGAGGAGGTGGACATTCGCGACTTCAATTAGGTCGATTGTTTCATGCCAATCGCCTTTCGGATCAAAGACGAAGGCTCCGTCCCAGTCAAGAATGGTCAGGTCATGCGCGGTGTACTGCAGACTCGAGGTTTTAATTGTCTCCTCAATTTCCCCGACCGAGAGCGGCAGATTCTCACTGCGAATGAGGCCGACGATTTCCCGTTCATATTTTAGAAATTGTCGCGGCTCGCCGGCGTACCCGGAGACCGCGAAAATTGTATACTCTTCTTTAAATTGTTCGAGGGTCTTTAATTTTCGTAATCGAGCTTCAGCGGTTTCGAGCAATTGATCGCGGAGCGTATCGAGGGCCATGTCGAAGACATGCGGCACATCAACCGAAGCTTCGACGAGAAAGTTCTCCGGCGGATAGGCTTTGACCCGCAATCGAATATTGAGACCGCCTTTTTTGACGCGCTCTTCCGCCAGGATTTTATATTTTGGCAGAACCGCGGAATAGGTTGGTAAACTTTTGGCCGTTTTAATGGTGACCGCGCCCTCCGGGGCCACGTTTTGTACTGTTTGGCCAACGACAAAAGCCGTGACGGTCGCCGCCACGGAATTGCGCGTGCTGTTACGCGGCTGGGTGGGCATGCTCTTCAACGGCCGGCTGGACCGGTTCCCACATTTCCCCGCCTTCCACAAAATCCTCGTGACCGTCATTCGTGCCGCTCAAGCACGAAATGCACTCGGTAAAATGCTCGCCCGGCTTAAAGTGGTGTCGATACCCGCAGGGGACACACACATAATCACCCTCCGACGGGACGTGATCGCCCTTGCTAAAGGGTCCTTGGGGAAGTGAATCGGTCATAGATGTTCCTTTCGTTTGTATGCGTAGTATACCCCCCGGATGTATCTGGTGCAACCGTCAGGACCCGCCGTTTTCGAGCGCGTCAAAGGCGGCCCCGGCCGCTTCCATGATACTGTGATGACGCGAGAGTAATTCATCGAGATCTGTGGCGGTAAATACATCGGTCGGATGCCAGAGCTTTCGGAATTCTTCGAGCACGCTGTCGAATCCCCCGCCATCACTTACTCCACGCACGACGGTTTCCGGGAGCAGCCGCGGGAGACTCCAGCCGGTGGCTTCACGGCCGGTTCCCGCTCGGACCGTGACCGCGCAGACCAGGTACGATCCGGTCGGCGTCATTTCAATCCCGGCCGAGATCCCAAAACACATTTTCGCGTTCCCGATCATTTTGTGCGCCCGGACCGCTCGCTCACGGGCAAGATGCCCGATCGATTCGCGACCGATCGGCGCCATATTCGCCTCATCGTTCATCCGAACGGAGCGCAAATCAGCTGCCACATGACGACTCCCGAGAATTGTTTTCATCGTTTCGAATTCTGATTCGCGTACATGTCCAACGGCGTAGATGATCATATGGTTTTTTCTGGCATTATTGTGGCGAGGAGCGCGTCGCGCCACTCAGCCCACCGGCTTTCTTGAATCGCGAGCCGAATATCCTCCATCAGACGGACCATGGTCCGGACATTATGAATGGCCAGAGCCCGACTACCGGCAAAATCGCCGGACTTGACGAGTGTTTTCACCTGCGTCGCGGACATAGTCGCACAGGTGGCACAGTCGCACCCTCCCACCAACGGTTGATCGCCCTGGGCTCGCGCGACCGGGACGATGTCGCGATAGACACCGTTGGTTAAAACGTTGCGATGACGGGCGCGACGGATCGGTTCGACGCAGTCGAAGAGATCCGCACCGGCGTCAACGCCGAGGATAATATCTTTGACCCAGCCGATCCCGAGCATGTGCCGCGGACGCTCCTTGCCAAGGATCGCGGCGGTCCACCGCAGTGCGTCTGCCGCGCCGCCGGCCTCATACGATCCGCCAATCGCGAACCCACCGAAGGGCATGGCGGCGAGGGCGGTCGCACTTTGCTCGCGCAGATCGCGAAATGGCCCGCCCTGAACGACGCCGAGCAACATCTGATCATCGCGCGTCTTGGCGGCCAGGCACTCGCTCGCCCAACGATGCGTGCGCTCGAGTGATTCGATTGTATACGTTCGGTCATGGAGCGGCGAGGTCGGCTCATCGAAAGCGAACAGTATGTCCGCACCGATCAGCTCTTGGAGTCGAATTGATTCCGCTGGTGTCAGCCGAATTTCTTTCCCCGACTCAGTGAACGAGACACCTTCATCATCGATGTTCACCAAACCTTCGCCCCGCTCGATGTCCATGGCGGTCGGAGCGTTAATTCCGCCGGCCATTTTCATCACCCCATGTTTTCGGCTCCAGCCATAGGAAAAAACCTGAAAACCTCCGGAGTCCGTGGCTAGAACTCCATCCCAGCCCATGTGTTTGTGTAGTCCGCCGGCCTGCGCGATCTTTTCAGCCCCAACTTCGCGCGATAAATGGAAGGTGTTACACATCGTCACCTGGACACCGGCCTCTTTCGCATCGCTGAGCTCGAAACCATGAAAGACTCCACGCGTGGCCACCGGCATAAAATTCGGCGTTTCTACCCGCCCGTGTGGGGTGTCGAGGACCCCAACTCGCGCCCCGGAATCTGTTTCTTGCCCGACCCGAAAGGATGGCTCCATAGGCTAAGATTACGCGAAAATGAGCATTCCGGCAATGACGACCCGCCACATGGTATTGACAAGTTTCCGTTTTTGGACTAGGGTACGTGCACCAAGTCAAACCGACTCTGGTCTGGCTTCGGCCTGTATCGCACATACAACACACCCATCAGTATCACAGGCTGAAAGTCCAGTTCTCTGCTCACCAGGAAACGCTCTCGCGAGCTGCTCCTGCTCTCTCCGTTCGGAGCGAACACCATGGAGGTGGTGGCAGATATGAATCGGTAACAGCAGTGGATGTACCCGTTCACGCAGAGGCCCTCACGCCGAGGAACCACCATGAACCGGTCGCCCCCGCTGTAGGCATCTCCCGGCAGTCCAGCACTCCGATCACCAAGCGGAAACCCCGCTCGAATGGTCGCTCCGCGCGCGTCAACGTCGATGTGCGCGGCGCATCAACCACGGAAGGTCACAGGTGCTCGACACGAAGATGTAGGCGGGCAGAACCCGCTGGTTGACTGGACGTACATCCACATGAAACGGGGCGGCGTTTCGCCCCAGTACTGATCGATCAAGGGCATCTCCGCCCAGGAGCAGGCGTCGGACCACGACGCATCCAACGACGCTCCACCGGAGCCCCGTGCCGCGGCGGCGCCACCTCGAAGTCTGAGGTGACGTCGCCCGGCCTCTTTTTTTACTTTTTTTCGAGACAGACGACGAGATACATCTGCCGCTCCGGCCAGCGGCGGCTGATTTGTCGTTCAATAGTTACTGCAAGTGACGTCGCCCACGGCCCGACGGCGAGGTACTCTGGATTACTCGCGTAGCGCAGATCGACAACGCGCAGTTGGGACTGTTCCGCGTGGCGCCGCAGATCAATCGGCGTGTTCATGCGATATCGGGTCGGGAACACGTCCTCTGTTTTGTGTAACAGGCGTCGCTTCAAGGACCGATGAAGCCATGTGGGCGTCAGGTGTGAGACGCGCATCATTGGATGGTTGCGATTCGAGGTAAGAAATATCATCCGCCCATCGCGACGTAGCACGCGCCGTAACTCGGCCAGAACCTGACCCGGATGCACAAGGTGCTCTATAACAAATTCGCCAATGACAACATCGACCGTCTGATCCGGCAGCGGAATGTCCGTCAGGTCGGCCACGTGGCGTTCGTGGAGGTATGGATTGTGATGAACCGCATCAGCATCTTGATCGACACCGATGAGATGGCTGATGTGTCGGGCAAATTCAGCGATAATCCCGCCGCGGCCGCAGCCGGCGTCGAGGACCGTCATGCTTGGTCGTAGGGATTCACGGATCAGATCGCGATAGTGATCACCACCAGTACGAAAATCCGGCCACTGCTGCGTGAGCCGCTGTTTCAGGGCCGCCCGTTGTTCATCGACGCTGACGAACAGGAACGCCATACGATATTACCGTCCGCGACGGAATCGATTCGGACGCGGGCCACGTGGATGTGGACGAGCCGCCGGGCGTTGGCCACGATAGCCGGTGTATTGACCCGCCGGAGCGGTGTGGGCCGGACGATCATACGATGATTGGGCCGGATCTTCGTGGGGTAAGGCCGGGGTTGGTTTGACTCGTAATGTTCCACGAATGACGTGCTCGATGGTCCGCACGTCAGACCGCTGATCAAATGTGGCGAACGAAATGGCGCGACCGGTCATACCCGCCCGTCCAGTCCGGCCGATCCGGTGGACATAGTCATCCGGATTATCCGGGAGATCATAATTCAGTACGAGCTCAATCCCTGTCACATCAATACCTCGTGCGGCGATATCGGTCGCCACCAGCACGCGATACTTCCCAGATTTGAATCCTTCAAGGGCGTCGCGACGCTGGGCCAGAGTCCGATTGGAATGAATTTCCGCCGCCGCGTGATGCGCCATGCGCAAATGACGGACAATCTTTTTGGCACCATGTTTCGTCCGGGAGAAAACCAGCACCGAGCCACGATACTGTTCGAGGATCACTTGGAGTAATCGGCCCTTAGCTTCTTTGCCGATGAATATGACCTCTTGTTCAACATGATCAGCCACCGTCCCCGGTCGGGCAATTTCAATCCGGAGCGGCGTACGCATGTACTTCGAGGCGATCTTGGTGATCGCATCCGGCATGGTCGCCGAAAATAACATCGTCTGCCGTTCGCGTGGGACGACATCAAGGATGCGTTGAATCTGCGGGGCAAAACCCATATCGAGCATCCGATCGGCCTCATCCAAAATCAAGACCTGAATGTCATTGAGGTTGAGAGTTTTTTGCTCGAGGTGATCAATCAAACGCCCGGGAGTAACAATATAGACATGCGGTTGTCGGCGAAGCATTTGAATCTGTCGTTCCATGGACGCGCCGCCGATTAATACGGCAGTGCGCAACGCAATCGCGCGGCCCACTTTTTGAATCGATTCATCAACTTGAATGGCAAGCTCTCGTGTCGGAACGATAATCAGCCCACGACCCTTACCGGCCGCGAGGCGTTGCATCATTGGAATTCCAAAAGCAAGTGTTTTGCCGGTCCCGGTTTGGGCGATACCAACAAGATCCTTGCCTTCAATCGCCGGCGGGATCGCCTGGTGTTGAATTGGTGTCGGCGTTTGGTATTTCGCGTTAGCGATGGCATCGAGCAGCCGCGGTGCAATGCCGAGCCCGGTGAATCCAGGCCCAGTGGGTTGAATATCAGTCATGCGCCACTACCCTAGCAGAGATGCACATTTTTGTCACGTCTTGACGCCAACGCCAAAAAAGGGAAAGATAGGCCCAGTTCTTCCTAGGCCGTTTCGGCCACCCCGCAATCCCACCCCTATTTGGGAGGGCCCATGGCTCTCAGCCCGGAACGTATCACAGAACTTCGCGTCCTCATCGCCAAGGAACTCGAGGTCGAGGTCGAGCAGATCACCGACGAGGCCGAGTTCCAGAAGGATCTCAAGGCCGATTCACTCGACCAGGTCGAGATGGTCATGGCGGTCGAGGAGCGGTTCAAGGTCGACATCGACGACGAAGTCCGCGACCAGATCAAGACCGTCGGTCACCTGATCGCCTTCCTGGACACCCACGTCGCGTAGGGCGCGCCTTCCACATTCAAGGAGACCGCTGTGGTCACTGAGGAAATCCCCGTCGAATCGCTGATGTGTCGCTTTTGCGACGACTTGCGCCAGGGCATCATCTGGCTGGCCTGCGTGTCGCGCGACCGGACGGTCCGCGAACGCGGCCTGATCACGGAATGGGTCGAGACCAACGACACCACCATCCGTCTGGAACTGGTTGGTCGTCAGCGCTTGAGCGGCGATTCGTGGGAGAATCTGCCGCCCGATCGGGTCATGCTGACGATGGAGCACTACTACGTTCAGCCGACGGACACGGGCTACGCGCTTGTCTTCAACGATGTCGACGGACTGACCGAGTCAGAAGTCGGCTTCACGATCTCATTCGAGCGAGCCGCCCGCGCCGCCTGAACGCACCACCGCACCGCCCCTACTTGCGGACGAGCCCATTCGGGTTCGTCCGCGGTATTTCTTTTCCCGTTGACGGAGCGAAGGCGTTGGAGTATACCGTACGGTATGTCCACCGACGACGTTGTAGGTCGTCTTTCGTCCCTCCAACAAAAGGACTTGCGGCATGGACAGCAGCAAGGAAACGCGTCCAACGGTGTGCTTCCGAGAACTGGTCGCCCGCTTCCAGCGCGGTCGCCGTGAATCCCTCTGGGCCGTCCTCATCTACCACGAGAACGGCGTCCAAGAGCGCGGCCACCTGTCGGCGCTCGACAATCCGGGACACTTCTTCACGCTCAGCCTGACGGATCGGCAGGCGCTGAAGCGCGCGATGGCCGCATGGGAACATCTGGCCGACGGACCGGCCCTCTCGCGTCGAACCGACGGCCTGGTCATCATGCCCACCCTGCACGGGTATGTGATCACGACCGTCGAGCAAGCGGCCGCGCTGGATGACCGGCACGACGACCAGCTCTACGTCGAAATCACGGTTCTCCCGCTCGAACGGTCACACATCCCCGAACGGGCCGACTGGCAGACGATCAGGACGATGATGCCCGCCGCCACGCCCGCCTAAGGAGTCGCATGTCTCTCGACAAAAGCTTCCGTCAGCTCGCTCTCGACGCCTTGATCGCACAGTGCTGCTTCTACGTCGCCGGACTTCGCCACGGCGATGTGAGCGCGATCTCAAGCGACGAGCCGCTTGCCCTCGCCGAGGTTGTGGCGCTGATCAACCAGCTGCAGCTGGACAACGACATCAAGATCCCCCAGATCGAGACAACGGCAACGATCGCCGCCATCGCCAACGCGGCGCTCCTCGCCAAGCACCATCCACCCGGCTCGTAGTGAGCCAAAGCTCCGCCCGGATGTTGGACCAAACTGTCCGACATCCCGGCGGAGCATTTTTATTCTGTCTGCGCGTTCGGACGAGCGAATCGGCGTCGCACAATCACCATCGCTTCGATGATGAGGGCGAAGGCCGTCCCCGCCATAACCGGGATCGTGACATATCCATACATCATGGTTTGTTTGGCGGTGCACGAGACCCCGGCAAATGAGGTTGTCGAGCATGGAGCTAACGGCGTCGCTCCGAGTTGAATACTATAATGGTAGGCGGCCAAGACGAGACCCAGCACCGAGAGTATTAGTATATACACTGGAATGTTTTTATCTTTTCGAACTGACCCGAGCGCCAACAAGAGGACTTGCGGGTACATCAGAATGCGTTGGTACCAACACAGCTCACACGGCTGGTACTTCGCCACCTCGGAAAAAAAGAGGCTGCCTGTCATGGACACAAGCGCGACGATTGCCGCGGCGGTATAGGCTCCGCGTTCCGCCCACGCCGGGAATGATCGCCGAGTCAGAATCCCAATGAAGATCAGAACGGCAACACCTTGCCCGAGAATTGTCAGGGCCGCGAGAGTGTGAGAGATAACAGAAACTGACGTCATGGCGCTGAGTATAGCCGAAAACGGCCGGGTCGGATAGATGTGGACGACCGCCTACAATTTCTCGCCGAGATCGCGTTCGACGGCGACGAAGTACTGTACCTTGGCATGGTCGTCATCGAAAATAGGCGAGATGCTGACCGCCGCCGTGTATTTCTGACCATTCTTTCGATGGTTTTTTATGGTGCCGTAAAACGGTTGTTGTTGTTTTTTGATCCGCTTCCAAAGCTCGGTGTAGTACTTCTTCGGCATCAATCCGCCCCAGAGCTTCCCCGCTTTTGTCCCCATCGCCTCGGAACGGGAAAACCCGGTCACGCGGGTGGCGCTCTCATTCATGAACAGGATCTTGCCTTCAACGTCCGTAATCACTATGGCATCGTAGGATGCATCGAAGGCGGCGCGGAACTTTCGGTATTCATGCATGATACTCGCGGTATTTTTTAGGTCCCGCTGGATATTTTTTATGGCCACCTCTAATTCGGCACGATTACGACTCGTTTGCGTGATAAAAACACCTAAAATAACCGTCGCGGTGACGACCGCAATCAGGATATCGATCATGGCTTGCATAAAGGAGTACTTTTATCTTTCTGCACTAAGTATACACCCCTCCCGAAACAACGCCAATGCTAAGTTCGGGAACGGCCTGACATCGGCCGTTCCCGGGGGAAGTACGTAGGCTCAGGCGGTGCGAAGTTCACCGACTATGTCCATCTTGTTCAGGATCTCCCGACCGCGTTTCATCCGCGAACGGACCGTGCCGGGCGGTAGGTGGAGCTGGCGGCCGACATCGTCGCAGGACATCTGTTGAGCGTAGTGAGCGAGAACCAACGCATAGTGCGCCGGCAAACGCTTGACCGCTCGAAAGGCCTTCTCGCAGAAGTCCTGTTGAGCGACGATTGCTTCCGGGGTGGACATCGAGTGGCTGGCCCAATTGATCATCCGCGCCGCATCGGCGTCCTCGAAGGTGTAGGTCGGGCGCCGGCGAGTATTGCGAAGCTGGTTCAGGGCCAGCCGACGGTTGATGGTGAACATCCACGTCCGGAACAGCGAGCGGGTCACGTCGTACGAGCGACGATGCTCCCACACCCTGGCGAAGGTTTCGTAGCTGATCTCCTCCGCCTGGTCGAGGTTCCGGACGACGCGGAGTGCACACCGACGACACTGGTCAACGTAGCGCCACATCAGGATCTTCAGCGCGACGTCGGAGTCCACCATGACCTTCGCCATGAGTTCCTCATCCGTCTCCGTGTTCTTGGACTGGCTGGCGACGAGCTGGCGATAGCTTTTGGAACAAATGGGCGTGATCACTGATGACCCTCCGTGTCAGCGGTACCCAATGGGATAATCCCGAGTTCGGACGTTTTCCGAACGGGACACCATACTACGTGAGGGCGCGCCTGTCAATCCCCTGACCTGTGCATTCCGAGAAATACCCTAAAAAAGCGGCCATCGGCTAGGAGGAGAACTGGCTCCATATTAATTTCCGTCCGGAACCTAAGGCGTCGACAGATTGTCGATCATGGCCGGCGCCGTCGTATCAACATCAAGGAGAAACAGCGCATCGCCGGTCCCAGGCGTTGGACCTGAGCCAGTCCCGGCAATAGTCACCTGACTGACGAGCGACCCGTCGTTGACTGATGGGTTTACCGTGCCGACAATTTTCTTAAATGGCTTTTCAAGTACGACCGTCAGGGCATTCGCGGTCGGATTGACGAGGACTATCCCTTTCTCAAAATCCCGGCGCCAGATACCGGTTTGACCGAGCTGTACATGGACATCGTCTATCCAGTACGTGCCCGTTCGTAAGGTGAATCCAAACTTGACCGCAGCATTATTTTCGTTGATTGGAGCGGTGATGACCGCTTGGTACTGTCGCCAGCTTGTATCGGCGCGAACGATCTGACTGCCGTAGAAACCCAGATTGACCTTAATCGGTACAGACGTTGTGGCCTTCGCCTTAAAACTGACGGTGTAGGTTTGCGCCCCAACGACACTATAATCACCGGTCGCCACCATCGTCTGATTCCCATCGGCTGGGTCTCCCGTCATGATGTCTATTCGGACCGAGGCCTGACCTTCACCAGCCGTCGTCGTATCACGGGTGATGGTGTTCGCCGAAAATCCCGAACCCGTCGTGCTGGTCCAGCCCGGGATGACCGTCGGGTTAGCGCCGGCCGTTTCGAGCCCTTGGTTGGTCGTCAGCAGGTCGGACACGGTCCCAAAGTTTGTGGCCAACATGTTGTACGCCTGACTGCGCGGAAAACCTAGCCAGCCACCATATTGCGCGCCCTTAGCCGCGTGTCCGTATGTGGGGTCGGATTGCGGGACATTCGTGATGACTCCATCCTCGTCATTCCACCATTGGTAGTGCGACCCCGAGCTGGTCAGCGTCCCGTTATCATTATCCCCATATAAAAACCATCCGTCCCCGAGCGACGTACTTCCCAATCCGTAACGCATCTTGCGCTGGTTGCTGGCGGTGTAGGGATCAATGGTCCCGTTGACTGTATCGGCGATGGTATAGATGATGTTGAACGACGGCTGGAGGAAATTATGGTCTTGGTGTAAGTACCCCCACGGCCAACTGAGCAAATTCGTATAGAGCGATCCGCCGTTTTGGATGGGATAATCTTCGCGATCCCAGCCATTGAGATACGAATGAATCGTGGCTGGCGCTTGACCGCAGTTCCCGATGATCGGAAAATCTGGTCCGGCCAGTTCGCGTAGTCGGGCGGTCAGTCGCACAAACCCCGCTTGCCATCCCGCGTCAAATGCGGCTCGACTCGCATAGCCGGCGCGAGCGTAGTTGAACGTTCGACCCGGATTTCCGAGCGTCTCCATCCACAGAATGTTCGGGCAAAAGACATCAATAAATTCTCCGTCGAGTAGCCGCGGGGCAACGACGTGATTGTAAATAACCTGGGCCTCATCCTCAGCGACATCGTACCGAATGGACGAATCAGGATTCACGACAAAGTGTGACAAGTTAATATTTGTGCCAATGGCGTCCGTTCGTTGTCCGTCCTGAAACCAAAGGAATCGATCGCTGGTTGAGGTACAACTAGCGCCGCCACTCACCGTCGTCCACATATCCCGGTAAAATGATCCAGCCGGGTAGGAATTATTTCCGTCGCTATCTTGTGGGCACCAGATATCCGTGCCATTGAGGTACCCAAAAATAATCTGCTTCGGATTTCGTTGGCGCATGGCCGTCAGAATGTCCGGGCGAATGTCCGTCCCGGGCGTCACATTTGCGAAGACGAATGGGTACTGTGCATACGCATCGAGAACGTCCGGATTCAGGGCGTTTGCGTCGCCCGGTATCCCAACAAATGGCGCGCCGGTGCCCGACATTCCGCCGTTGACATACGGATGGGGAAATGGGATTGGCGCGGCCACATCGATGCCGCTGACCGAAACAACGCCAGCCTCGACCGGCTTGATACCAAGATAGGCAGTGTCGCTGCTAAAGAGTTGGCACCCGATGATCATCACCAAAACAACACCTCCGCTGACCATGAATTGTCTCTGTTTTTGCCAGATCATAGGGTCGCAACGGTAGTATACGGCCCTTTCGTCCATTCGACTACTTGGGAGATGTGGATTGCCGCGAGTCGATTTTTGGGCGTTGGGCGAGAACTACAATGGTGTCGCGGACTGCCGGACAGATGCGCTGTATCAATCCAAGGCCAAACTTCACGAGATTATGCAGTCGACGCGGGTGCCGCCACCATTGCCACAGCGGTCGATAGTATTCCCGCGTCGAAATAATTCCGACCCCGCGGTAGGCATCAATCGTCCGGACGGAGACACGTCCCCACCCGGGGCCGAACATGGCGCGAATTTCGGCTATTGTATACTCACGCGTGTGCCCATGGCCGTCCGCATCCGTGCCGTGCACGCGGGATCGTCCGAATGAACCGAGATAGTGGCGATTTGGCGTTGTCATCAGCAACCATCCACCGGGCACAAGCGCCCGCTGAGATCCGACCAGCACATCGCTGATTCGCGCTGGGTCGAGATGTTCGATAATTTCCGTGGCGACAATCGCATCGAAGGTTTCGGGTTCAACGCGCAGCATCGGTTCAACATTGAGGTCTTGGGCTTGAATCGGAAATGGAAGCGAACCCAAACGTCCCGGGTGCAGATCAATACCGGTGACTCGATAGCCACATTCGTGGAGCGCGACGCTTTGATATCCGGGCCAGACGCCGACATCTATGACGCGCAACTGTTTCCCCATTGGCACGACGCGGCGCAGACATTCGAGCGTCGTGATGAAGCGATGTCGATGCATGACCGAATACCCCGGCGAGATCCCGAGGCGCTGTTCCGCCGTCGCCACGGCCTGTTGGATTTTTTCTAGATCATGCATGTTTTTAAATCCTGGTAGAAACCCGTACGCGTCTTCGGCCATTGCCAAGGCCAATGCTAACACCATTGTACTAGAAATGAGCCGGTTGTCCCATTGTTGATGGACGACCAGCTTTTGGCCAACGGGCCATATCATTCCTGCCTCACACGCGAGGCGCTTCGCGTCGTTGGGTATCTCGAATTCTTACTTATATCCAAACACTGGCGGAAAGAGTACAACCACCACCGCGGCCCACACCGCGTAGACGAGTAAATAATTCGTTTGCCAGTGCTCAAGCTGTGAGAACAACGCTCGACCGCGCAGAAAACGAACATATATCGCGGCCGACCAGACTAGGTTCACGAGGAGAATAATATTCTCCCCCAAGGCGGCGACGCGATTCGGGCTGAAGCCAAACTCAGAGATGCGCGAGGCAATCGCCCAGAGCGCCACGGCATCGGCCAAAAGAGCGCTGACCAATAGGACAACCTGAAGGACATCAAAAGCGCCGGGCCGGGCCTGCGGAGAGCGCGCCGAGATAGAGTAGATGAGTAAACCGAGCACGACCACCAACAGGAGATCAAAGGCGATCAGGATGTTGCGGTCAAAGGTAATCCCCCGACCAGTCAAAGCGACGGTCGCCAGAAATACCACCAGCACGATCGTGAACAACGGCGTAAACAGCCGCGTCAGGACCGGTGCCATATTTTCAATCACGCTCTGCTTCGCTTCAACGAGCCACGAACCGATAATGACCGCCCCAGCCGCGCCACACGGAATAATCCAGGTTCCAACGATTGGATCTAAATCAAACCCGATCGAATTGAAAATCGCGAACATGAAGGCGGTCAGCACCCCGCCGCCCAAGGCAATCAGCACATAGTAGATGAACAATTCACCGGTATACCGGATAAAGTCCATCCGACCGTTGATCTCGCGCCATCGCGATCCGGCATACGACATACCAACAATGAACCACAGCGCAATCGGCAGGTGCAGACTCGTCAGTCCTTCCGTTGATCCGCCGGACATGAATGGATAGAGGTTGGCAAATACCGCCCCGACCGTGAACCCGCCGACCGCCATCATGATCGTCCGACGGGAGGCACGGCGTTTCCAGATGAAGTATCCCGCCAGAACCGGCAGGACGAAGAAACTCAAATTCCGGGCATAGAAACTAGCGTCATGATCAATCTCCAATCCAAAGAGGGCCGGCAGTTTTATGAGCACTGCCGCCAAGACCGCTAAGCCGAAGGCGACGACTGCCTCTTTATGGTGATGATGTTCGGACGGACTCGCCTCTTCTGAGGCAAGAACTAATTGCTTCCAGAGTCGATCCGAGTGTTCCCGCGCGAACTCCTTCGAGAGCGCGTCCAAATTCCCAAGCCGTTTGACCGCCACGAGGAACGCTTCGTCCGGTGCTAACCCGGCTTCGACCAGTCCCGTAATTTGTTCACGAAGATGGTCTTCAAGCTCGGCGACGTCGGTTGAATGGATGACCTGACGATGCTCGAGAAAGTTTCGCCACTGACGAATCTGTTCTTCGAGCTGAGCGGTATGGTCTATGGGCATAGTGGTCATTGTCCGATAAGTGACGGTACCAGTGATTGGCGAAGAGTGTGGTTCATGCCGCGAATAGTCGCGTCAACCGCTTGCCATTGCTTCAATTCCTCCGCCAGTTGAGATCGACCGCGGGCGGTGATTCGGTAATATTTCCGCTTCCGTCCGTTCTCGGCGGCTTTCCATGTGCCGTCGATATACCCAAGCCGTTCGAGTCGGTGAAGGACGGGGTAGAGCATGCCGTCGGTCCATTCCATTCTTTGCGCCGACGCCTTTTGTACGTACTTCAGAATGGCGTAGCCGTAGCTTTCCCGCTTGGCGAGGGTCGCCAAGACGATTGACGTTGAGGAGGCGGCGATCAGGTCTTTATTAATTTCCATCTTCGGGTCTATTCATATCTATGCCTAGTATACATAGGACTGCTATGTATGTAAAGAGGAACAAAAGATGAGACCATTTGATGTCCACCTGGTCGGCCATGTGGGACGACCCTGGCCTACGCCAGGGCATGCGTTAGAACTTGTACTCAACAGGTCTGAACGTCTTCCTTAGACATGACTGTTGCGTTTTCGATCCAAAATAGCGTTGCGGGCAATGAGCAGCCCTAGCACCAGCGCGGTGACGGCCAGCAGATCGAAGACGAAGCGAGCCAAACTTCCTTGCAAATTCATCGCGAGATCAGCTGGGTGCAGCACGGCCTTATCGAAGGCAACGCAACCAGCGTCACCATTGGCGGGGCATGGATAACTAATACTCGTCACGACACAGGCACTGAGTATACCAGCGCTCAAGGCCAGAAGAATATATGTAGAGAATTTCCTACGGGTTAGCATATGTCTGTTAACACTTGGTCGGGGTTGTGCAACGATGTTAGAACCATTCTACTACAAGGTGGGGTTTATGTCGCACAAATACTACGGGCTTTAGACCCACCCGAACTTCACACTACTTAAGTCGCTTCCTTAGGTTCTTGGGCCAAGAGTTACCAGCTACATGGCTGATAAAAGTAAATAGGACTGCAGCGACGTACCATGGTGCATCCAGAAGTGAATGCTTCAAACGTGTTGGGTGAATTAAGTTCCTGAAATCATGAATAACGTACATCTCCATTAATGCGAGAGGTTCCACGATAGGTTTTCCGTGCTTCGCAAATAGTCGCACCAATTCCACCTTTGGCCCAAGCTCAACCCGATCCCAATGATGCGTTTTCATTCGAACTAATTCATTGGCTGAAATGTAACGAGCCCCTTTGGGACCAGCTGCATTCGCACCGAAAGCTTTAAGTGTCCGAACTGCCTCCGGATCTTGGCCTATGCCAGGCAATCCTAGAAATGCTTTCCACACCAACCTTTGTTGCTTGATCAGCAGATCGTCGAGAATCCCTTCAAGGATCGAGCCTATAGCAAAGACACAGATATAGTAACTCGGTTGTGGAGGCCCTTGAGCAATCACAGAAAACGTTTCGTGATATTGGCGTTGGACAATGTTTCGAAGAGCCTTGTTTTCGATTACGTTGAAGTACTCGTCCCTTATCAGAGTCAAACCCCTTCCTAGGGACTGGTCGTGAGTTTGTAGTAATGCAACCGCGAACTTCTCGCGATCATCCATACTCATTTGAGAGTAAAGCCATTGCGCGTACTTATGTCGTTTTAGAGGCTTGAGCAGATTCTCCAGTGCAATAGCAGATGATATTAGATCGCCACGACGCCTGTCTTCACGAGCACTTTTTGCAAGGTAGAAGATAGCTGTATTAAGCTTGCCCCATAACAGATGCTCTAAACCAAGACGCCAGTATATATGACCCTTGTGAAGCAGTGATCCTCGATTCTTTTCTTCTCTTTTAAACAATCGGTCTAGTTCGCGCCAAAAAGCAACCATGACCTCGCGTGGTTGTTCAATTAGCGCCATCTGCGCTTTCTCGGCCCAGGCCTTGTCATCGGCTAAATCAAATGTGCCATCGATGAATGGCTGTAGAAATGGTCGGGCTGCTGTGTTCGGGTTCAAAGTCTTGTTCTGATTTACATTGACATGTTTGAACTCCGGCTCAATCAATGTTCATCGAGTCGAAGTGTCTGTTTTTAGATTTCTGTCTCGATTGGTCGAAGTGGTGGGACTCGAACCCGGGGCCTCATGCTCCGGGGCGCCGCTGTTCCGTTGGAACATCGCGTCGCCCGTCCCCGCCTGCCAAAGCCCTGTATGGCGGGCAGGTCGTCCCGCGAAAAGCCAAGCAGTTGGCTTTTCTTGTGGACTCGACCCCCATGCATGCGCGTATCAGCTCGGGTCGGGGTAGCGGGGCTCGAACCCACGACCTCATGCACCCCATGCATGCGCGCTACCAACTGCGCTATACCCCGACCCGAGCTGACGTTTCCCCGGTCCGGAAAACACTCGGAGTATACGACGATTCCCCTCGGCCGGTAAAGATGCCGGGTTGCCAACGGGACGCTCAGACGCTAAACTAGGCCTGCAATCCCCCTTGCCGCCGAGGGCAGCGCCCGGTCCTTCGGCAGGTCACAACGCTGTTGGGGCGCCAACGGCTTCTGATCCAGCACAGTCCTGCTGGAGAAAGGGGTCGGCCATGGACATCCTCATCGTCATGGTGTTGCTGGATCTGCTCTGGTGGATCCGGCGGTAGTACCTGTGCCTCCCGGTCTTCACGACGGGAGGCGCTTTTCTATCGCAGTGGCCGGGAGGCACGGTTTGGCGTACACTATGAGTCTATGAAACACATCTCACCCTACGTCGACAATATAGAGGCTATTACGCTCGCCAATACGAATTTTCGTACGGTTCTCCATACCGCCGAGCATTGCCAACTCGTGGTCATGCACCTCAACCCGAACGAAGATATTGGTGAAGAAATACATCACCTCGACCAATTCCTCCGCGTGGAATCTGGAAACGGTACGGTGGTGCTTGATGGCGTGGCGCATCCGATCAGCGACGGAACCGCGATTGTCGTCCCGGCCGGAACAAAACACAACCTGATCAATACATCGTCCACCGCGCCGCTCAAACTCTACACCATCTACACTCCCCCGGAGCACCGCGACGGCACGGTTCACATCACCAAGGCCGAGGCCCTGGCCGATGAACATGATCACGCCTAATACTATGGCCACAAAACAACCATCATCAACCTACCCGTCCGTCGTCAAATTTATTTTTGAAGCGGGGATGCTCAGCAAGACTCCACGCTCTGGACTTTGGTTCCTCGGGACTGGTCGACAAACCGTCGCCGAACATTCACTACGGGCCACCATGATCGGGTATGCCTTAGCCTGGCTGACCCCAGCTGCCGATCAAAGCAAGACGGTCATGATGTGTCTTTTCCACGACCTCGGCGAAGCTCGTACGTCTGACCTGAACTACGTCCACCAGCGCTACGGGCGATTAGCCGAAGCGGAAGCATTCGCCGACCTGACTCGTACCATCCCCTTCGGCAAAGCGTTGCTCGGTCTGTTTACCGAGTTCGAGGAGCGAAAATCGATTGAGGCCCGGCTCGCCCGCGATGCCGACCAATTGGAGTGGATTGCTACCCTGCGCGACGAAGAAATGAAAGGTAATTCAAAGGCCCATGACTGGGCGGTCATCGCCGTCAAACGCTTAAAAACGCCGGCCGGAACGCGATTGGGGAAACTCATCATGACGTCGCACCCCGATGACTGGTGGTTTGACCAGAGCGATCCGTGGTTCGTTGATCGTCATAAAAAAGATCGACAATGGCATCGGACCGGCCGACGCAAAACCCGACAAGCGTAAGGCCATGGATGCCGAGCATCCGATTGATCACGAGCCGCGCCGCTCCCGCATCAATCTTGACGCGGTGACGCCACATTGGATCACTCCTGACGAAGTCGAGCGTGTGGTCTCGACCGAACACGACGCGCTCACCAGTGAAGCTGACTGGATTGCTTCCCATCAACGCGCCGTCGAAGCGATGCTGGCATCACCGGGTTGGGAGGATAAAACAGCGACGGATGTTTGGCAGTACGCCCAAGCGGACATTTTGAGCTGGGAGCGCGGCATCCGCGAGTTGCTCGCCCACATTCCTGAGCTCTACCCAGTAGCCATGACCGCCGCGGCTGAACGTCTTGGCGCGTGGCTACCCGATTGGGACGCCCCGGAGACAACGATTGAATTTGGATTATTTCGTCGCGCGGATTTCCGGATCGATGGCGAAACAGTGTACGTTGATCTCGGACGTTTGGCGCGGGCCGACGATGTGGCTGCCACGTTAACGGCCGGACTGACGCACGAACTGACCCACCGCTGGTTCCACCAAGGCGAAGTACCCAAGAAGTCGGTCCCCGTCTGGTTTCAACAGAAACTTGTCAACGAAGGATTAGCGGTCGTTGTGGCTGATCAGTCGATCGCCGCTCATCACCGCCTCACCCCAGAAAGATCCGCCCAGCTCGCCACATCGTCGATCGCTCAGGTTCGTGATCTCCTTAGCCGCGGTCAGGCCCTGACTAGGGACGAGGCCGATCCGCTCTTCAAAAACATGGGCGCGGGCTACACGGCGGGCGAGATCCTCGTACGCGATGCGCTCGAACAACTCGGACCAGAGGCTTTTCGGGAGACGCTACCGGCGGCGCGAGCGGATGCGGCGCTCATCCTCCGAAACAGCCGGGTCGCGGCCGACCTGTTAGTATAAAGTATGAAACTGAAAAAATGCTGAACGTTTTTTTGCGCTAAGATACAATAAAATTCGGGCCAGCTGAATCGCTGGCCCGGGGTGAGAACGTGGTGAGCAACGCTAGATCTGCATGGCCTCCAGCAGCGGCTCGAGGAACGAGTTGTGCGTGGTC
>CAYNGY010000001.1:0-234842 GCA_964397195.1 uncultured Gammaproteobacteria bacterium | reverse complement strand
ACGCTAGATCTGCATGGCCTCCAGCAGCGGCTCGAGGAACGAGTTGTGCGTGGTCAGGCCGACGTGGCGGACCCGCCGCTTGGTCATCCAGCGGAACGTGGCCGCGAGGGTCAAGCAGTAGGCTTCGTTGGCCATGCCGGAGAGGAACCCGTCGAACGACAGGATCCGACGACGCTCGAGCGGATGCTTCGGGCGTCCGGTGATGATCGCGCCTGGACACCGTTCGATGGCGCCCTTGATCAGCTGCGATGAAGCCACCAGCCCGGCATGGCGATTGCGCCACAGGCACCGGGCATTCGCCAGCGACTCCGGACGCGCCGGGGTCATCGCGGGCAGGCCGATCGGGCAAAGGAGATACTCACGCCGCTCGTTCATCAGGACGAGATGTCCGCCGGTCCGGGCGCGATTCTCCGCCCGGCCATCATGCGCCGGGTCGTTGACCAGCCGGTAGGCGTGGACGAGCGCCTGCACAGCGATCGGATACACCTCGTCGAAGGTCAGGCCAAGCATCGGCCGCTTGGACAGCAGACGTGATGCAATATGTCGCGGCATACGTACTCCTCTCCCTGGAGATCGTGGACGACGATGGGGCGATTGCAAACCATACCACCATGGGCACGGCTTGGTGTCAGCGAGGGTACGCGGAATGTGCCCAACTGTCAACTATCCAAAAACACCCGAAGCGGATCGGGAGATATAAAAACGTTGCTTGATGCGAACCGTGAAAAAGAAGTCCCTGGGGTACCCCAAAGACTTCGAATTCGGTTTACTCTCCGGCGAGGGAGAGGTGCGGTACCACACCGGTCAGGAACAGCCCAATACCAACAATCAGCAGGAGAAATCGAAGCGCCGCCATGAGCCCACCACCAGCGGCGGCGAGGACACAGACAGCTCCGAGAAGGAGCGACGAATTCGTGCGGAGCACCGGCATGATTGGCGCGAGTGCGGCCGCGAGCATTTGACCGAGATCCATGGGAATAGATTCGGTTAGTTGATAAGAAGTCCGTCGGGACCGGCGGGTTTTTAAGGTTCGTTCAGTTTCAAGAGGTCAAGGAGTATAGCGCGCCGGCTGAAACCGTCAAGCGGCGGAAGAGTGGATAACACAAAACGTCCCCACCGGACCGCCATCGAGTCCTTTACCATGGTAAGCGGGCCTGATTTCCCGACGCTACGAAGGTCGGGAGCTGCTGCGGGGCGGATCGGTCACTACGCGTAGAGCGCCCGATCGTCGAGAAGCAGTTTTTTGGCCGCTGGGTCCGCTAGATCCTACACCCAAGGGCGTAGGAGATTCGGCGTCCCAAGGACATACGTATCGAACAACGATGGCGGTGGTGAAGACAGGTGTACCGTACCGTTTTTTCCAACCCGGCGCAAGATAGCCACCACTCGAAGATGTCTACGCCCCAAGCAAGCGAGCGCCGGTGTTCGGCGCTCGGCGTGTTTGACGATATTATTGATACATTGCGTCTTCGTCGGAACGCTTGTAGCTGTGAATTTCTTCCGGGGTGAACCAGAGATTGATTTCGTAGTTCGCTTCGACTTGGTTGCCAGAAGCGTGAACAAGATTCCGAATCGCGCGTTTGCGCATATTGGCCATCGCTCCGGAATCAGTCGAGAGGTCGCCGCGAATCGTGCCGGGAATAGCATTCGTCGGGGCGGTGGCGCCGGTCATGAGGCGAACGTTCTCAATCGCATGGACGCCTTCAAAGACAACGGCCACAACCGGACCGGATGACAGATAATCCTTATTCCATTCGTTGACCATCTTTCCAATTGTCAGTGGGTCGTCGGTACCAAGGAGTTCTTTGGCATTCAGTTCGTACTTCTGATATGACTCGAGGGTTTTGTTGCCGATGGTGATCATCAGCTCAGTCCGATCATCCGGATAATGTTTGGCGACGTGATCTTTCGTCACCCAGACCATTTTTAACCCCACAATTTTTAGGCCGGCCCGTTCAAAACGATGGAGAATGTCCGTGCTTAGGCCACGGGTCACACCATCTGGTTTAATGAGAACAAGGGTCCGTTCGATAAAGCGGGCGGCGGCATCCATAGGAATATGATTAGCTCAATTTGAGAACTTCTTTGACCTTCAGCACGACTTCGGCTGGCGTGTGATTGGCTTTGACGAAATAGTCGGTCGCACCGAGCTCCTTCCCCTTCTTGATATCTTCATCTTGACCGAGGTTGGTCAGGAGAATGATCGGCGTCTTCGCAAAGCTGGCATCTTCCCGTAACTGCTTGAGTGTCGCAAAGCCGTCCAATTTCGGCATAATCACGTCGAGCAGAATGATGTCCGGGCGGACCTTGGCGGCGGCCTCGATTCCGGCTAAGCCATCATTTGCAGTTTCGGCGGCAAAGCCCTCCATCGTGAACTTGGTGGCGTACATTTCCGCCAGCATTTTTTCGTCTTCCACAATGAGGACTGAAATTTTCTTGTCGGTCATATAGTGAGATGATACCACATTTCACGGAAAAAATCAACGTTTGTCCCCAGGATGCATAGTGTGCCACTCGGTGGCTTCCTCGAATCCTAAGGCGGCCCGGAACATTGTTGCCTCGTCCCATCGCTTCGCGAGGAGTTGTAACCCGATCGGGAGACCGTCACTCATACCGGCCGGAATTGACATCGCCGGGATCCCGGCTAAGTTCGCTGGGACAGCCAATAGGTCGGCCAGATACATTTGCAAAGGGTCGCTGGCACGATCTCCGACTTTGAAGGGTTTGATAGGTGACGTCGGCGTTAATAAGACATCGACTTCGTCGAAGACGCGATGGAACTCCTCAGCCAAAAGCGCGCGAACCCGAACCGCTTGTCGGTAGTAAGCGTCGGCATAGCCAGCTGAGAGAACGTAGGTGCCCATCATGATCCGTCGCTTCACTTCGGCGCCGAATCCTTGTTCGCGACTCTGGGCATAGCGCTCAATGAGCGATTCCGCTGAACGATCAGCATGTCCGTACCGAATACCATCAAAGCGCGCTAGGTTTGAACTCGCTTCGGCCGGTTGGATAACATAGTAGGTGGCCAGTGCGACTGGAGCGTGCGGAATTGAGACATCGACAATAGTCGCCCCACGTTGGCGGTAGACGTCGGCGGCAGCCGTGATCGCGGCGGCAATGTCGGCGTCGACCCCGGCCCCAAAAAACTCTTTTGGTAACCCTATGCGCAGTCCACGGACATCGGAAGTCAACGTCGGGGAAATAGGTTGAAATGGTTTTTGGTCGGCCGTCGCGTCACGATCATCCGGACCGGCGATCGCGTCATAGACGAGCGCTGCATCGCGGACCGAGCGGGTGAAGGGCCCAATTTGATCAAGCGATGAGGCGAGGGCGATCAACCCGTAGCGCGAGACTCGACCGTATGTTGGCTTCATCCCGACCAGTCCACAAAAGCTCGCCGGTTGACGAATGGAACCGCCGGTATCGGATCCGAGCGCAGCGGGAACGTGGCCAGCCGCGACGGTGGCGGCTGATCCACCGGATGATCCACCGGGGACATATTCGGTGTTCCATGGATTTCGGGTCGGGGTGAATGCAGAGTTCTCGGTCGAACTCCCCATCGCAAATTCGTCCAAGTTCGTTTTCCCGATGACTACTGCTCCGGCCGCTTGCAAACGCGTCACAACCGTTGCGGAAAAAACAGCCTGATACGTCTCGAGTATCTTGGAGCCGGCTGTTGTTGGCTCACCGGCAATATCAAGATTATCCTTGAGCGCTATCGGCACGCCGGTCAGGGAGCCGGCTTGGCCGGCGGCACGTCGGGCATCCGCCGCCGCCGCATCCGCTAGCGCTCGCTCTTCTCGAAAAGAGATGTACGCGTGAATTGAATCTTCGTCTTTCCGAGCGGCAGTCAGCGCGTGTTTGGTTATCTCAACCGCACTCACCTCTTGGCGGGCGAGCGCTTGTGTTATTTCACTGATAGTCGCGTTTCGATATTCCATGGCTATTTTACTGGCGGCACCTTCCAGAACTGATCGGCCATAGTCGGCCCTTGGGCGCGAATATCGGCTTCAATACCCGAAGGTTCGGCCACGTCCGGACGTAGGACGGCCTGCTGCTGATCCACCTCCGGGACCGTACCGGTTTCAACGCTCTTGAGCTGGTCAACGTACGCCAACAGTCGCGGGATTTGTTCTTCAAAGGCCGCAGTTTCCTCCGCCGAGAGCTTCAGCCGCGCCAATGTGGCGAGTTGCGAAATCAATGCATGCTGATCATCCATGCCTCGATTGTAGCACGGCCTCGCCGGCCTCGCTAGGCGAGAAGTCGACGCCGAAGCTCCGCCTCGTCCCAGATAGGCAGACCGAGTTTTTTTGCCCGTTCGGCTTTTGAGCCCGGATTTTCCCCGACGACCACGGCGGTTGTTTTCGCTGAAACCGAGGCCGTCGCGTGGCCGCCGGCGGCCCGGATCGCTTCTTCAGCCTCCTCGCGTGACATCGTTGGCAGTGTTCCCGTCACCACGATACTGGCATTGCTGAGCGGCCCGCTGGCAGTGATCGCTCCCGCTTCGACGGTGACAAAGCGTCGCAAGGCCGTGATCATACTTCTCGTTCGTGCGGTGTGGAGATAGTCATCAATACTCTCCGCCACCACCTCGCCAATATCGGGAACCGCCTTGAGCGTCGACCGGTCGGCGGACTGGAAGGCGTCGACAGTACGAAACGCGGCCGCTAAGGACCGGGCAGTTTCCTGGCCAACGTGACGTATGCCGAGCCCATAAATGAACCGATCGAGTGGCACACGTCGACGATCCGCGATGGCTTGAATCAGGTTCTCTGATTTCTTTTCGGCAAAAAGCGGCAGTCCAACAAGTTGGGTCGCCCGCAAGCGGAAAATATCCGCCGGCTCATGGACCAGATCCTCGTCAACGAGCACGTCGATCGTGCTTGGTCCGAGCCCGGTAATATCAAAGGCTGATTTTGAAACGAAGTGATAGAGATTCTCACGCTTTTTGGCTGGACAGTCAACGTTGCGACAGAAATGAATTGCCTCACCAGCTTTTCGTGTCACCGGCTGATGACAGACCGGGCAATGCGTGATCATCCGCCATCGTCGTGACTTGGCGGGGCGTAATTCTTTTACCACGCGGACGACTTCCGGAATGATGTCACCAGCTTTTTGAATGATGACCGTATCGCCGACTCGCACATCGAGTCGGTCGATTTCGTCAGCGTTATGAAGCGTGGCCCGAGCGACCGTCGTCCCGGCAACTTGGACGGGTTGCAAATGGGCAACCGGCGTCATCGCGCCAGTCCGTCCGACTTGGACGACAATATTTTCGACGATCGTCGTGACCTGTTCGGCCGAAAATTTCCACGCCACCGCCGCACGTGGCGTCTTGCCGACAAACCCCAGACGGCGATACAGCGTACTGTCATTTATTTTTACCACCATCCCATCAATCCAGAACGGTAGGGTTTCACGTTCACGGAAAATTCGATCATGGACTTCGGCTACCGCCGAGAGCGCAGTGACGGTCGTGACTTCCGGGTTGACCGTCACACCCATCGCCCGCATCCAGGCATACCCATCAGCAATCGTTTTTTGGCCGAGATCGGTGACCAGCTCCCACGCATAGAATGTCAACGGACGAGAGGCGGCGACACGGGCATCAAGCTGGCGGATCGTGCCGGCCGAGGCATTTCGTGGATTTGCGAACAGCGGGAGGCCGGCTCGTTCTTGGGCGGCATTCAGTTTTGCAAAGTCTCGTTTTAACATAACCGCCTCGCCGCGAATGATGACCGTCCCACCCTCAACCAATCGACGTACCGCCGACGGTAGTTTTTCCGTCTGCAGGCGGAGTGGAATGTTCGGAATAGTTTTTACGGTGTGGGTGACATCTTCACCGATAAACCCATCACCGCGGGTAGCCGCTTGGACGAACACCCCGCGGTCATACTGTAACGAGATCGCTAGCCCATCGAGCTTTAAATCAATCACATAGGATGTCGGTGCATGAATCACCTTTTTCCATCGCGCATCCCAGGCCATCACCTCGTCGTACGAAAAGACGTCGGCGAGGGAAATCATGCGCGCGGTATGGCGAACTTTTGAAAATGCCGCAACCGCCGTGCCAGCCACGCGTTGCGACGGTGAATCGGCGGTAATGAGGTCGGGAAATTGGCGCTCGATGTCCGTTAGCTCGTGCTTAAGCGAATCAAGCGCCGCCTCGGACATCGTCGAGGTATCATGAACATGGATCCGCTGACGCTCAGCATCAATGACCTCGCGGAGCTTCTCTAAGCGCGCGCGGGCCTCATGTTTCGGAAGTTTCCCGGGGGTAGACGGCATACGTACGCCCGTAATGGTAGCAGGTTTCGGAGCGGCTGGGTACGTCCGACGACGCTTATGGCTCCGGCTTGATATCGCCCTCGGTGAACAATACGTACGAGAAAACATTCGACGACGGCTGTTGCCAAAGAGTAGTAACGTCTTTTGTCGCCGTGGCGTCACCTGATGTCCCGACAGATTTCAAGCTAATGGTCGAAAGGAGGCTAATCGCGGCTCCGCTGTTATTTTGCGGTTCGAGAATAATGCCGGTCATCGTCACATTGCTCGTCGGGTTCGTTATCTTGACACGATATCCGAGCGTCCCGGCACCAATGAAGACCGGGTCATTCGACCCTTCGGTGTAAACGCGGGTTAGGTCAATTTGTTTTCGCTGACCGACGCTGACCGTGTCCCGTCCCTGCCCGGCGGTCCCAGAGCCCTGAATGGCGGTCCAGGTCACCAGCAGGCTCGCGCTCGACGGATTCGTGACGTATAACCATTTGGCGCTGGTATCAAGGATGTCGACGCTATAGGTCAACGTCGGCGGGATGTTTATCCGCGGGTTGGTAAATCCTGGCGCACCCGGTGCGGCGGTGACGTTCGTTTGCGCGCGCGTGGTATCAATTTGAATTGGACTGGCTGATGTGGCCGCACTGGTGGTCTGGACGAGTGTTTCTTTGGCCCGACCGGCCCGGATCACCCAGAGCCCACGTTCAATCCCCGCATCGGCGGCGACCGTCGCGGCGGCAAATTGCTCGGTCGTCTTCGTCTGCGCGAAATCCGATGTCATCAGCACCGAGATACTAATCGTCGTGGCGGTGATGGCCGACATAATCAGCAGACTGAGGAGGAGAACCGCGGCGGGACGATGATGGCGAGATCGATGGGTCATATTACCGTTTATAGAGACGACTGGTGACCGTGGTATTCAAGGTTGATGAAATCACCTCGCGACCCTGGGTAACCTGTGTTCGCAACTGGAGTGTCACATGCGGTTGCACATCGACGGCGGGAGCGGTTGTTTGAAACGGATTGGTTGTCGGCATCATGTAGGCGTAAAACCCCGTAATGGTCACATCGGTTGGCGTAATATCAACCGCCGTCGCCGCGTCGCAAACTTGACTGGTTGAGGTTGAAAGTTTAATTTTTCCCGCCGACAATAGGAAACAGTTAATCGTCCCATCTTCATTGGCTACAGCCAACGATGTTTGTGCGGTTCGCAATGGGCTGTCCGTGGCCGTGGTTGTATCGGTCACCCCATAGTACGGATAGTAAATGGTACCGATGCGAGCGGCGCGCGCGATCGTCTCCATCAGGTATCGGGCATCTGAAGAATTTCGTTGGGTCGCGAGGATGTGCTTCTGTTGTTGAAACGAGCGGGAGTAGACCGTCGTGGCCACTAAAAAGATGACCGAAAACGCGGCGGTGACGATCAGGAGTTCGATGAGGGTGAAGCCACGACGTTGCATACTAGCGCCAATTATATAATCGCGTCCGCTCGACAATACTCGAATCATTCGAACCATTTTTCCAGCTCACCGTTGAGGTCACATCAAGATAGGTGGTCGGGTAGGCGGTACTGCCGATAGTGACCGAGTCTGTCACTTGCGTAATATGGATGACCCGATGGTACCGGGTCCGCGTCCCGCCCGTGCATTCGGTTGGGGGAACAGTGCCCGTCCCGCCATTTGAATCGTAACCGGTACAAATCCAGACATAGGTCCGATTATCGGTGACGGGGCAACCGCTTGCGGCCGACCCGCACTGGGCGAGCCACCAGCCGCTCGAGCGCGACGTCATCGACGACGGTCGGAATTGAACGGTGTAGTCGACACCCGCCGCGACGACCGCCCCGGTCGCGGCATCCGCCCCCATCGACACCTGATGGCCATAGGAGTTTGTATCATCCCAGCCGGTTAACAGTGGTGTGCCACCAGCGTCGGGCTTGGTAATATTATTATCCGCCTTTAGCCAGTTACTATCTCGAACCATCCGAACGACTTCAATGCCTTCACGGGCATAGTTTATCGCCTCGACTTTTGACTGACCGACCTGGCCAATGGTGATTGTCCGGACAATCAAGGTGATAGCCGCAATCGTCGCCGTGGAGATGACTCCGGCGGCGATAACGAGCTCGAGCAAGGTCTGACCATTTCGCTTGCTCATGGGCAGGTCACAATATTCACCGCCCCAACGGCCGGCGTAATCGCGATACAGGCATTGAGCGTTGCGACCTGTGTGTGCTGGATCTTGATCATAATCTGATTGAGGGCTGTGGTGTGCGTTCCCCCCGCTTTCACCTTGAGCCCGGCTCCCGGTATTGAATATACCATATCGAAGGGCGTGGTGGCCGCATGGCCAGCTTCAGTAATTGATTGGACCTGAATATTTGAGGTAAAAGTCTTATTGGCCACTACCTCGGCACCATTATCATAATACCCATTTCCTAGCCCTGACGGCGGGCTGGCCACGTCGGCATCGGCAAAGGTGGTGTAGCCAGCATCCCCACTGACCAGGTGGACACCATACCCGGTCGGGAGCACGGTGTTTTGTAACCGCCCGGCTTGGGCGTAGGTATACATTTTTTGGAGATCGATACTTAGTTGATTCGCGGCCGCGCGAACGGCCTGTTGACGATTTTGATTGACAAAGGCGCCGAAAACCACGGTGGAAAGGATACCAATAATGGCGATACTGATGAGCATTTCGATGAGGGTAAACCCTCGATGGTTAGAAGGTAGTAACATTGAGGAGATACCACATCACAATCGCCGGCCCAAACAGCCAGGCGGCGAATCCGGCGCCCATCAAATACGGCCCAAAGGCGATGGACATGCCGACTTTCGTTTTGCGAAGAAAAATACCGACCGCCGCGACACAAGCCCCGACGAGATACGCGAGGATGAGCGCAGTGGCGAGCTGCTGCCAACCGAGGAGCAGGCCCAACCCCATTCCTAAAAAAATATCGCCCGTTCCGACCCAGCGTCCACGCGAGAGTAGATGTTGCAGACCGAAGAATGCCCCGCCGGCCGCGCCGCCAATGACAATCTCCGACCATGAAAGCCCATGAAGAAATGCCCAAGCGCCACCCAAAAAAATCAATGGCAACGAAAACTCATCCGGCACGAGCGCCCATTTTCCATCATAGACCGCAATCAGCATCATAAAAGCGGCGACGACCCACCCGAGCGGCGTTTCCCATGTCCAGCCGAAGACTAACCAGATCGTCATGAAGACCGTCGCCGTCACTGACTCGAGCAAGAGGTACTGAACACTCAAACGGGTGCGGCAGGTACGGCATGCTCCGCCAAGGGCGACAAAACTCAGGAGCGGGACCATCTCAAACCAGTGCAACGAACGTCCGCAGTGCGGGCATTTTGACCGTCCACGCAGAAACGACTGCTCGGCGCGAGTCCGTTCCACGACGACATTTAAAAAACTACCAATCGCCGCTCCGAGTGCGCCGACGAATATCGTTTGCACGACGAGCACAGTCGTGTCAGTCATGATTATTGGATCCCATCTTTGGTCAGCACGTGCGTCCCGGCCGCCAGTGTTCCGTATTCCCGTTCGAGTTGAAAACGAATACCAAAGTTTTCCGCATCCGGTACCCGGCTTAGCTGGTACGAAAAGCGTCCCGGGTCGCGAAGTTCATCCTCAAGACCGGTCAGGGTTGGCAGTCCACAGGTCGTCGTCACCATCCCCTTTTGGCCGCAGGCTTTTGCGGCGTCGGCGTAGCTCGCTTTCTGGGCATACAGGACGGCAAATCCGGCGGCGTAATTCGTCATGTCGGCCAGGCGCTTTGCATCTCGATTCCGCGCCCGTTCAATGCCGATAAACATGGTCCCACCCGCGGCTAACAGCGCCACGATGGCGGCGGTAATCAGAAATTCAGTCAGCGTTAACCCCGGTCTTTGTTTCATGCCCTCAGTATACACCAAACCTGCCAAAATGCCGACGGATGGCCCTAAAAACCTATTTTTATGAGGTGCGTGATGGTCAGGAGCCACCCTTGCCAGATCAGGACAATAATGGCAGCCGGAATGATCGCCGGCGTAATCACGAGGCGGTCGGTCACTGATCGGCGACGGATGATCACCAGCACGATCATGAAGACCACTGACAGAATGAAGACGATAGCTAAAAAGGGAAAAATGGATGGCCAGCCGACGGCACCCGCGCCGATAGTCAGCAACGCGGCATCGGCATGATCGAGGAAATTTCCTTGATGTCGAACGAGAAAGAACCGCCGCAGGAACCAGAAAAGGAGCAGTGCCGCCACCCAGCCAATCGCGAGGCTCGTGACCGTCGTTTGAACCTTGGCTAAGTAAAAAAGCGAGTGCGGCGGGAGGAGTTTACTAGCGATATCGTCGCCAGCTAGCGTCACCCACCAGCGCCCATACGTATAGACGATGACCGCCAACTGACTACTCGCTAGCACAACCAACACGATCGCCGCCCGACGGAACTTACGCGGATGATTTGTCACGAGGACGTACCAGGCCACGAGGAGTATCACAATACTCACCACGAGCCAGAGCCAGTGCGGTATATACCCGAGGCCAGCGACAGCTTTGCTCACGGCGTCGCAATCACCGGCAAGGCGCTGCACGGTGAGAAGAGAATACCCGCGCTTCCGGAGCTCGCGGTCAGACACTCTGTATTCCCAAAGGCCGGAGTCGTGTCTTGGGCGCTTGAGTCAGCGACCTCGTCGGAGTAGCCCTTGCTGTTTATGACAAACCAATTATTAGAACCGGCTTCCAGTTTCGTCCAGAAAGCGAAGAATGTACCCTGATCATCGGAGACGTACCAATAGTCATTCGCTGTTCCCGTAGCTCCAAGATTCGGCGATTGCGGCACCGCGAAGCCGATGGTTGTCGAAGCCGTATCGAGTTCGGTTCCGGCCTGACCAAGCCACGCCGGGCCGCTCGTACTCCCCGACGCGACGGCTGGGTCGGCCAGCGGGAAGATCGAGGCGTGCTGTAAATAATCGGTCAACAGGTAGTCCGTAATCTGATGAAGGTCTGTTTTGCGTTTAGCGTCACGGGCGCGACCTTGCGAACCAGCGAAGGCTTGAATTCCAACCGCCGCGAGGATCCCGATAATTGCAATCACGACGAGCAACTCGACGAGTGTGAATCCTCTCTTCGCTTGGCGGGTGGTTTGCATACGGTCAGTATACAAAAAAAGTTCTCGGAAGTCTACCAAATCAAATGAGGGCCCGAAGGCCCTCATTTGGGATCACACTGTTTAGTTCAGCGTTGGCTGAGCCAAACATGGGCGATACAGGGTTGCTCCAGCTGCGGTTGAGCAGAGGGAGTTCCCAACGACGGCTGTTGTAGCCGACCACGGGACTTCGTTCGAGAAGCCCTTGCTGTTACTGACGAAACCGGTGTTCGTGACCGATTCCAGCTTCGAGAAGAGACCGAAATTATCGCCGGCCGCATCCGTGATGTACCAGTAGTCCTGGAGATCAAGGGTAGCCGCAACGTATGTCGGGCTCTTTGGCACCGCGTACAAACCGCCGAATCCTGCTGTCGCGACTAAGTTCGCGCAGGTTTGGACTTCACACGCGACGGTGTTGGTTGGCGTACCAGCTGTATCAGACAACGGGTATTTGTTGTTGCTACCCGCGTTATCGAGCCAGAGTGTCAAGTTCGAGTTCAAAGCACCAAGGTCCGCCTTGCGCTTCGAGTCTCGAGCCTTCCCTTGGGCGCCGCTGAAAGCGGTTAACCCAATAGCCGCCAAGATACCAATGATGGCGATGACGACGAGAAGTTCGATGAGAGTAAAACCTTTGTTTTTTTGCATTCGTGTCACCTCCTTTCAGGATTGAAGGAGAGATTGAGGAAACGCAGAGACCACGGATCCGTATTGATCCCTGATCGCGTCCGCAACCTTACTCATTCTTGGTATTCATGTTATCCACAGTTAAGTATACCATGTTTTTGCCCTACCCGCTCCCGGCGGCACTGGTCAGGTTGTACATTGGTAACAGGATGCCCATGACGAGTATGGCGGCGGCAATACCGAGGGTAACGAGAATCATCGGCTCGATAATTGAGACCAGGTTGGCGATAATATTCTCGAGTTCCTTGGCGTAGAAGTTTGAAAGTTTATCGAGAATGAGGTCGAGTTTTCCGGTCTGCTCCCCGACAATCATCATCTGCGGCAACATCGGCGGAATCCGTTTATCGGCGACATAAATCGTGGCCACGGAGTTTCCGGCTTCAACCTCTTTGATCGTGGCAAGGGTTAATTCTTTGTAGATGGCATTCCCGATGACGTCAGCCACGATTTCGAGCGAGTGGGTGACCGGGATTCCGGAGGCGATCAAGGTCGAGAAGCTCCGCGAGAACCGAACGAGGTAGATTTTTTGGTAAATGGACCCGAAAACAGGCAGTTTAAACTTGATCGAGTCGATATTTTTCTTCCCGGCCGGCGTCCGTGAGTAGAAACGGAAGACCATGGCGACGATGACACCGATGGCCAAGATTAGCCACCAGAAGTTTTTTAAGGCGTCGCTAACCCACATTAAGAAGCGGGTGATCGGCGGAATTGGGGCGCCGCTGGCCACGAGCGATTCGGTCAACTTCGGAATGACGAAGATCATCATGGCCGCGCCAATCACGACCATCGCCGAAACGATAAACGCCGGGTAGGTCATGGCGCCCTTAATCTTCCCCTCCAAATCGTAGTCCTTTTCCTGCTGGTCAGCGAGGTAGGTTAGCGTTTCGTCGAGTTTCCCGGTTGTTTCTCCGGAACGGATCATTTGCACGAAGAAGTCGGAAAACGCTTGCGGGTAGCGCGCGAGTGACGCGGAAAGTTTCGCTCCACCATCAACTTCGTCAGCAATTTCCGAGATGATGATTTTGAAGGAAATATTCGATGTTTGTTTGACGAGGATGCGCAGTGCCTGAACAATCGGTACGGTCGCTGAGATCATGACGGCCAATTCACGCGCAAAGAGCACGACGTCTTTTCGGGGGACGTTATTGAAAAACGATAATGACGACTGAAAGATCGTCGAGTGACGACGTTCAGATAACGCGACAACAACCAGACCGCGCTCCTTGAGCGTGTCCTGGGCGACGACGTCATTTGGCGCGTCAATCGCGCCAGTATGGGTCACCCCGGTCGAGTCTTTGGCTTTATAATCGTAGACGGGCATGGATTACGAGGTTTGTCCGACCACCGAGCGCATTGAGGCGGGGTCCTGGGCGTTTACTATAGCATCATCCGGACTAATCGTCCCTTGCTTTGCTAGTTGGGCGAGTTGTCGATCGTAGGATAATACCCCCGGCGTGCGCGCGGTTTGCATGGCATTCATCAGCTGGACAAGCGCGCCATCACGAATAATCGAACGGACCGGTGGTGTCGGGATAAGAATATCGGCCACCAGGACGAGCCCGCCCCCGACGCGCGGGATGAGCCGCTGACTGATGATGCCGGCCAAACTTGAAGCAAGTTGGGTACGAATTTTCGGCATTTCGGTCACCGGGACGCTGTTGAGGATGGAGTCGATGGTCGCGACCGGCGAATCCGCGGACATGGTCGAAATCACAAACCGACCGGCATCAGCCGCCGAGAGCATGGCTTTCATCACAGTCGGCGAGTCGGCGTCAGAAATAACAATCACGTCGACATCTTCTTTTGTGGCGGCGACGATGGCCTGCTCAAAACTGATCGCGTCCCGCCCGACTTCGCGTTGCTCGACGATCGATTTATTATTGACGTAGAGGTATTCAATCGGACTTTCAATAGTAACAATATTCGCCGATCGGACATTGTTCATTTCGTTGACGAAGGCCGTGAGGGTCGATGATTTTCCCGATCCGTACGGCCCCGTGACGAGGACCAACCCGCGTGGCAACGTCACAAATGAGGTAATAACCTCCGGCAAGCCGAGTTCCGTCAATTTCTTAGCCCCGGCGCTGATGAAGTGCATGGACAGGGAAATATTCCCCCGTTGGTAAAAGGCGGTTAGCTTGAAACGAAGTTGGGCGTTGACGGTGACCGCCGTCACTACCTCTTTTTCTTTCGTCAGTCGTTCGCGCTGTTCATCATTCAACAAGGTTGCCACCGATGAGTTCTGAAAGTCCGCGGTGACGATGGGTTCGGTATCAAGGGTCACGAGTTTTCCATCCAGCCGAACAGTTGGTTGTGTTCCGATCACTAAATGCAGGTCGCTAGCACGAAAACCAGCCGCCTGCGTGAGAATTCGATTGAGGGCAATACTATCGGTTGCTCCCATGTGGTTTCATCCCAAGGACCGTCCGGATTTTAGTAATAACTTCCGACGGTAAAAAATGGGCTTTAATTAAGTAATCCGTCGCGCCGAGATGGAGCCCTTTTTCCACATCCTGCTTTGAACCGAGATTTGTCATCATTAGGACGGGAATGGCCGTCGTGCTAGCATCTTGTTTTAATTTTTGGAGCACGGTAAATCCGTCAACTTTTGGGAGGAGGACATCAAGGAGTATGACGTCTGGATGTTCTGATGCGGCCATTTCGAGGCCGGCCTTCCCATCATTGGCGAGGCTAACATGAAATCCTTCCATCTCCAGTTTCGTCACGTACATGCCCGCTAAGAAGGCGTCATCCTCGACGAGGAGGACACGCGGGGTGGTAGCAGTGGTCATAAATGATCCTCCTTAGGCGCGGGTTGCATCCCACACCTCGCTAATAGTTGTTAAGCCGCGCATGGACTTGAACACGCCGTCTTGTTTCATGAAGAACATACCCTGGCGGATAAAGGCCGCTTGAATATTGTCGATCAGGTTCCCGCCGGCGATGATAATCTTTTTCAGTTCTTCATTCACTTCTAGAACTTCGGAAATGGACACTCGGCCCTTATACCCGGTGTTCTCACACCGTGCACAGCCGGTCCCCTCATGGAAGGTCAACGGCGAGGTGAAATCAAGGTCTTTCGGCCACATCTCGCGCGGCAACCCGGCCAGCGCTTCCATCACCTCTTTCTCCAACTCCGGCGCGAGGTGAACGTCATGTTTACAGAATTCGCAGACGCGACGGACGAGACGCTGGGCCATGACGATATTGAGCGACGAGGCGATCAAGAACGGCTCGATTTGCATGTCGACTAACCGTGGGACCGCACCGAAGGCGTCGTTCGTGTGCAAAGTGGAGAGAACGATATGTCCGGTTAGCGCGGCGTGGACCGACAAAGCGGCCGTCTCGTTATCGCGAATTTCTCCAACCATGACCACGTCCGGGTCTTGGCGAAGGATAGAGCGAAGACCGGCGGCGAAGGTTAATCCGACTTCCGGACTAACCTGCGATTGGTTAATTCCTTGCAGGTAGTATTCAACCGGATCTTCGAGGGTGACGATGTTGACGCCCTCTTCGTTTAACAGGTTCAAGAGCGCATAGAGCGTCGTCGACTTTCCGGACCCGGTCGGACCAGTAATGAGGAACATCCCGTGCGATCGACTAATACCGCTCTTCATGACCTCTAAGTTGCGGCCGTCGAATCCGAGATTCGTAAGATTGATCAGGCTCGATGATGTATCAAGGATACGCATCACGACTTTTTCCGCGTTGATGAGCGGGAGTGTTGAAACGCGATAGTCGACATCGCGGCCGTCGATTGAAGTCCGGAATCGACCGTCTTGCGGCACGCGCGTTTCGTCCGTTTTTAAATTCGACATGACCTTAATGCGAGAAACGATGGCACTATGGATCGTTCGCGGGAGCGTCAGCGACGTATGGAGAATACCGTCAACGCGATAGCGAATGCGCGTTTGATTCCCAACCGGCTCGATATGAATATCTGAGGCTTTTCCTTCAACGGCGAAACGCAAAATGATCGAGACGATTTTTGAGACTGGCGCCGTTTTGACAACTTCTTCCAAGCCGGCATCCGAAATATCAATTTTGTCGAGGTCGCGGGCCGCAATATCTTCAGCGCCCTTGAGCGCTTCTTCAACTTCGGTCGACAGGTTCTCGTATTGCCGCAGGATGTACTTTAATCCGGCCTCAGAGGCGAGGAAGTACTTGATGCGCCAATTATTCTTGCGGGCAATATACTCAATCGCGTCGAGGGCTTGAAAATTCGTCGGGTCCTGCATCGCCACCGACACTTCATCGCTATTCCGTTCAAAAGCGACCATGCGATAGTTCTGGGCCAATTCGGGCGGAATGATATTTAATACTTCCCCACGGACAATTTTCCCGAACAGATCGACGGTCGGGATATTATAGAGCTTACTTTTGGCCTGCAGGATCTGATCGTCACGAACGGTACCAGCACTCAGAAGCGCCTGGTCGACCGTCGTTCCATCTTTCTGGGCACGGGCCTGAAGATCAGTAACTTGCGCTTGCGATAACGCGCCATCTTGGAGCAAGATGTCGACAAGGGTGACAGCGGTGTTTTGCTGAGCAGCGGTCATGCAATCAACGGAATGGCGCTGGCTGACCGACGGCGGTGTTTGCATTGACACCAACCCGATAGTCCTTCAGACCGGTCACTCGCGGATCGGATAGTATGCTCGCATCAAAATTAACGAGGCCACGTGGATTGCGTAGGCCGTTGATATTTCCGGTGTCGCTGCCATCCTTCAGGATAAACCTGGTGACCACGAAATACCCGAGACCGGCGAGGATAACCACAATCAAACCAACGATGATGATGGTATTGCTTTGTGATTGTTTTCGGGTAAGCGCCATAGATTAGGTTTCGGTCTTCGTGACCTGTGGAAGGGTGTAGGTTCGGATGACGAGGGTGTACACCGACGACTGATCGTCGTTACCCGTGGCGGCGGAGAAGCTTAAGGTCTGGACATCATAGAGCGGCTCGCTTGATTCGAGGACGCGAACGAACTCTTTAAAATTCTCATACCCGGTGCCGTTCCCCACGGAAATATTGACATCGTAGGTACGCAGGTTCGGGATCGCCGCAATCCCTGATTTTGGCGTCTCGGATGTGGCTGGATCCTCTAGTTCGGTTCCGTCGCTCGTAACGGCCGAGGCAACCTCTGAAACGGTCACCGCGCCTAACTCGAGCTTCGCGGTCTCGGCCATGTGTTTGACGGTCAATAGAATGGTCGGGAAGTCCGTTTCCTCTGGTAACAGCTGATCCAACCGCTCCCGTTGTCCGGCTGGGAACGATTGCTTGTATTTGTTCAACGTTGTGGTCAAGGCGGCGACATAATTTTTCGCCGATTGCAGATCGGTCTTGGCCTTCGTGCGGTCAGCAAAACTTGTGGTTTGGATGGTGGTGATTTTTGAGTTCAACAGGAGTCCATACCCGAGCCCAACCACCAAAAAGACGACCGCCAAAACCGTCCACCGGAAGTATTCGCGAAGTATTTTTTGGAAGAAAGCGGACATTGGTTATTCAGTTGTTGTACTTGGGGCTGGAATGGTAAAGACCGTCGGCACGAGTTGCATACTGACATTGAATACAACCGATTCTTTTGTATCTTGGACGGTTCTGGTCGCGCCCGTAATGGAGAAGCCGGAGATAAAATCTTTTTTATTGATCGCCTCCTGGAAAACAAGATACTGCTGGGCTAGGCTTTCGAATGAATCGGTTTTGGCGGAAAATGTCATCTCATTGGTTAACGTCCCGCTGAAGCTCCCGCCGTACGTGACCTGCGGCAATGTATATCGTTCGAGTTTTTCAAAAAACTTTGACCAACGAATATGCTCGTCAATGAGTGTCCGGGCCGCGGTCAGGCGCGAACCGTCGGTTTTGGCCTGGTCGAGGTCTGACTGGAGACTTGTTATTTCCTTTTGGGTGCTCGCCGTTTCGGCCTGAATTTTAGCCACTTCTTTGGCGACACTATTTTCGTAGTACGAGAGCCCAACATAGGCGAGCGCCACGAGTACAATCGCCCCGAGCGCAACCCCACCCAACTGCATTAGCCGTAAGCGAACATTAAAGGTACCGACGACATCTTCCGTTAACAGGTTGACGTTAAAATCGTCGTCTTCTGGCAACGGCACCACGATATTCGATGCGGTTTGAGTTTTATCGGTCAGGATACGCTGGCCGGACGCTCCCCGCTCGAGGGTCATACCGGATGGTCGGGCGGCAGCCGGTGCCACTGGCTCCGGATTCCGACGGCCGAGCATCGCTCGGAGCGATTCCCCTAAACTTCGCTTGGGCTCAATGGTTGGACGCGAAAGTTCCGGCATCGGCGGCGCTTTTTGTTTCGCCGCCTGTTCGTCAGGTCGTTCCGTATTTCGTAAGAGGTTAACGTCAGGCATGGAAATTATTCGACCAACTCACGCATGGCTAAACCGATCGAAACCGCAAAACGCGGTCCAATTTCTTGCAGCAACGGCTTGAGGTCAACCGGATGGATAACGCGGGCCCACGGATCACCAATAAATGTCTTGAGCGAGAGCGTTTTTTCTAGATAGGCCGGCAAGTTGAGCAGGAAGGCCGATCCACCCGCCAAAATAATCTTTTCAACCGGGTTTGGGTTTTGGGCCCGATAGAGATTATTGAGGACAAACTTTATTTCGTTCAGAATTGAACCGAGGACGAATTCGATCGTTTTCGGAACTTGAACGGCATTATTTGCACCGATACTTAATCCGAAGTCACGTTTGAACTGCTCGGCGCGATCACGGTCAACATTCAGGTTTTTAGCGATGGCATCGGTGATGGTGTCCCCACCGACGTTGATACTGCGGTTCACTAACGGCACCCCGTCAACGAGGATAGCAATGTCCGTGGCGGCGGCGCCAATATCCACAATCATCACCGAGGACGGATCGGTACCAATCATCGCACGCTCTAGCGCAAAGGCCTCGGTATCGAGGGCAACGATTTGTAACCCGGCGGCTTTAAAGACGGCATTGTAGCGCTGGACCAGTGTTTTCGGGGCGGCGGTAATTAACACCCGAAGATTCTTGGGTGATTTTTCGGTCGGCGTGTTTGGGGCCGGGCGTTCTTTCAGGAGCTTCCAGTCGAGAACGAGGTCATCGATCGGCATCGGCACGAACTTCTTGGCTTCCCAGCGAACGGCCGCATTTAGCTCTTTTCGGGTCATCAGCGGCAAGCTAATGATCGACGTAAAAACGGTGTAGGACGGCAAGGCCGCTACCGCGAGGTTCGTCGTAACTTTTGCTTCGTGGAGAATGTTCTTTAAGGCCGCAACCGCCGCTTGGTGCGCATTCGGATTATCAGATTTCACCAAATCCATCCGCCCTTCAGCGTATCCATAGGTCATCAAACGTGGACGACCATTCTCTTCTCCTAGTTGGACGACTTTGACGCTGGAAGTACCGATATCTACCCCAACGAAGCTTTGTTTTGGGTTGAACTGAGGCATGGTATTTTTGCCGCTATGCGGCGAGTTTTCCCCAAGATTATGGAAAAACGACTGCTTTGAATATACCACAAAGCGGGCGGAAAATCAAAATGGGCTGACGCGATTATGGCTGATTTACCTGCGCCGGAAGTACTCGCGCAAAGTCGACTAAGCCCGGCATTGGGTTTGTTTGCAACCGACCGTCGTAAATGATGTTTTCTGACGGCTCCGGACGCTCAACCGTCCCGGCCACACGGCGGCCAAAGACGAATTTCTTGGCAATGAGCAGTCCATAAATCTTCAGCGGGTTCGTTTCGGCCCCGGCTTGGGTTGAAATCGTAGAAACACCGTCGGCGCCTTGGACAAGGTACGCCCCCGCCACTGATTGAACGGTCGTGGCGATGGTCATTTTCCCGGTCACAACAAACGTGACGGCCGCCACTCCGCGCGGGTCCGTCGCCGTTACCGATGTGCCATACGTCAACGGCCGATTGATCGTCAGGTCGCCATGTACAATGATGATCCCATTCGCCGATCCGTAGGCATTGAGGTCATTACTGTTATTAAAGCTGATGCTACTTTCAATTGTACAGCCACCGACGGGACATTCCGGGACGACATAGACTTTGCCACCTAAAACGTTGTTGCGGACGGCAATGTCATTCTTCAGGGCCGTCGAAAAGTCGCCGGTCCCCACGTCGGCATCGATGGTGACGACTCCTGAGCCATATTTATTCTTACTATTCACGCCGGTACCCGACACTACGGTCTCGATACCGCGAATATCAACCCGTCCGAGGGCATTAGTATATTGTCGCGACTCATCAGGAATGACGAGGTTGGTCGTGGAAACGCTCGAAATGCGGCCGGTCTCACCCAAAGCCGAACACCAGTTTGAAGCAATCGTCCCGCCGGCTAGAATGAGGAAGGTCGCGTTACAGTTGTTAATCCCCTGCGGCTGGGATTGGGTCGCATCGCCAATTGATCCGCCGGCATAAATACTGCCAAGCTGGGTTTTGATAAACCGTGAGCCGGCCCGACCGACGCTGCGGAAGTCTAGCCAGCCGAAGTCTTCGCTCCACGCAAAGCCGTAGTACTTCCCGGTCGAAACGCTCATATTTACGCCGTATGCCGCGCAAGTCGGCGCTGCTGGACCGGTCGTGGTAGCCCGACAGAACGCGCCAAAGGTACAGACCCCGCCGGCACTTCCACAATCGTCTGACGACGCACAGATGGTCGAATAATTACCCGTACAGACACCTTGTTGGACGCAGTGCCCTCCGGCGCCACACTCCCCGTCGAGAATACACTCTTTCATCGGATCGCCCGGCGCCGTGTTGTCGCAGAAATTCGTACAAATTGAGTTATAGGTTGCATCTTTGGCCGTGTTGCTCGGCGAACAGCTTTGCCGCGTTCCATTGGCGCAAAAGGCACAATTTAACCGTCGGCCGTCGCCAGGGTCGTAATCTGTACAGTCCTGGCAGCTCACGAGATATGACACCGACTGGGCGGTCGTGCGACCCTGCGGGATAACGTTGAGCGTTTTCAGGCCGCTGACCGTGGCGGCGGGACCGCGGAAACGGACCCATCCATTTCCGTGATCGGTACTGAAGGACGTGACACAACTCCCCTTATCAATGCCGTTATTATTCGCAGCCGAGCAGTCCGCGGACGCATCACACGACACGTTCGCATCAAGTGAACAAATACCGGTTGGCGAGGAGAGCGTCGTGAAACGTCCCCATCCGGAGAGTTCGTGGTACCCAGCATATTTTAGCCCGGCGGCAGTATTATGGCCCATATTGGCCCAATTAAAGCGCACACCGATTGATTCGCCACCCACCGGGGCGTTTGCCGCCGTACCCGGAAAGTCAGCGGCGTCGAGAGACAGCCAGCCAAAAGAAGCACACGCTTGCGGCGTCGTTGGTGAGCAACGGAGTGTCTCAGCAGGGAGACTCGTGAGTCGTCCCGTCGCCGTGCTGGTCGTGCTTAAAACGGATGTGGCCGTCAATCCACAATCGGCATTTGTCGTGCAGTAATGCCCGGCATCATTAGAGCATTTCCCAAAACAATCAACATCGGTCAGACATGAAACGTTTGAGTACGTTGTATGCGCTGAATTTGCCCAGCAGCGACGGCTAAATTCATCACACGCGCCTCCTTGATGGCAGTCACGATCGTTTGTGCACGAGCGCGTTAATTGATTACTACAACGACTGATCGTGCTGGTAATTCTGTCGCAGGTGCTTAGTGTACAATCTGCATCGATTGAGCAGGCCACGCGTCGATTTGTCGGATCGGGCTGACAGAAACCGGCCGTACAGGTAGCACCGAGGTTATATGGCTCGCTCGAATTTATTTGCGCGGTTGGCGCACCAACACAGACGCCGGCCGAGATGTGCTCTTGATCCGAATAAAAATCCGTCGCCTGTTTCCCAAACCACGCTCGGCCACTCAAATGGCCATTCAAGGTGGCGCTAAAACGATCTAACCCCATGGACCAACCGTACGATTCCGACGCGCGTTGACAGAGCGTTACGCCGGCCGAGGTTTTATTGTTAATACAGCTGACCGAAATTTGACCGGTATTGCCCGGCGTGGTCGGGTTCGTCGTCCCATTCGTCCCAACCCAGACATACCCCACGAGCGTGCTTGGCGCACGCGTCAGGAACGTGTCTGGCCCGGTCGCGGTTGAGGTATTCGCGGCGCGGTCAAAACCAGAACCGGCGACGAAGACGTGTTGTACGCCCGAGGCGAAGACCGCTTGGTAATCATACCGCACTCCGGACGGATTTGTCGCCGTTACTGCGGCCGGATCGTCGGTATATTGCGGCTGAGTTTCGTTCGAGAACGTTGGGCTCAACGCGGCACCATTTTGCGTCGTGACCACGGTTCGATTCACCTGACCAACGGTGGTATTTGCCTGACCAACCCCGACGACGTAAAAGTCATCACGCCCACGGACTTGCGGCGTCGTAATTTCCTCCACTTTGAGGTCATCACAGCGAACCTTAGCGCCGAACGTCGCCTCACAGCGAACTTCTAAATCGAATTTTCGCGGGGTCAGGATAATAGCACTACTAATCAGGTATTGTTTGATGTTGAGATCTTGACGAGACACATAAATATCGATGTTCTTCCAACCATTCGTACCAGTCGATGGCGCCGCGGCGTTATAGGTTTCAATATATTTACGAATACGAAGCGAGCACTGGTTATTCCGATGTGTGCCCGGTTGATCGTTCGCGCCGGTACATCCGATCGCCACTCCGCCTTCGGCTAGGGTCGGCATTTCTGCGTCCACTTGATCGGCAGGAACACCGCGGGGCACCTTAAATTCCACGCGATAGCGCCCGGTAATATGAAATCGTTGACCATCGGACGGCGGCGTGTTGGCACGCGTAAATACCCCCATCGGCTCGAGGGACGTATATGGCGTTGTACAACCAGCGTTCGAATACATCCGAGCTGGCCAAACCTGCAGGACATCATTTGAGGCATCGTCTGGGTCGGCGACGCGGCTGACATCATCGTCGTTGGTGCCGCAGGTAGGTCCGCCATTGAAACCCCACTGCGGGTCGAGGCGAATCCAGCCATCAGGGTCTTTGCTCGTCACCCAATTCGTGAAGGTACCGTTTTGGATTTGATTCACCCCTTCGCCGGAACGATCTGGGGTTGAAGACACGCTATACAAAAAGGTATTTTCCGTACCGGTCATGCGGGTCAGTCCGACGCTTTCGGCGGCACCGGCAACCGACAAGTCCAGTCCGTCATACTCACGATACCGAAGCACACCATTGTTGGTGGCAATCCATATCGCGTGTGGCAACCGAGTACTCGTGGTGCCTAGGCGGACCGACCCGGAGCTCAATTTTCCAACGCTCAACCCATAGAAACACCCAGTCGTGCCGCCGAGCCGCGTCCATGTTTTGAAATTATCAGCCGCGCTGGCTCGGTAGAGGTATCCTTGCTGCGAACCGGCATCGGCACAGGTTCGCCCGTCGGGACTGTAGCGATCAGCATTCCCGCGGAATGTGCTGGTCGTGATGTAGGCCGTGCTTAAATCAACAAATCGAATCCCAGTAATATTTTCTCGCGTGTAGTCGTGAAGGTTCGCCGGAACGGTAAAAAACATGGTTGTTGGACCACCGACGGCAAACACCGGGCCATGGAACTGCGAGGCGGTCGATGCGCTCCCCTCCCACGGCGCGATCGCGCCTTTCCCAGTCGGGTCAACTCCATCCGTCTTCCCACCAGCAACGAACTCTTTTCCATAGGTCTGCGCGGCATCAACCGCGTAAAATGGACGATCGAGGTTATTGAAGGCGTTCTGGACTGGGATGCCATAGACCGGATTCCAGCCCGGGCCTGGGTTGTTTCGATAAAACTTGGAGTATACGAACTGTCCGTACGTCAAATAGCCGGTATCAGGTGAAACATTGCTCCCGAGGCCAGCAATAAAGTTATCAATGTAAGCAAGCCGGGATTTTGTCCCGGCCACCATCAGCGCCGGCGCCCCATAGCCGTGATTGATTTGACCGGTCACGGCATTCATCTCGAATGGGGTCGCGGCCGTAGTCGTCGAGAACGGCGTGACCACCTTTTGCCATTTTTGGCCGGTGTTATAGAACACAACCCCATTGCGGTCCTGATCGGCATTCGTCGGATCAACCCCGACCGCATAGGCTTCGTACCCTTCAAAGGCGGGGGCCGATGAATGGTCAGTTCCACGATTGAACGACCAGATACCACGGAATTCTACCCTCGCTTGGGTCGAGGCATTCTCAACAAACGGCACCTCGTATTCGGCGTGGGATGGCGCTCCGAACGTCACAGCCAGAGCCACGCCCAAGACAACAACGGCGAAAAGCCGAACTCGATTCGACAAGGCTCTAGTTGAAAACGAAAACATCATGCGTTGAGTATATTAGTCACGCCGTCCTCCACAGCCCGACCCAACACACCCATCGCCACCTTGTTGGAAGATGCGGACATTCGCCGGAACCGAGTAGTTGCCGGTCGCGTCAAATGCGAAGACCGTGTAGTAGTAATACGTTCCAAAGTTTAGGTGCGTTGGATCAGCAACGTTCGACGTATTCTTATCGACGGTCCGGACCCAGTCGGCTGAATCGGTTGGGCCACTGACATATCCGCTGGCTTTACGCATCAGCTTAAACCCAGCAATATCCGGAACCGAGTCGATCTCCCAATTTAACGTGGCGGTGTAGTATGTTGCCGAGCCGCCCTGTTGTAGGAGATCGTAGGCAAAGGTTGATGGCATGGGCGGTGCCGAACGATCGCAGTCTGATGGACAGTAGTTCGAAGATCCAAACGTATTATTCTCAACCCCATTACACATGGAATCGCCGCAGGTGATAGCAATGCTCGACCCCGCCGCCGGAGCGCCAATAACGACCGCACTCGTGGTGCTTTGAGCGAAGGAACCGGTACCAGAAACGGCGATCTGGCCGGTCTGAGCGGTCGGAATACTGGCCGCTGGTTGCACGACGACGTAGTTCCCGGCCGAAGCGATGCCGGCTAGGTCGGACCACGAGGAGATACACCCCCGACCATCCAGTGAAGACGAGAGGGATAACGTGCTATTAAGACAAAGCTTCGCGTTCGATGTGTTGGGCGTGTACCCGACGTAGACACGTCCATTAAACTGCGCGGCGTAGTTCTGCGATAACCCACTATCCGTCGCGTAAATAGCAGTAGCCGACCCACTCGCTGGACTTGGGTTGGCTTCGGCGATGAAGCTATACGATGAGGCGCCGCTGGCCCGCACGCGAGCAAAGCCGAGATCCGGCGTGCCATAGTTGAGGACGCTACTCGGCGTACTCGTCCCGAGTGATTGGAGATGGACGTACTGTCCGCGCAGCTGATCCCAAGAGTAAATACACGACGTGCCGGTCAGATCATTGGGATTACTTGAATTCAAGCATAGTCTGGCACAGCCACTGGTGTCGCCGGCTCCCGGATTGCAGGTCGCGGCATTTGTTGGCCCAATTAACAAGGAACCGCGCTTATACTGCGTATTCGCGGACGAATTGAGCGGCCATGCGGTTGACCCGCCACCATTGCTAGGCGGCTCGACAAACGATTGGGCATTGGCCTGCAGCGCCACACCGACAACCGCGAGGATGGCGATCGTCCCGGACCAACGGAAAAGCGCGCGCAGTGGAGTGATCGGGCGTTGATGTGTCGGCATACGTTTCATGGATAATTTCGCGCGCATAGAATTAATTGCTCTGACTCGGTCCGCCACCCGGACCGCTACTGGAGCTTGAGGTGTTAACCACAATATTTGTTGGATTGGTAATCACAAAGAGACAATTATTACCGGACGGACTACAGGTCACGGCTACACCCGAGACGCTAATACTCGAGACGCGGCGACCAGAGAGAATGCCCGAGTAATCGAGAATGACTTTTGTGCCAGAAACGTACGTGCCGTTTCCCGTCGAGGCACCAGCTTGGATATATGTCCCGTCCCCGTAGGCCGGCTGGAGCGTGACCGAGGCCGTTCCGGATGGCGAAACGCGGACCGAGACTGGCACTGACGGTGCGGATGGCCTAGCTGATGTCGGCGCGGTCGCGGCGCCGTAGCGCGGGTAGCTATTCGCCGGGATAGCAACGTAGAAATACTGGTGCCCATTCTGTAAGCCAAGCCCGCTATCCGCACTGAAAAAATCGGCGTCGGCGTTCGGAATTTCCGGATTTTGCTGGTGCGGTGAAACCTGGCCGCTAAATACCACGGTCGCATCGCCAAGGGTTTGTCCGACCGTATACGATACGCCATTCACCGGGCTAGCGGTCGGTGCGCTTCCTTCCTTGCGAAGCACGATGACCTGTTGCGTCACCGACGCGCTCCATGAGTTCGTCTCAAAGGCTACCCGATTATTTCCTGGGTATGCTAGAAACGTTGTAATTGGAATAACGGCTCCACAGTCAACCGCACAGTTCTGCGAGGTCTCTCCTGCTGAGCACATCCCATCTCCACAGGTCATTGCAAGGGGCATACCGGCCGCGCTTCCCACCACTAATGCTCCCAGTTGAGCGCTGCTACTAATACTTACTTGGCCGGACTGATATGACGGAACACCGGATGTCGACTGGAGCTGCAAGTACGCTGAACCATTCGCCGGGTAAAAGAGATCCGTCCACTTGGAAATACACCCGTACGAAGTTGGGAATGACGGGCCGACCAGGCCGGCCGGAGCGTTCGATTCGTTCAGACAGAGTGATTTATTCTCACTGCCGCCATTTTCACCAACGAGGACCGATCCGGAGAAGAATCCGGCGTAGTTTGTTGATGACGGCACACCCGGCAACATGTCATCAGCTTTCAAGGCGATACCGACATTCGTCCCCATGTTCGGAGCTTCAAAAATTGATGTATACGACTGGGCGGCGTCAGCCGCCTTGACCCGAATAAACCCAGTAAAATCGGCCAACAACGTGGCATTCATTTTCCATGAGCCGGTCACTGGGCCACTATTTTCGACATCAGCCCACGACGAAATACACCCGGCACCATCGGCAATCGGATAGATCGCGCCACTCGCCGACGGGAATGTGGCAAAATTGTTCAAACAGAGCCTCGATGCGTCGCCGGTAAGTCCGATGGCGAGCGTTCCGGTCTTCTGTTGATTGGACTCGGAGGCGTTTAGGAACTGGAATTCAGGAAAACCGGTATTCGTACATTCGGCGTCACTCGTGCACGTCGTAGTTTCGTCGACCGTCGTGTAGGTGCTGTCGTAATAGCATTTTTGAGCAGAAACATTACAACGCCCCGGGTATGTGCCCGGCGTGCCCACTGGTTCCCGATAGGCTGTCTGCGCCATTACTCCATGGCTGACGGACAACGCAAAAACAGCGGCGATGAGTCCCCCGCTCGCGCCGAGCGCGATTCGATGCGGCTTGGTCGTTGGTATGAAACGATGCATTATCCTTTGTTTTGCCATTTTGAATGGCTGATTCATTATACCAGAAGATGCCCGGAAACGCAACTCGACGATTCGATTGCCGACCGAGACCGTGATATACTGTGCTCATGCAGATTTCGTCGAATAAAAAGATTCTTTGGTTGGGTGCCGGCCTTATTTTTACCGTCGCGATTTTTTTATTCGTTGTCACTCGTTCGACGCCAGCGGTCATCAACACCACCCCGACGCGGGATGTTCCGATTTCGACATTCATTCCGACGCCGCTTGAATACCAAAGCTTTTACGGGACCATTGATTCGGTCACTGACAACACCGTTGTTGTCCATCATCTGGTCCTCCAAAATAACGGCGACCGGGAAGAGCTCACTCAGACGGCAACGATCACGAGTAAGACCGTCCTCCAGTCGCGACAACCCGATGGAACGGCATTTCGCTTCCGTCCAATCACCGCCAAGGACCTCCATGCCGGAAACGCCGTGATTGTAGCGGCCGATGTGAATCTTGCCGGCCTGACCACATTTTCCGCGACGCACATTCAACGGATTGACCAATAACTGTACGAATATATGATGTTTATTTACATTCTGATCGGGCTCGTCGTCTTGATTCTCCTTTGGATCTGGAGCGCATATAACGGGCTCGTCTCACTCAAAAACCGCGTTGACGAAGCGTGGTCGGATATCGATGTTCAGACCAAGCGCCGCTACGACCTGATCCCAAATCTCGTGGAAACGGTCAAAGGATATGCCACCCACGAGCGTGAAGCATTTGAAAACGTGACCCGAGCCCGCAGTGCAGCCATGGGCGCCGCGACACCCGAAGCCAAGGGCGTCGCTGAACAAACACTGTCCGGGGCGTTACGAGGGATTTTAGCGATTGCCGAAGCTTACCCGGACCTGAAGGCCAGCCAGAATTTTGCAAAACTCCAGGATGAGCTGACCGACACCGAAAATAAGATCCAAGCCTCCCGTCGTTTCTACAACGGCAACGCCCGAGATCTGAACACGAAACTGCAGCAATTCCCGACGAATACGATTGCCCAACGGCTCGGGTTTAAAACCCGTGAGTTCTTCACCGTCGAAACCGAAGCCGAACGACAACCCGTTCAGGTCAAGTTCTAAATGTCTACCACGGCGTACACCGCCATTGCCGCTAATCGCCGACGATCCGCCGGACTGATTATCGTCTTTTTTCTCGTCGCCGGATTGATTGGCTGGGCCATCGGGTATCTCCTAGAAGGCGGGACGAGCGGTGTCGCGCTAGCCATGATTTTCGCGGTTTTTATGGCTTTGATCGGCTACTATCAAGGTGACGCCGTGGCCTTGCAAATGGCGAAAGCGAAAGGACCGATGCAGAAAGCCGACAACCCCTACGTTTGGAACCTCGTCGAGAACCTTGGTATCAGCATTGGCCTCCCGATGCCGCGGCTCTTCATCATTGAAGATCAAAGCATTAATGCCTTTGCGACCGGTCGCGATCCGCATCATGCCTCCCTCGCCATCACCACTGGCGCAATCACCCGACTCGAAAATGAGGAACTCGAGGGCGTGCTCGCCCATGAATTGTCCCACATCCAAAACTACGACATCCGCTTCATGACGTTAGTGGCGATCCTTGTCGGATTTCTGGCCATCGCCTCGGATTTTGCGATGCGTAGTATGTGGTTTGGCGGTGGCCGCCGACGTTCATCCGATTCCGAATCGAATTCCGGCGCCGGCATTTTAGCGCTGGTTGGCTTAGTGTTGATCATTCTTGCACCCATTGTCGCCCAGCTCCTCAAATTAGCGCTATCGAGAAAACGGGAATTTCTAGCCGACGCCTCGGCGGCACTGATGACCCGGTATCCGGCCGGCTTAGCGACCGCGCTCGAGAAAATTGCCGCTGATCAGCCCCTCAGTCATGTCAGCTCGGCAACCGCCCACTTATATTTCTCGAATCCGTTTGGCGAGCGCGGATCCCTTTCGAAGCTTTTTAGCACTCACCCACCAATAGCGGACCGCATTGCGGCCCTGCGGCGCATGGGCGCATAATAGGCGCCGTCCACGCCGACTCACCCTCTACCGCTGACTTCTATGACTCCAATTCCATTTCCAACTTTCTCTAACATCTGGACGTTGTGGATGAATCGATTCGGGCGCCTGTTCTGGCCCTTAATCGGTCTGTCCTCCGTTTTTTCTGCGATTGGTTTTGGCCTTCTCATCGTGGCTTTTATAGCCGTGCTCGCGCCGATCGGCTTGGCCAATATCGAAACGGTCAATGATGTTGAGTCGCTCAACTATTCAACCGGGACTCTCTTGAGCACCGGATTAGTGGCCCTTGTTATCGGCTTACTCTTTGTCGCCCTCTCGGGCTGGCAGCACGCCACCCTTATCCTCCGCCTCCAGCACGACCAGCCGGTCGCTCCGGCACTCCGGGCGGGCTGGCACCCAACGGGACGCGTCATTGGTACAAGTCTGCTCTCCGGCCTGATTTCGGCCGGACCGATGCTCCTCGTATTAACCGCGATGATCTTTACTGCGGGCATCGGAGCCTTCACCGACGCGGCGGACACGAACGTCGGCGTCATGCTCGGCGCAGAATTACTGGCCTTCTTCGGTGCTTCCGTCTGGGCGGTATGGGCGGGCACGCATTACTCGATGGCGACATTCCAAACGGTGCTCCACGGCACCCGCGTAACCGACAGTCTTCGCGCCTCATGGGGCCTCGTCCATCCGCAGTGGTGGCGTATCTGGCTTTTTCCGGTTCCCCTCTCGATGCTGGTTGGCGTTGCGTCGAATATTCTCAAGTTTATCCCATTGATTGGATCATTCGCCGTTTTTGTTGTCGGTACCCCAGCCATGCTGACATACCAATACGAAATGTGGCGAGCCCTGCAGCCGTCGGTCGTTCCGCCGGCGCCACCAGCTGAACCGATCGCGGCCTAAGAAATCATACGCTCTATCGGATTGACACGGCGACGTCTTTCTGGTAGGTTGTGTGCTACCGTATAGACGTCATGAACGACTTTCGACCAGACGTTTTCCAGAAATTCACCCTCCATCTGCGAAGCGCGCTTAATTACGCGGCCGAGCTGACCTTGGAGTTAAAAAACCGGTATGTAAATCCGGAACATTTGTTATTTGGTTTGGCCGAGACAAAAGGTGGCGTGGCCCACGAGATTCTTCGTAAGTCCGGGATCAAGCTCGATAGTTTACGCGACCTGATTACGGTGCGGAATGAACCGGTCCTGAAACCGGGACAAACGGTCAACCTCGCTGAGCTGAAATTTTCGCTCCCCGCCAAGCGGGCCCTCGAAAAAGCCGTGCTGATGGCGGCGAATTACCAGCATAAGTATATCGGCACCGAGCACTTGTTTTTTGCCCTCCTCGAAATCAGCGATCCAACGCTCGAGCAGATCATGAAAGAGAACGAAATTAATGTGCGTGATGCGCGGGTACAGCTAGCGCGCGTTCTGAAAGGCACATCGAAGTTCCCCGATATTTCTGGGTTTTTTGAGCAAGGGAAAACCGCGGATGATGTCATGCCGGCCATGGCCCCGGTCCGCCCTAACCAAAAAGAGGGTTCGGCGCTGGAAACCTACACCACAGATTTAACCGCGGAAGCTATCCAGAAGGAGCTCGACCCGGTGATCGGCCGCGCCAAAGAAATCGATCGCCTGATTCACATTTTGAGCCGTCGCACCAAGAATAATCCGGTCTTAATTGGTGATCCGGGAGTCGGGAAAACGGCCATTGTTGAAGGATTAGCGAAAAAAATCCATCTGGGCGACGTCCCGGAGGCACTGCACGGCAAGAAGATACTGTCGCTTGACCTTGGCTTACTCGTCGCCGGGACCATGTATCGCGGTGAGTTTGAGTCCCGCCTGAAGCAAGTGATCGAAGAGATCAGCGCCAACCCGAACATCATTCTTTTTATCGACGAACTGCATACGATTATCGGCGCTGGGTCGGCCTCAGGCTCGATGGACGCCGCGAATATGCTCAAGCCGGCCTTATCAAAAGGTAAGATCCGCACCATCGGCGCGACGACGCTCGAGGAGTACAAGAAGCACATTGAATCCGACGCTGCATTGGAGCGCCGTTTCCAGCCCATCATTGTTGACGAGCCAACGGCGGAAGAAGCCGTGGCCATCTTGCAAGGCGTTCGTGAAAATTATGAACGGTACCATCGGGTCAAGATTTCCGATGATGCGATTAGCGCGGCAGTCACCCTTTCCACGCGATATCTCCAGGATCGTTTTTTGCCCGACAAAGCCATTGACCTGATTGATGAAGCCGCCTCGAAAGTAAAAGTTAAAAAGGGCGGTACTCCGGTGATGAAACAGATACGAGTCCTCGAGAAAGAGCTCAGTGAGGTTGAAGGAAAAAAGCACGACGCCGTACAGCGCGAAGCGTTTGACCAAGCTAGCGGCTTTAAAGAACAAGCTCGAACCATTCTCGAAAAAATTCATCGGTTGCGCGACCGCGATGGTCAGCAGACAATTCAGTATGTCGGCACGATCGGAAAGGAAGATATCGCTGACATTGTGCATCGGATGACGGGTATTCCGCTCGGAGACGTGGTCAAAGAAGATCGCGATCGCCTTTTGCATCTGGAATCATTGCTCATGGAACGCGTTATTGGCCAGAAAGAGGCCATCACGACCGTCGCCGAGTTCGTTCGCCGCTCACGCGTTGGGCTGGCCCATCCGCATCGTCCGATTGCGTCGTTCATGTTCTTGGGTCCGTCCGGGGTTGGCAAAACGGAGACCGCCAAAGAAATTGCGCGCACAGTGTTCGAAGACGAACAAGCCCTGGTTCGAATCGATATGTCCGAGTTTCAGGAAAGCTTCAACATCTCAAAGTTGATTGGCGCACCAGCCGGGTACGTTGGGTATAAAGACGGCGCTAAATTAACCGACGCCGTAAAACGTAAGCCGTATGCGGTCGTCTTATTTGATGAAATCGAAAAAGCGCATCCGGATGTATTTAATTTACTTCTACAGGTGCTTGATGAGGGATTCTTGACCGACGCGGTTGGAAAGCGCGTCAACTTCAAGAACACGATCATCATCATGACCTCAAACATCGGGATCCAATCGTTCAATCAAGCGCAATCCATCGGTTTTGCAACCGAGGACAACGAGAAGCGGCAAGCCCTAGATGAAGAATATGAGCAACTGAAAGACCGCGTCTTGGAAGACGTGCGACGAGAATTTCGACCAGAATTTGTCAATCGCATTGACAAAATTATTGTGTATCGCCCGTTGACCATCGCCTCGGTTGAACACATTGTTGATCTCCAAGTAGCGGAATTCCAACAGCGTCTGGATCGCCAGAAAATTAAGATTAAAGTCAGTCCAAAGGCGCGGCGGTTGATCGCCGAAATGGGATTCAGCCCGGAGTATGGCGCTCGAGCGGTCGCACGGATCATTCAAGAACATATCGAGAACCCGCTGGCGGGCATGATCCTCCGTAATGACATGAAACCTGGTCAGACGGTCACCGTCGGTATCCGCGGTGATCACCTCGTACTCGAGAAACCGGTGAAAGTCCGGGCGTAACAATCGTTGGCGGCTTGGCAGAGGAGAACCCTATGACTTTTTTGTCACGCGTGGCCACGATCTTTTTCGACGCCCTGTTTCCGCCACTTTGCATCCACTGCCAGCGCGAAGGCTCATGGCTGTGCCCAGCGGGACACGAACGGGTTGTGTCGATGGTGCCACTTAAGAACCCGGTCCCGATTGAGGGTGTTGATGCGGTGTGGTGCGCCGCATCCTACGATGACCCGCTCGCGCAAAAACTTATTCAGGGTATCAAGTACCACGGCTGGAAAGTGTACGCGGAGGTCTTGCCAACGGTCCTACGGCGCGTTAGCCAACAATTGCCGCCGGGCGGAATTCTTATTCCCGTCCCCCTCCATCCACGCCGTCAGCGAACCCGCGGATTTAACCAAGCAGCCCTAATCGCCGCCGCGCTCCGTACAACCACCAATCTCACTATCCGACCACTCCTGCGTCGCAACCGTTTCACGACGGCCCAAGCGACGTTGAAAGCGACCCAACGGGAAACGAACCTCACTCAGGCATTTCAGCTCAACGGGAGGGTTGAAAACCCTGATTTATGTGGTATACTCGTCGACGACGTGATCACCACCGGCAGCACGATCCGGGAGTGTGCGTCTGTCCTTCGACAGGCGGGTTTCCGACGAGTCATCGCCGTAGCGCTGGCTAAAGGCTAACCTCGATTGATCTATTTGAACACCACGTGCGGGAGGGGTGCCTGAGTGGTTGAAAGGGACGGTTTGCTAAACCGTTAACCGGGGTTATACCCGGTTCGAGGGTTCGAATCCCTCCTCCTCCGCCATGTGGTGTTCAGCAACGCTGATATGATTCATCTCCACCAATCTCCAACCATGGATGAGGACGACCGCCAGCAATCAATTGCCGCCGCTCGAGGCGTTTTGATTCAAGCGGTTGAGGATGGCGTTGGCATTGACGATGCGATTATGGAACGCGCCGCGGAAGCGGTTCATACAGCGTGGCTGGCGCGACATCATCACCCCGACCGGGCGGAAGATCTTCGCCCCTACAGTGACCTGACGGATGGGGAAAAAGAAAAAGATCGGGAATTCGCACGATTGGCAAAGGAAGAATTGACCAGCGTCTCGACATAAACAACGACGCCAGGGTTGAGTATTACCAAGAGTTCGGAGGATATGGCTGAGTGGGTCGAGGCCACAAGAAACGACACCTGCGTGTCGTTTCGCGGGCCGAGACGGGCTACGCGTTGTGCCGAAGGCACCGCGTCGCCCCGGACGAAAGCGACGGACATTACAAGTTGGCACATGGAGGCGTGGCTGAGTGGTCGAAAGCGACGGTCTTGAAAACCGTTAGACCAGCAATGGTCTCGAAGGTTCGAATCCTTCCGCCTCCGCCAAGAGAACGAGGTGTCGGAGGTGACCTGATTGTTTTACATTGTGGCACTCCCCGAATCGCATATCACAATTGCGCGCATGAAATACGATATTAGCATTCGCATCACATTTCCAGAAGAAATTACGAGTCTATTGAGACGGGAAAAACAGCGCTTTGTAGCAGCATACGGTAGTCGTTACACATCCGAGCCTCACATCACACTCTACCTCGACAGCTACACGGCCGAAGGGTACCCAAAAATACTGGCGGCGCTTCGGGGGCTTCGCGCGAAGCATTTTACTATTTCACTCCTTGAGCCGAGAGTGCGTGTTGAAAAGGCGCGGCATCGCAATCTTTACATTTTGGATATCTCGAATAAACCGTTAGTACGCCAGCTACACGACGAGATATCAGCGATGGCGATCCCATATCGCAGTCCTTTTATCCGTGAGAAGGCCCAGAAAGAACTGACGCGTCGAGGAATTCACACCGATGGTTCACGCGAGAGCTTGAAGACGTATCAGATTCCGGAAGAACCATTTGACCCGCATATTACACTTGGCGAAATCGATTTTGATAAACCGCAAGCCGACCTGGAAGAAACCCAAAGAAATCTTCGCCCGCTTAAGGACAAGGAAATAACTGTTTCGAGTAGCACGGTTTTTTGGTATGGAAAAGAAGATGGTGCCGAGAAGGCCGTACTGCTGGAGGAAGTTGTCGTCCCTTTCTCTCCTTAGCCAAACTGGCTGAGATCACGAATAATACCGAAAAGGCGCTTGTTCGCGGTTACAGCATCCATGAAAGACGGCCCGCTCATTCCATCGCTCCCCTAGAAGAATAATACGGGAAACCGTATACTATCCTATATTCGGCGGCTTGGAGTAGTGGCTAGTTGGAAATATGAAATACTTTACCGGAAAACAACGGCGTGAAACCGAGAAATACTTGGCCCGGATTGGCAACGAAGCTGGTCCATATTTTTGGCAGGTTGGAGGCATTAAGATCATTGTGTTCCCAACGGTTTTTTCACCAAAGTACTTTCGTGATCCGGATTTCTTTTATAAAAAACTTCCTGTCCGACGTGGTGAGCGATGGCTAGAAATTGGCAGCGGAACTGGCATTCTATCAATCGTGGCCGCCAAGAAAGGCGCTCAAGTTACGGCCGTCGATATTAACCCCGCCGCTGTTAAAAATACAGCGGCTAATATCAAGCGGCATCACTTGCAAAAGCAAGTGAAAGTCCTTCGAAGCAACATTTACGGCGCACTGTCGAAACAACGCTTTGATACGATATTTTGGAACACGCCATGGGGCCGAGTTAAAAAAACGAAGCTGTCTCGGATGGAAGCAGCGCTTTGGGACACGGAATATAAATTGACGGAACGATTCATTGCAGGCGCTCAGAAACACCTTCTTGTTGGAGGTCGACTGTTGGTAGGATTTTCTTCATCGATTGGAGACTTAAAGGAATTGCGGCGCCTGTTACACAAGCATGGTTATCGTGAGCGAATAATCGCTCAGCAAAGTTCTCGTTCGGTTAATTTTGATGCGCGTTTTGAAATTATTGAAGCGATTCCCTCGCGGAAATCAGTATAGATTTTTTCCGATTAATCGGTCACACTTCGACCCCTGATTGCCAAACAGTCAATTTTGTGCTACACTCCCTCTATCGGTGATCATCCGTGATGTTTCGCCGTCGGAAAATATATCGCATGACACTTCGAAATCGACCGATTCGCCTCTTTATCCTACTGGGAATAGGCTTTTTTGCTGTGTCACTCTTGGCCCCGAGATCTGCCTCAGCGGCCACACGAAAAATCACCTTTCCGGTCATCGGAAAGACCTCGTTCGGGAACGATTTTGGAAACCCCCGCGTCGGTCATACCCACGCCGGAAACGACATTTTTGGAAAAAAGATGCAACCGCTCGTCGCCGCGGTTGATGGGACGCTTGAATTCGTCGCCTACCCGGAACCAAGTTATGGCTGGTACATTCGGATTGTCGACGCGGATGGGTACACGTACTCCTACATCCATATCAACAACGATACACCGGGAACCGACAATGGTCGCGGCGGCGCGACGCTCGCCTACGCGCCGGGCGTTGAACGTAGTTGGCCAGTCGTTGCTGGCCAGGTGATCGCCTACATGGGCGATAGCGGAAATGCCGAGAGCACGTCGCCCCACCTCCATTTTGAAATCCGAAAACCCGACGATACCGCCATCAACCCGTACGATAGCCTCAAAGCGGCGAAGAAAATAACGCGCGCCGCTATTGCGCCGACCCTTTCGTTTGAAATTCTTCCGTTCGCGCAATTTCGCGTCGGATCGAACATCGCCATGGGTGATATTGCACCTGAATATGACGGCGACGAAATCGTGGTCGGGGCTGGCGTCGGTTCACCGCCACAAGTTCGGATTATGACCCCAGCGGGATTTGATATCGGCGGATTTTTCTTGAGCCAGCGAAAAGGCCGCGGCGGCGTCGATGTCGCAATCGGCGACGTGAACGGCGACGGGGTGAAAGAGATTGTGACCGGCCTCGGACCGAAAAATGATCCGCTGGTTCAAGTGGTCGACCGCCATGGCACAGTCCTCGCGAGCTTCCTCGCCTACGGCAAAGCCTTCCGCGGCGGCGTCCGCGTTAGCACTGCTGACCTGGACGGTGACGGCGTAGACGAAATTATTACCGGCGCCGGACGTGGTGGCGGTCCGGAAGTGCGCGTTTTTCGGATGAACGGCGATATCGTCTCGGTTTTTGACGCTTACCCGAATAGTTTTCATGGCGGTGTTGATGTCGCCGGGATCAGCGCGTCCGCGACGCAGACCGGATTGATTGTGGTGACGCCGGGGGCGGGCAGTGAGCCACAGGTTCGCGTCTTCACCATGCACGGGAATCTGACTGCGGCATTCCTCTCGGGTGACGCGACCTTCCGCGGCGGATTACGCGTCACGACGAGCATCAGCCCGACTACCAACGAGGCGAGCATCTACACCGTCCCCATGAGTCACGGCCACGGTATCATCCGCCAACACGACCAAAGCGGGAACATCATCGTCGAGCGAGACGTGTTTGAGCGCTGGTGGATGAGCGGCTTCGATGTGGCGGTCAGTCAGAGCACCATCTACACCGCTTCGGCGATCAACGATCGGCGTGGGAGCATCATGATTACGACCCCACAGTTCCCGCCTTATCCGTACGGCTTTTCCCGCTAATCAGCGGTGCTGAGCCGATTGTGCTATACTATCTAGGTATGGCTGAGCAGGCCCCACACGGCAATACTATCCTCGAATGGAGCTTCCCGGAGTTTGCGGACTACCCCCGCGGACGAGCTTGGTATCTCGGATTCTTTGTATTAGCGGCCATTATGGCTGGCTTAGCCGTTCTTGGTCGGGTGTACACGGCCATTCCGGTGATTGTCTTAATCACCCTGATTTTAATTCTCCGATTCCGTCGCCGACCGACAGAAATTACCGCCCGGATCACCGATCTCGGTCTCGAGGTGGCCGACATGAATATTCGCTGGGAAGAGCTACGTGAGTTCTGGATTGTCTATCGGCCCCCAGAGATCAAAAAACTCTACATCACGTTTAAGACAACGCTCCGTCAGCCGTTTTCCATTGACCTGATGAATCAGAACCCGCTGAAGGTCCGCGAAGCGTTGAATGAGTTTTTGCCGGAAAATATCGCTCAAGAAAGCGAGACCGCGAGCGACCAGTTACTTCGGATGTTCAAGATGTAATACGCGGGACGGTCAACCGGCCTATTGGCCGGTGTTTGTATTACTCACGTTGAGGACTGTGCCGGCGGTGTAGTGGACGATCGCCCAGGCGAACAACACAATCAGAAGCCCAATAAAGGCGCCGGAGAGCGTCCGCTTGGCGCGCGAGAGTCGTTCTTCATCACCGGCCGATGTCAGCCATTGGAACCCACCGAGAATGACAAAGACGACCGCGATCAGCGGTAAGTAGCCGAGCGCTAACTGAACAACTCGGTACACAACCGTCACAAGGTCGGTATCTTGTAGGCCAATTGATTGGCCAATATTCGCATTAGCAATCGTGGCCGTCGTAAGCGCGGTGGCGACAAACATAGTCGTAGCATACGTTGTTCAGCGGGTTCGAGCAACCCATATTTTTTTTGGCTAATATTACCGTAAAAAACGATTTTTTCAGCATTTTTTCAGTTTCGTATTCCATGATGGTGAGTTGCGCTCAACCCTTGCAGAATATCCATAAATCGGGTATTCTCATCCGGCACAGTACTCCTGTCCCGATGATGTACGACTCTCCTCGCCTGTTAAGGCCCGAGACTTGGAACAGTGGAATACTGTCCTAGCACATTTGTACGCGCTCTCGTGCGCCCGTAGCTCAGCCTGGATAGAGCATCAGCTTGCGGAGCTGAGGGTCGTAGGTTCAAATCCTGCCGGGCGCACCAAAGCGCGTACAAACTATCGAACAGCACGAGCGGACCGAACGACGTACCCGCTATCTTTTTGTATCCGCCTTGACACTCCGGGGTCAGATACCGCTATCGCGTGATATACTAGTACCATGCATTCCCTGTTGACGCCCATCAAGAGTTTGCACGGAATCGGTCCGGCGTTAGCAGGAAAATTTTCCCGCCTTGGCCTCGAGACGCTCGAGGACGCGTTATTGTATTTTCCCCTTCGCCATGAAGACTGGCGGACCCAGATCGACATTAAAAATGTTCACGCGGGTGATATGGTCACCCTGGCCGGCGAATTGACCGCCCTCCGCACTCGCAAACTTTTTCGTCGGCGTGTATCGGCAATCACGGAGGCGCGACTTGAGGATGAGACCGCATCTATTCCCCTGATCTGGTTCAACCAACCGTACCTCCAGAAAACACTCGCCATCGGCCAACGGTACTTTATATCCGGCCGAATTGAGACCAAAGGCGAGAGCTTCCAGATGGTTAATCCGACGTTTGAACGTCAGACGGCCGACCCGACCCACCAACGACTTGTCCCCGTCTACCCGTCAATTGATGGCCTGTCGCAGCGACAGATACGATCGGTCATCGCGCAGGCCCTCGAGTTTGCCAACCTAATTCCCGATCATCTCTCGACCGAGATAACAGAGCGATGGCAACTCTTGCCACGAGCTGACGCCTTGCGCGCGATTCACCTCCCGGAGAATCATGACGTCGCGGCGGCCGGTGTTCGGCGCATGCAATTTGACGAGCTCTTGCTCTGGCAGCTGCGTTGGCAAATTGACACAGATTCCCGGAGCCAGCCGGCCGCGGTGGCCTATCCGTTTTCTGAGACGGCGGTGCGCTCGTTTGTCCAGCGTTTTCCCTATGAACTAACCAATGACCAGCGCCAAGCGGCCTGGGAGATTCTACAGTCACTCGGAACGACGGCCCCAATGTCCCGGTTGCTTCAGGGCGATGTCGGTTCAGGAAAAACGATTGTCGCGGCCATTGCCGCCTATAACGTCGCGCGCCAGGGTGGACAAGTCGCGTTTCTTGTCCCGACGGTGGTGTTAGCTGAGCAGCATTTCGCCACCCTCTCAACACTATTCGCCGGAACCGACATCGTCCTAGCGCTCGTCACCGGCCAGCGTATTCGGTCCAACACCGCCGCCGATTTTTCACGAGCCGGGCTTGACCAAGCAATACGCGATCGCGAGGTACATCTGGTGGTGGGGACCCAGGCGATTCTCGAGACGCCGTTGCCCTGGGCGCAACTAGGCTTTACTATTGTCGATGAGCAACAGCGCTTTGGCGTCACCCAACGCGCCGGCTTGTCGGCACAGATGGCCACCTCCGGACTCCACACACCACACTTCCTCAGTTTGACCGCCACGCCGATCCCGCGAACATTAGCCTTGTTTCTCGGGAGTGAGCTGCAGATTTCACGACTCCGAACCAAACCGGCGGGCCGCCAACCGATCCGTTCGGAGGTTAAAACCGTGGCAGATGTCGCCGCTATTGACCAACAGATCCAAGCGACTGTGACAGCGGGACAACGGGTCTACTACATTACGCCGTTGATTGATGAATCAGACCATTTTGGCGCCCATGCGGCCACGGTTGAGTACGAGCGCCTCAAGCAGACACTACCCGACCTCGCACCACACATCGGCCTCATCCATGGGGAACTGTCGGCCGACGATCGGGTAGCCGTAATGGATGATTTCCGATCGGGACGCATCACCGTTTTAGTCGGCACGACCGTGATTGAGGTTGGTGTCGATGTGCCCGAAGCGACGCTGATGGTAGTTGATGGGGCGGAACGATTTGGGCTCGCGCAGCTGCACCAACTGCGCGGGCGCGTCGGTCGCAGTTCCGTCCAAAGCACCTGTATCTTCGTCCTGACGACCGATGCCGCAGAAGCACGGACGCGCGTGGAACGCGTCGCCTCCACCGACGACGGCTTAGCCTTAGCCGAATTTGACTTACAAACCCGCGGGGCGGGCGATATGTATGGCATCCGGCAGTCGGGCTGGCCGAGCTGGCGGATGGCCACCCTGAGCGACCGTGAGCTCATTATTGCCGCCCGTGAAACTGCGCTCTATCTCCGTGAACACGGCCAAGATCGCGCCATCATGATGGATGATACCTGGAAAGCGCCGAGCGGCGTTTACCACCGCGAGTAGGTTATCGTCGCGGTTTTTGAAGTAACGCCACGGCCATCTCAATCGACTTCATTGGACGGCTGATCACCCCAGCCGGCATTTTTGCCGTGGGCTGGACTGGATGCCAAATCTCTTTAAATCCGAGGCGCGCGAGTTCTTTGACGCGCCGGTCGATATCACTGACTCGACGTAACTCACCGCCTAAGCCTACTTCACCGAGCACCGCGGTGGTCGAAGCCACCGCCACATCGGAAATAGATGAAGCCACCGCCACACAGACAGCCGCATCGACCGATCGTTCGCGCACCGTGAGGCCGCCAACGATATTGACGAAGACATCCTGGGCACCAATGGTCTTTAATCCGGCTCGGCGGGTGAGGACCGCCAAGAGTAATTGCAATCGCGTTTGATCGATCCCGACCGCAGCACGACGCGGATTCCCAAAGGCGGTTGGCGACGTGAGTGCTTGGATGTCAATCGCAAACGGGCGTGTTCCCTCGAGCACCAGCGTGGCCACCGTCCCCGAGCCATCGTGACGGTCGGCTAGGAATACCCGCGATGGTTCGGCGACATCGCGGAGCCCGCGATCACCCATCATAAAAACACCGGTATCATTCGTTGAGCCGAATCGGTTCTTAGCCGCCCGGAGCAGACGGTAGCTGGAGAGCGGATCACCTTCGAGGTACATGACGACGTCGACGAGATGCTCGAGTGTGCGCGGGCCGGCCATTGATCCCTCTTTGGTCACATGCCCGACAATAATACAGGCGAAGTTCTTCGTCTTCGCTTCTTGGAGGAGTGTGGCGGCCGCCAACCGAACCTGTTGAACACTTCCAGCTTCGACCGCAGCTTCCGGCGTGCTGATCGTTTGGATGGAGTCAATCACGACCACGTGCGGTTTTATTTTTTTGACAGTGGCTAGGATACGCGGCAGAGACGTTTCCGCCATGAAGTCCATCTTGGTACCGGCAGGCGCAATACGTCGTAGTCGCACCGCGACCTGGGCGGCCGATTCCTCGCCACTGACATAGAGCACCTTTGAACCACTGACGGCTAGGCTGTGCGCGGCCTCGAGGGCCAGCGTAGATTTCCCGATCCCGGGGTCACCCCCCAACAGAATCAGTGAGCCTGGCACAACACCACCCCCTAATACTCGGTCGAGCTCCTGTGAGCCGGTCGCGTATCGAACAAGCGGTTCGGCGGTCAGGTCATTTAGCGACACCACGTCGCCACTAGCGGCCCGCGGCGCGGCCGCAGCCGTCGCCGACACCCGTTCTTCTTTCAGGGTTCCCCATTGCCCACATTCAGGACAGCGACCAGTCCATTTGGGAAACTGCCCATCGCAGTGGCTGCAGGTAAAAACGGTTGTTGATTTAGCCATAGATTATTCTCGCGCGGTCCCCGGTCGATCGTTTTCGTAGTTCTGAACGGCCGACTCAATACAAATAGAATGGAAACGCTCGTTAAATGCTTTGAGGTAGGCGACCGAGGCTGAGCTGGACTCGCTCCGCGCTTCTCCGGTTCGGAGATACTCTTCAATCCCTCCGGAGCCAAGATGGTACGCGCCGGCAATATAGGTGGGATTGTCATTTAATATTTTCTTCGTCGCCACCTCGGATATTTCGCTGGCCATCATTTTAAGTTGTAGGAGTATGCCTTCCTTTCCATTATCGAGGATGCGCGCGCAATCGGCCGCTAATGACCCCGACGATTGTCGCCAGACCGCCTCATTTTCGCTCCCGCAGGCCGCGGGCACTGAACCGCTGACCCGTTCCCAATTTGCGATCATCGTCGCATGGGTCATTTGGATAATCCCATAGGCTGAGCCCTTCAACTTACAGCGTGGCGTATCTTGCTTACACGCCCGTCCAGCGGTTGGCCCTGACACCAAGGTCGTTTTACCTTGGTTGGCGGCCTCACCTAACAATATGGCCTTCATCATGATCGGGTCGACGCTGACGAGGTGGCCGTCACTCCGCGTGTAACTGGCGGCCTGTTTGATCAGCTGGTTCAATCCCGTAATGCACGGTACCCCAGGCGTCGCAAAGCACACGGTATCGGGCTCCGGCGTCCCGAGCCCCGAAGCACATTTCGCCTCGAGCTTGCCGCTCTTTTCCACCAATTGTTGCAGGACGGAGAGTGAGCACTTATTCACCGGCTTAACGAGGTTGGTCAGGTCCGTGAGATTTATCAGCTGTGGATTTATGATTTGCAGAAGTACGACCGATGTGAGGGCAATCACCAGCCCGATGACTGAGTTCATGACCACATCTTTTGCATCATTGATCCGACCCGCGTCTCCTGCTGCTGCCACCCACTTGATCCCGCCGTAGATGATCATCACCACCGCTAGGACACTCACGGTCCAGACCATAACCACAAAGAGGCCGCGGATATAGAGTCCAAGTGTGTCGCCGGAAATCGTCACTTTTTGACTGGCCGTGAATCCCGGAATGGTGATATCGGGAACGTAGACCATCGCTGGTGTCCCCGCGACCTTGCTCGTATCATCGCCCGTTTCGCATGTGACGGTAAACGCCTCCGCGGACACCATCAAGGGCAGGAGAAACGCCCCGAACACCGCGAGGAAAAACCATCGTGACGGGCGAGCGATCATGGGAGCAAGATCCGATGAAGCTTGCCGGTATTAGCGTCCGTAAAGTATATAGCCGACTCATCACCGGAGAGTCGAATGCTCCCGACCGAATACTGCTGGAGACTGTGCTCATCCACCGGCCGGGCGAGAAGGGTCGTCGTCCCACGGAGCATATCAATGGCATAGAGATTGTCCGGAACACTATACCCGAGCGAAGGTATCGGTCCCGAGTTCTCCACCGTGTAGTACGGAACAGCGCAGTAGATAGTGTAATTGTCCTGCGAGAACGCACATTTATTGGCGCTCGTGTTCAGATTGAGATCGATGATATTTTGCCCTAAGGTGTTAACATCGCCATTCATAATATAGAGGTGAGCGGCGTTGTTTGTGTCGTCGCTGTAGACGCTATAGAGAATCTTCGATCCATCCGGTGACCAGTTTGGCGTAAAACCTTTCCCGTCAACTGTGACGAGTGGGTAATTTTCATTGTTTTTCCCGAGGAAAATAATATCGGATGAACTACTCGTCGACGATCGTTCGTAGGTGCCAACCACCGCATTGTTGGGTGACCACGCAGCAATGACCTTATCGGCATTCTCGGCGAGTTGTTCAACTGATTGTGAACCGGTGCCATCCGGGTTTGAAACCATCAGCCACTGGTTGTCGAGATGTTTGGCATCAAGATATTTCGAAACAATTTGGCTGCCCGTTGGTGAGAATGAGAAATTATCGAGTTCCCGCGGTAGGGTCGACTGTTTCTTGGTGGCGAAGTTATAGAGAACCTTCGACCCGTCCGGAAATTGGAGGATGGCTTTCGTGCCGGATGGATCCCAGGTGACAGTATCGAGATCCTTGTAGATCGCATCCGTCATCACCTTGGTTGACATCCCATCGGCGGAAACTTGGAAGAACTTTCCGGTTTGGCGATCGTAGTATTGTAAACTCCCGGTGTTGCTGACGGTTTGACCGGCGACCGGCGTGTTGACGACCGTTTCAACCAAGGTCGCGCCTCCATCAGCATATTTACTCGGGCCAGACGCCGAGGTATTTGTGACTGGCAGACTGTTTACATTACTACCTGTCGAGGCATTACGGTTTCCGTTGTTCGCGTTCGGCAGACCATTGATATTGCCCGGCTGGTTCGTGTTTCCGTTCAGTTGGTCAGTGGAACGAAAGAACACAAAATAAATCACCACGAACATCCCAATGACAACTAAAACAAACCCAGTGATGATCAACGCGCGCTTGAGACGTTCATTCATACACTTAGCGGATAGTTATGCATTTGGATGGCATCGGGTCATAGACAAGCCCTTGCGCATCGGTTTGACGATAGACACACATGTCCTTTCCTTCGGCCGATGTATAGATATTCGGCGGGATGATGACACACACTTGATCGGCTGAACAGGTACGCGGATCGGTCCCGGCGTGCAAATACCTTTCCCCTTTTGCCGCCCACCCACAGTTTCGATTCGCATCGGTCTGAATCGTGAATTTCGTATCGACACCGGATAATGCCGAGGCACAGCTGAGGGCATTCTCGGTTACTAGGCCATTGCTGGTCACACACTTGGAGCGGTTTTTGTACCCGTCCGGCTCCTTCACAAACATGAGCAAGCAACTGTTTCCACCGCCACAGGTCAGACCACTGCAGTCTTTCGTCGTTGTCCCACACGGCGTCGCGTCTTTACAATATGGGCGTTTCGACTCATCGCCGGAATCGACCGCACTACAGGTATACGGCAGCTTCGAGGTAAGCGACCCATCGTAGGCAGAGTACCGATAACACTTATCACCCGCCTGACAACAAATCCCTTTCCCGCCGGCAGCCGCCGCTGTACAGGCATTTTCACCCGGATTTACGGTCGTGTAGTTGCTCCCACACGTTGCTCCAAGAACTTGTGTTGACCCCGGCGGACAGCTTAACTGTTCAAAACAGCCCAATTGCTCATTCCAGAGTGTGCCGAGAGCGTGTTGGGTGACGGTGTCGCCGAGTGGTAAGGACAGATTTAGGAGTTTTGGATTGATGACGTACAGCAAAACATATGAGGTCAGGCCGATCACGATAGCGATAACCGCATTAGTTATCACGTCTTTCGCATCATTAATTTGGGCGGAATTTCCGGCCGCCGCGACCCATTTCAAACCACCATAGATAATCATCACCACCGCAATAATGCTGACGATGTAGACCATGTAGACGTACAGTGCCCGGAAGTACTTCGACATCAGGCTACTATCGATCTCCACGCGCTCAAACTGTCCCGGCAGGATGATGTCAGGGATAAAGTACTGCTTTTCTTTGGTGACATCGACCGCATGCACCGGGCTAGGCACAAATACAAACGATGCCCCGATCAGGGTAAGTCCAACAACCAGCGGTAGAAACACCTTCTGTATCATGATGAGGATGGACAAAAACCAGCGCGGAAAAAATTGACAACCCAACTCGCCCAACACACTTTGTCTTGGGCTTCAATATAGAGATAGACCAGGAAAATCATGACCGATAGCCATATGATAGCCCAGCCGACATTCATCAGGAGGCTGACCACATGGGTCATCATCCCCGCACCGGAATATGGTGACACGAAATGGACTTTAGCGCCCCGAAAACCGATACGGAATGACATGCGACCAAGGAGTCTGGCAAAAAAGACAGCGACTACTGGGACGAGTGTGACCGTCGATAGTACCCCCCAAAATGCCGTGCCCAGCGCGGCTAAGGTCGACTGAAGAATGTCCCACAAACGGGCCCACGCCTGTTCGGCCAAGGGCTGAATACTCGCTAGGGCTTCATTCTCCGCCTCAGTAGGACTAGCCTCACCTCGAGCGGCCTTCCGTAGGCCGCGGAGTGTCGCGGCGCGGGCCGATCGGGCGGCCGCCGTTTGAGCCAGCTCGCCGTTCGCCATCAACGCTTGGGTAGCCGCCCCAACACGCAATCGGCGATCATTCAAATTTTCTTGGGCTTGCAGATACTGATCGGCAAACGGTTGGACCACGCTTCGTACTGACGACGGGAGCCGGTTAAGTTGTCGATTAATCCCCGACTGCATTGGCGTCCCGACGTTACGCTGGTAGGCATCACGACCCGCCGCCGTGTCGGCGTTCAGGGCACTGGCATATTCCGTACGCGCCGCACCACGACGCGTTGATTTCAGTTGCTGCAATCGCGCCTTGGCCCAGGCCGCACTGTTCGCGCGTTCTTCTGGCGTCATTGTGACTGACATAGCATCGGCCATATTAGAGCGCCTGCCACTGCGCGGAGGAGACCTTCCACCCGGTTGACTCCTTCACTACCAGCAGCGTGATGGATTGATTATATTGTTTGGCCGTCGTGGCAATTGTCTCGGTACGCTGGGTTCCGACTCGAACGGTGGCGACCGTGGACGACGCTTGATCGATCGTTAAGGACACGACGTGCGTTACGAAACCTCGATAATTGACATCGGTGGCTGGTTTCTGCGCCCGAACATTCGCCTCAAGTTGATTACCGAGCGCGGTCGTGGCATATGGTACGGCTGCCAGGTACCCGGCAAACGCGTCGTCACTCGATCCGGTTCCGTACCGTTCCGTAAAAACCCGGGCGACAAGAAGCACATCGGCTTTGTCCGTGTTCGGCTTCGTGTTCGTATTCGCCGTGTTTGTCACAATCGCGGTATTGATGATCGAATTATTTTTTTCCCCATTGATCGCATTTTGTAGAGCGGGCGTCCGGTCAACCAACAGTATGACGCCGCCGCCGATAATGACGATGGCGAGAAGTCCGATGATGGAGATGAGGAGATACCGACGCACGAGTTATGATGTTAAATCTTCGGGGTTGGTGACGGCCGCTCCGGCATTCGTCGCCGTCCCAGAGGCAATTGAGTCTTCAAATTCGCGCTTCGCTTCTTCCAAGCGAAGTACCTCTTCTGGATTCGTCGTGACGATCTGATTTTCTGTCGGCGAGGCGACGACTTGCATGTAGGCATGTTTTGTACCGGCGAAGAAGATTCCCTCGCCGACGCCCGCCTCAAGTAACAAATACCGTTCTTGTTGGGTCAGGAGGAAGGTTTTGGTAACAATCTCAATCGCCGCCGGCGATTGTTTCATCAGCAGCCGAAGTGCTGAGTTATTGATGATGGCCTGACCATATGGACTGAGCAAGAAATCATTCACGTCTTGGGTAATCGTCGTAACGCCCAGATAATATTTCCGCGATCGTTTTACGAGGCCGTAAACGAATTTTGCCGAGTCTTCATGTTGCATTAACCACCACGCTTCATCAATGACGAGAATGCGGCGCTTGAGCTGCGAACGAGCGATATTCCAAATATAAGAAATAATAATCGAAATCCCGATTGGGCGAAGTTCATCCTCAAGATCGCGGACCGAGAAGACGACGAGTTGATTGTTCAGCTCAATGTTCGTCCGACTGTTAAAAAGCCCCGAGAACGTACCTTCGGTATATTTTTTCAACCGTTCCGCTAGACTCTCGGCGCCGGTCATACCGCTCAATACTTCTTGAAAATCTGACATGACGGGCGGCTCGATATTCGCTAAGTCCGCATCCGGCGTAATATCTTTCTTGGCGTAGGTTTCGAGGAGCGCCCGATCGAGGATAGAATCTTCCTCATGAGTCACGTCGCCCAGCATCAGGCGCAACATGGACTTGAGCGTAATAACCGCGGACCGAATAATATCGGCCGGGGTTTCATCGCCGCCAATCCCGCGCGGGAGATCAAAGGGATTAATCTTCGTATCGGAGTTCAGGGAGATATTAATATACGTCCCGCCGACCGCATCAGATAGATATTTATATTCATGCTCCGGATCGACGACGATAATATCAGTCCCGAACATCATCGACCGAATAATTTCTAACTTGACGGCGAATGACTTACCGGCACCGGCGGTAGCGAAGACGGTATAGTTTGGGTTTGGCAGGGAGAAACGGTCGAAGAGAATAAGCGAGTTATTATGACGGTTGATACCGTACAAAATCCCATTATCACTCGACAGGTCCGCCGACATAAACGGAAAACTTGAGGCGATTGGGGACGAGTTCATGTTGAACGCGACCTGAAGCCGATCAAGGCCAAGCGGCATGGTTGAGGTGAATCCCTGCTCGGACTGGAAAAAGGAGCGCTTTGAGTACACGAGACGAGAGCCGAAGAGGGCCTCCATACGGTTTGTCAGTTCGTCCAGTTCTTTGAGCGAATCCGCGTAAAAGGAAACATAAAGGGCGAACTGGAAATACTTCTCGGTCCCCTGCGTTAAATCGTCGCGGAGTTTTTCGATATCACGAAGCGCTGTTTCACGCATCGGATCACGCGGGGCGCCTTTTTCCTGGTCAGTAATCAGCTGGGCTTCGAGGGCGCCGACCTTATTTTTTAACTGCCTCAGGATGATGTCCGAGGGAATCGGGTAGAAGAACATCGAGACATCTAACGGAGCGCTATAATTAATGATTGGCGCGAACCAGCCAACGGAGATGTATCGCGGATAGGAAATAACGAAGAGCGTCCGAACGTAGCGACCGTTGAGCATCAGAAATCTCGGGTCAACCTTAAAGGCGGCCGGGGCGATAAGATCGAGTTCTCGAACGACGCCTTGGCGGTAGATGCGCTCAGCCTCAAGGAGCTCCCGCTCGTCCTCGGGGAGTTTTGGGGTCGTGCCACCACCACTCGCTTGGGGGGCGCTACGGAATTCGTTTGGGCGGAAGAGATTAACTTCGGGCATTGTCGGGCTTGATAGATGACACTTCCTCTAAAGACAATTTTCGGACGTCGTCGAGTTTTTCTTGACGGGCAGTTTCGGGATTATAGGAATTGTAGTACAGCTCGATCAGTTCCTGCGTCCGTAAGGGCTGTGACTGGAGTCCGGCCGCCGATAGCGCGTTCATGACGTTATCGACCCGCTTAAATAATTCAAGGCGGTATTTTTCAAACTGCTTCTGTTTCAAATGAATAGTTTCCGTCGGCGCAAAGGCATCGAGCAGGCGGCTAAAGAATTTGCCCGGACGATCTACTTTTGGTGAAAAAGGAATGACCACATAGAAACGCTTCGACATAATCGCGTTCATCTGCACGAGCTCGTTCACAAAGCGACGATAATCCTGTGTCTGCGTCTTGAGCAGTTCGTTCGTTTGTTGTTTCTCGACACCTTTGAGGACTTCAAGATAGGCATCAATATCGAGGCGACGGGACTGGATGACGATTTGAAGCGGAAAATCGATGGTATTCAGGAACGAGACGTACGCCCCAATCACCGCTTCTTGTTCTTCTTCTGATTTGAGCGAGAAATTGATTGACGACACGAGGAGCACCGCTACTAATCCGCCGTTCTTCATCACTACAGCATCGTCGCGAATTTCCATGATATCCAAATACTGCTGCGTTGAAGGCGCAACTTTTTTCGGTCGTGGGGGCGTTTTTTGTGACGGTGTGGCCATACGGAATTATTCGCGATCAACCTGATTGGTAAGCACCTCGGCTTGGCGAGTAGCTTTCGGTAATGTCTCACCCCAGTAGAGGATATCCTCATCTTCGTGGAACGCTCCGCCGGTATCCACTAACATAGCTAGGCGGGCCAAATTCGTTTGCACGAGCGGGGCTTTTGTCGGCGGCGGAGCCGGCGGCGGCGGTTCACGGCGGTACTGAATTCGCTCGGCTGCCATGTTGTTCCAGAGACGCATCGACGGCACGCGTAACGACTCAATCACATTCAAGATAAAAAGATGAAACGGGCGACCGTTAACTCGAATGAAGGCGAAAGCCGCCGTCAGACTTAAAATGATTACCGCCGAGAAAAGAAACCCAACCGACGAGTTTATCAGTCGATAAAAAAGCTGATAGGCCCCAACCACCAGCCCGGCACCGACGAGCAGGATGATGAATTGCCGAACAACGATCGGACCGATGATCTTATCCGGCTCATTCGTGAATTGTGGAACAGTAAACTGGGTGGCCATACTAGAGTTGGAGCTGACGATTCATGTCGGCGAGCACATTGAACTCATGTTCTGATAGATAGAGTTGACCGGCGCTCGCGCGACGCTGGATAACCTGATCGATGGAAATATTCTGATCGAGACACTGGCGTCCCATATCAAGGTAGAGGGAATACACCTCGCTCTGACGCCATCCAGCGACCGCTTCGGCCCAGAGCGAAAAAGATTCTTCTTCTAAATGCTTTAATTTATCCAGTATCTTTTTTGCCGATTCGGCCGCACCTTGCCCGAGACGTCGAAATTGCGCTAGGGTGAAGCTCTGCATCTCTTCCGCCGGTCCGAGCGTGGTCGTCGGGAGGGTGATATCCGACACAGACGGACGATCTGAGCCGCGAGCTCGTTGGACCGCTGGAGCTGGCGTCGGAACAGCAACCGGGATTGGCACGGCTTTCGGCTTAGCCGGGGTGGCCGGCGCGGCGGTTGGCATGGCTGGTGGCGGCGGAATATCGACCGGGCGAATGATTGGTCGGCTCGCCCGCGGCTGTTCTGTTACCGAAGCGCTCGGCTGATCGGGTTTCATGGTCGAAAAATCACGGGTCAACGGTGGGATTGCGGCCGGGACTTGTGTTTGCGGGGCCGGGACTCGTGGTGGGGGCGGCGGAACCGGTGCGGCCGGTCGGGCTGTCATGCCCTGCGCATGAGCGTGTGAGGCTTGATCTTCAATTGTGCGCATGACAGCGGTCACGATGTCTCCATCAAGACCGAGACCGCCGACTTTCGGAGGTCGCATCAGCATGGCTTTCGTGTCGTCATTCGAGCGGATTCCCTTCAATCGGGCTTTGATTACCGCAACGGCGCGCTTGGTCAACAAGTCATCTTGGAAGGCGAGATGGTGCTGGTCAAGAATGGACTGGGCGATGGTATCAAAATCAGCCGGCCCGACGGCGGACGTCATGGCGCGGAGTTTTTCGGAATGCGCGGCAATTTCGGCGTCATCCTCGGTCGAAAGTGTTGGCGCCGGGGAGATGTTGCCGATGGGTACATTCGGCTGGGCTAGCGGCGACGATGGCGCAGCTTGGACGGGAGACGGCGAGGCCAGTGGGACATTCGGCGGAGCAGGGGCAACACGTGGTGTCATGGTCGGCGGGTTTTCGGTCACCGGGGTCGTGATAGGCGGAGTGGCCTTCGGAGTGACTGCCGTGGCGCTAGCTGGTTTTACCGGTGCGAGACCTAGGTATTCACTAACGGTACGGAACACCGTTACGGTCAAATCTTCGACTACGTCTTTCGCGGCGGATTCATCAAGATTTCCCGCCTTCATCAGTTCTGCGGGAAGATGCTCGACCGACAGCTCACGAACCATTACCCGCATCACAAAACCGGCCAAATCGAGGCCTGGGTGAGCTGCTTCTATCCGATTAATCGCAGTCAGCGCCTCAGGAGAGGCTACTGCATCCCGAATCACCTTCGGGAGTCGATGAAATTGTTGCCAAATATCTTCCATTCCTCTTTGTTTTGAGGCCGTGATTATATCATAAATCCGCCCAAAAACAAAATCATTACCCCCTGTGAATAACTAGACGCCGAACAGGCCTCGGATACGCTGACCCTCGGCCAAAACTAACTCCCCATCATACTCGCCGCTATGGGCGTGACTCCCTTGGTAGGAAGCCTGCTTTTGGTCAAGATGAAGCGTCAGACGCCACTGCGCGGCGGATGGCGTCAGGTAAATATGAAATCGCGGATAGAACTGTGATCCCAGTCGGCGAATAAACGAGAGCTCATTGCCCCGACCTTCACCAAACGGTACATAGCCGACCTGTTGCATGGCGACACGCGGGTGAACGCGAGCGGCCGGGACGGTAATGGTCATTCGCCGGCCTCACTCACCGCATCAACGATTCGTTTTACGCGGCGCTGAACAGATTGGACCTCAAACGCGTTCAAATCACGGGTATTAATGGCCGCACTGATCGACTCGAGCTCGGCGAGCGCTCGTTCCCCCTCTTCGTGACTCATGTGTTGTCGTCCGACGAGAGCTTCAACGGTCGCGCTGAGGCCAGTGAGTCGCAATAAAATTTCTGCGCGCCCCGGAAATGTTTCGAGATGCTCAGCGAAGTGGTCGAGGATTTTTTCGGCGGTCGTTTGTTGAACGCTGCCATCCGTTCCGCTTGGGCTGGCTGACAATTCTGGGAATCGGCGTTGCATGTCGTGCGCGAACGACGACGGGTCACCGCCAAATCCGCGGATGATTTGCTCGACATTTCCGACAAACCACTGCATGGGCATGACAATCTTCCCGAGAAAGTCGACGGTTAATTGCTGGGCAATCGGGTCGCTGAGTTTTAAAAGCTCTTTGATGTGCACATACACCTGGTCAGGCGCATATTCTTGACCGATAATTGAGGACTCAATGAGTAGTAACGCTTTTGCCTGCTCCCCGGACAAGAGGTATTTATCCTCGAGTTCACCCAGCGCATCACCCAGCGCATCATTATTAATGATGGTTTTCATCAACGGTGGGAGGGCCCGGACTTTATCGAGATACGCGTCGAGAGGAATCATGATGGTTATATTTCAAACGTTGACGAGCGCGTTTCTTCTTTCTTGTTCAGTTTTTTCAGCTGTTCGAGCATTTCACGCTGGATACGCTCAACGTTCGCCGCTGATGATTTCGGATCGGTTCGGGCCGACTGCATTTCAGTCCGAAGATTGCGCTGAACTTCTTCAATCTGTGATTGCATCTCCGGGGCCTTGCTCGCCAACTGACTCATGACGCCTTCTAACCGGAGTCCCAGTGAGTCAATGGAGGACGCGACCGATGATTCCAGCTCGCTAATCATTCGGTCAACTTCCGGGACGCGGGCGGTAGCGACGTTTTCGGTGCGGACGACCTGCTTTCGCGGAGCCGATCCGGTTCGTCGCTGTTCATCGCGTCGCGCTTCACGATCCGCCCGCTCTTGCGTAACCTGATCTTTGCGCTCTTCACGGCGCGTCCGGTTTTTCGGCGCCGCGGTCGGGCCGGCTGACTTCGCGGTTGGAGGTTCCGGAATAGCGGTTGGCTGTGGTGAAGCTACGGTGGCGGCTGGAGTGGCCGAAGCTGGCGTTGGTGTTGTGACAGCGACTGGTGACGAGGGTTTCGACTGCTTGGCCGCGTTAGCACGACGCGCGTCAGCGGCCTTGGTCACGGCTTTTTCCGCAGCGATTCGCGCCTGTTCCTCTTCTTTTGCGGCGATGACTTGATAGTTCCGACGTTCGATGGCTTGGTCCTGACGTAATCCTTCGCGACGCGTTTCTAGTTCGGCAATCTTGGTGGCGAACGCGTTCGCTTCAGCCACCTTACCTTGCTTCACGCGCGCATCGCGCTTGGTCGACAGATGGGTCACCCGGCTCGCTAGCCGATCATCTTCTTCTTTGGCTAATGAATCCGTACCGACCCGATCATCCTGCCACCGCGCGCTGCGGGCCCGGGCCTTTTCATACTGCTCTTGCGCCTTGGCGGCTCGCTCATCCAGCTTGGCGATACGTTTTTGTTCGTCAAACTGTGCATCCATCGCCTTGGCCTCATCCCACATCGCGGAGACCTTCTCTTTTTCGGCACGGGCAGCGGTCTTTCGCTCTTTGCTCGCTTGGCGGTCGGTGCGAATACGCTGAGAGCGCTCGCCGAGACTCAGACCAATCCGCTGAAGCATCGGGAGTTTCGCGATATCGTCGGCGCTCATTTTAGCACCCATGGCCACATCCTGACCGATGGATTGTGCGCCGCCAATCACCGACTTGGCGCCGCCGACAACCGCTCGGGCGCCTTCACCAACCATTTCTTTGCCCATCATCCCGGCGATAATCGCGTTTTCTTTCAACGAGCCGGCGGTGGCCTTCGTGCTCGCGACGAGCGTATTGAGCCAGCCCTTCCCCTTCGCCACCCCGGCGTATCCGGCGGCGGCTAACGCGGTCTGGACTTGCTTCGCATTCTTGCCATACCCACCGAGCATGACTCCGGAGGTCATGAATGGTTTCTCCCCGGCGGCGAGGGCCTGATCCTGGAAGGCCTCAATCGTCTCCGGACTGAGCGTGACGGCTGAGGCAGAGCGATCGGCCCATGGTCGGAAGGCGTTTGTTAACCCTTCCGTCAGGTATTCGTCAAATGCTTGTTCGTCGGTGAGTTGTGGGTTCTTGAGCTTGGTACGATACTCAGCCACTAAGGCCTGACGATCTTTCGGCGACAATGCTTCGAGATGCTGACGGCGCAGCTCCCCGTTTGGATCGATTCGATCGAGCTTGCCGTGGGTCGCTTCGTGAGCGAGGGCGGTCTTCGCGCGCTGGCCAACGCGAGCGGTATTCAAAATCTTCAGCTCCGGCATACTGCTCGGATCGGACACGACCTTCGCCATGCGTTCACGCGCTGATTTCAGTTGGGCCATGCGCACTTGATCACCAGCCGTCTTGTCAATCTTCGATTCAATGGCCTGATACTCCTCATCCAAGACGCCAACGTACTCGGTCGCAAACTCTTGAATCTCTTTTGGATCGGTCATGCGAATAGCGGCCCGGTCCGCGTAGCGCCCACCGAGCATCGACCGGAAGTCAGTGCCAAGACGATTTGCTTTCTTCCCCGTCGCACCGCTTAATCCCTTTAATCCACTGACGCGGGAAATACCGTGTGCTGCTTGATAGCCGGCCACTTGATTTGCAGCCTCGAACGTCGCGCGGTCGAGATAGACACCCGAAGCGGCATTATATCCACCGTTTTTATCGAGCCAGAATCCGGCCGCGTTACCGGTCAGGGCCGTATATTCGGCAATCGCTTTTTTCGTTCGATTGAACGTGTCGCGGTCAACATCCATGAGTGGCTTGGCCGGGGTTGGCTTCCCTGGCGGGTCGGTTGGGAGCCCAGCAAAGCCCTGTGCCTTCATGGCCGCCTTGTCATCTTTGATCTTGTTCACTCGGGCCTTTTCGGCATTCATAAACCGCCCAAGCACCGGGTTCGAATTCATGCTAATCAGTTTATTCGCAATCGTACTCGGTATCTTTTCCGCGCTCTTTTCTTTATTATCCAACACGTCCTGTGCTTCGGCCAAGACACTCTTGGAGAGGGTCTTATTTTCATCAAGCAACAAGGCGCTTAATTGTGGGTTTGGCATGTTGAACGCCATGGCCCGGTGGATATAGGCTTTCTCTTCCGCGGTTGCCTTCTTGTAGAAGTCAGATTTATCAATGGACTTCACGTCCTCCGCTTTGGCATTTTCGAGGACACCCTCAAACAGCTCCCGTCCCTTCGCAGTGCCAAAGTTGTAATCAATAACCTCGCCATTATTTGCCGCAAATCGTTGAGCGGCCGCAAACTGCCAATCCTCATTCGCTTGGACATCACCGCCTTCAGGTGTGGCACTATCCATTTCATCTTGCCATCCCTTGAGACCAGCGCTCACGGCTTGAGCAGTTTTTTTATCACGTTTTCGAATAGCAATCCAACCGGAGAATTTTAATCCGGACTTCTTCAGAGCTTGGACACCCTCGCTACTCGAAAGATCCGTATGCGAAGCTGTTTTTGCGACCGTATCACTTCCCGTCGCCTCAACCCATTGCTTCATTTCATCCTCCATGTGCGTCCCATCATTATTGCGGAACGCCGCCATATACCGGCCGGTCACTTCGGCGATATTCCGTCTCTCCCGAATGGTCGCATTTGGTGCAACCGACGACAGGTCGAGCGATTTGAATGCCTCCTCTTTCGCGCTCGTGTCGGCTAATAGTCCGGACATCTTCTCGAGATCCTCTCGATTCCGCGCATATTTAACCATCTCGTTTCCGAGTGTTCCACCAAACGACTCTACATCTCCCTTTTCTAGCTTAAGCGCAGCCGAACGTTGCTGGACGTGCTCCAGATACTTGTCGCGGTCGGCTTGACCGGCAAAGTTATGATAGAGCACCTGCTTAGCCAGCTCCGGACTAAGCTTCTCAAGATTCTGACGGAACTCCGATCCCATCTTGCGGTCGCCGGCATACTGCGCCGCCCCCTGAACAAGGCTCTGGTGATAAGAGTCATCCGCATTTAAGGCGTTTCGCCGAATGAGCTCCTGCGTGGCGGCATACTTGTCTTCGTCTGATCCGGAAGCGGCCTTCCCGAGCACGGCTTGGGTATCAAGATTAGCAATGTCCATCTCGCCAGCCCGCCGAGCGGCTCGCCCTTGCTGGAATTCTTCCATGCGCTGTTGGCGCTGCTGTTCACCGCGAGTTCCGGTCCGTAACCCGGACATCATGGCATCAGTAATGACTCCGGCGTCCCCGGCTTTAACTGCACTGCCGATTGAACGGATACCCGCCCCGGCGGCGGCCCCGACTCGGCCCACATTTCCCACGGTTAGTGACGAGGCTTGGTCGACGCGCGCCGTCAGTCCGGCGGTCCGCTCGGTTATCGCCTGCTTGCGACGCTGTTCACGTTGGCTGAGGTAGCCCTGAATTGGGGCAACGGTACGATCACGCACCGCATTGAGGAGTGAAACGGTGCCGTAGGCGGCTAAGCCCGCGCCGGCGATTTTTCCGGCCCATTTTCCAGCCACACCGCCGGTTGAAATAGCCATCTGGAGTCCCATCCAGAGGAAAATTATGGACACGATGAAGCCAACAAAATTATTCAAATCGAGCAGTTCCGTTTTTCCGAAAAAGAGCGCTGTTTCTGACGGCGGAATAGCTTCAATCGCTTTCTTCACTGAGGCCTGCGAGGTAATGAAACTGGCCGGGCTTCCGCCAGCTTGATTTGATTGCGACAAAATGGCCAGTGCCAACCATAAAAAGAAGGCGATAACCGGACCGTTCGTGACCCATTTTCCAAATTCGCCCCACCACTGCGTGGCCCATTTTTCCGTATTTGGAATCACCCGCATGGCGTAGGCAAACGGCGAAAGGATCACGAGGATCCAGAGCATGACAATCCGCACCGCCAACACGACGGCTAAGGCCAGGATGGTGATGAGAGCAACGGTTAGGAAAAAAAGTCCGATCAGGACCGCCGCGAGCACATCAATCGCCCCGCTCGGCTCAATGGTTGAAAACGTTAGTACCTTGTCCAGCCCAAACATGGTGGCAAAGTTCCCAAACGCGGCGTCCTTGAAGGCGTTGACAAAGGTCAGCATGACCACCTGGGACGATTGGATGAAGAAGGCGGCAATCGTCTTCGAGAAGTTCGTCAGGAAGGCCATGACGATGACATTGCCGAGTAATCGATTATAGCGATAGTTTTGGACTCGCAGGACCGTGCCTAAGGCAATCACGAGCAGTGCGATCACAAAGAACATGTTGGCCACGCTGATGACAATGTCCCAGCCCTTGGTCACTACCTCATTTCGCGTGAAATCGCTGTACTGGGCGATGATGATTAAGAAATGGGTGACCATCGCCACCAACTGAGCAACTGTCTGCAAAATACCAAGGAGAATATTCCCAAAGAACTGGTATATCTTGACCCGGGTGTCATCGGTGGAGGACTGGGCAAAAGCGGTAAGCGGCGCCACGAAACCGAGCAGTGCTACCAGAGCAACCGCTCGTTTTCGTGAAATAAATGAGGGAAGACGACGCATGATTATGGGATGAGCAACACCTTCAGGCCGGAATCATACCATTGTGACGGCGGAAGATCACAACCTTTGGTATCCGCCGTTGCCGGATTTCCGCTCGAGCGAGCCGCGGAGCACCACCCCCAATTATCTTGCACCTGAATTTTAATTGGGTAGGTACAGACACCGGTGGCCGGATTACAGTGCTGTGAATCCGACTTATTGTAGGTGTAGACGTGGCTGAAGATGTGCGGCTTTTTCGGGTCGGTGCGCGGGGCATACGGGTAGCTGAATGTTTCCGGCGACCCATCCCCCCAATCAACGGAGATCGTCTGTAACGGGACCTGCTGTGGATCGGCGGCCGTATTAAACTTGAGGCCGATACTCCCGTTCCCGCCGTCAATAATGGCGGTCATGCTCGTCCCGGTGGTGAAGGTGGCATTCTTCACGGTCGGCGGAATCGCGCAGTAATCCGCCGGAGTGGTTGTTGGGCGGACCGGCTCCGTTTTGGGCGGAGTCGCCTGACTATTCGCGGCGAGTGTGTAGTCCAAGGTAGTACTACATCGCCCCTTACAGGTCCAACCAGCCGCCGTTTGATTACAGGTCCCCTGGAAATCTTCGTACTTGACGCTCGTGCCGCCGCTGCACAGCGAGTCACGACCGTCACAGGCCACCGTATTGCGGCAGCGATCGGCGGCGTCTTTCTTCGCCAGTTCAACCGTACTCTTCGTGGCGCCGGTCATTTCAAGCGAGGCGGTGCAGGCCTGTGTTTTCGTTGTACAGGATTGGACGGTGCGCACCGGCTCGGTCGGACAGATTTTTGTTGGCGGCCGCCAGCCGACAAATCCAGCATCCGTCTCGGCGTCTAGATCCGACCCCGTGACCAATTCATATTTTCCAGCGGCCGGATTCCAATCCCAGATACCGTAGGAACGGGCGAATAACCGCTTAATTTTTTCTTGCGCGTAGAATCGATTGGCGTCTTGGGAATCGGCCGGGTCATATGAACATTCGGCGTCATTGGCACAGGTCTTCGGCGCCGTTCCGTAGGAATTGTAGGACTGCTGTGCCGGCGCAACGGTACACGTTCCGGCAACTTCGCACGTACACCCGGCGTTACGGTTAGAGCAGAGATTTGGGTCGATGGTGGTCGTCGTCCAGCAATCCTGGTCAGTCGAACAGGTCAAATTTACGTTCCGTTGGCAGAACTTCCGTTGTACCGCCTGACAACCAAACATCCCACACGGACTATTGCGACACTGCGTTGATGAGACATAATAGGTTGCATTGACCGGACAGTAGTATGAGGTCTGCGGCGCGTTCGTACAGCGATCCTGCTTGTCAGTCTTGTAGCAGGTCATCGTCGACTCATCCGGCTGGAAGGTGGTATACCGCACGACGCTCTGGTTCGCACCGCAGGAACCGTTACAGGCCACGCGCATGGTGCCGCTCGGCTCGGCTTTACACTTGGCCGGTCGGGTGGCGGTTCCGCAGTCTTGGTTCTCAGCGAGGCAGGTCGTTGGGGAGAAGACGAGCGATCCGTTCACATCGCGGCAGGCCAAGCGGGTTTCTTGACAGGCGGTCGAATTCGTCATCGCCTCTTGCTTGGTCTTCCCGGTCGCGGTCACCGCCAATGTTTGGTCACAAATTTGGGTCACTGGTGAGGTTAAACATTCATTCGTGCCGTAACAGTATCCATGTGCCACATCGCAACGGCTATTATCGAAAAGTTGTACGCTCTTCTTACTGGCCGGCTTTGTCCCGCCAGTACACATGTCGTCGTTGACGCCATCGAGGTCGGAGTCAATACCGCCACATGAATTCGATCGCGCCTGCGAGAGGAGTTTTGGACAGGTTGCTCCATCTTTGACCTGGCCGCCGGAATTGGTGACCCGGCAGATGTTCTGGCTACAATCCCCATTACACGCATAGGCTGGGCCGCTCCGCGCCTGATTACCAGCTGTAGATGAAGCCACATCAAGCGCCGGCCAGTCAATCGGATTTTCCGACGTCACCGGTGTGGAGATCCCACCAAACGGAATGCCGTCTGTGTTTCGCTTATACCCCAGTTCAGGCACTGTATATGACTTGGAATTGACCCGCTCGGCGAAAGCCGTATTCTGACCGCTCGGATCAACGACTTCGACGATCTTTGTGCACTGTTCTTTTACTTTGAGATACACTCGGTACGCTGCGGCTTCTGTTTCATCTCCGGTTTGGTCGTTCTCGTTGACACCATACTGTTCAAGGATTTTGCTGTCCAAATTAAATCGTAAGTAGGCATCAACACAATTTCCATTCGCGCCCGGTGAACAACTGGTCACGGACAGGCGCCAGTAAATATAGCGATTCACCTCGTCGACTTCGCGGTACATGCTGATGCTGTGCTGCCAGTGCTGGCCGGTCAACCACGGATTCGACGGACTCGAAGATTGGAAGTCTGATGTATTGTAGAAATAGAAGGTCGGCTTTTCCCAATCCATTGGCGACCCGCCCTTTGGATCCCACGTCGCGGTGGTGATCTGATCTTCAGTTAAGCCGTAGTCCTTATCGTTTGGTGTAATGGTGTACGTTGACCAGGCTCCACCATTCGTACTGCATGACGAGACCGTCCAAGATCCCGACGCGCCGCGTTCGCAGTTTCCGTTAGCATTTGAAGCATTATGGGCAACGGCAACTGTATAGGCCTGTGAGCTAAAATCGTTACGACCATTCCAGCCCGCCGCTTCAGCGCAGTAATACAGCGGCGTACGGTCTTGATACCCGGCCACTTTATCGGAGCCAAAGACACTCGACTCCCCGCGAATAATATCAACCGGCCACCACGATAAGCACGACCCAGAGACACTATCATTCTCCAGACAGTAGCCTTTCCAGCCCTTGTAGGTTACGCCCGACGTATCGGTGTAGTCACAGGACGGGGAATCCTCTTTCGGATAGAGACGACATGACGGCGTTACATAGTCCGGATTGGTTGTCGTCTGGAGAACCGGCTTGACCTGAATATCATCAATATAGAACGTACTGCATTGGGAGGCGTCCGCACAAACAGCGGCCACGCGCGTTCCGCCGGAAAGTCCACGAATTGGACCGATACTCACCGTCTGCCAAGCGCTCGTCGCGACGACATCAATATAGGTCTTTTTATTGATTCGCGTATCCGGATCAGTCGCATCAAACTTCGTAAACCCATCATGTCCGAGTTCGAATCGAACAAGCGGGTCACCCGATTCAGCGCGAATTCTCGCTTCCGCGTAATAGTATTCGGTTGGCTGAGTCTGGAATTCACCGCTGGCGGCGCCGGAGAATCGAACGCGAGCGACCGCAAATGATTCGTTCGAGCAAATCCCAGTAGAACGTTGATCACAGGTCGCGTTCGGGAAACTAGTATTGCTACTTAACCCGTCACACGTGGCAGCCGGGTCCGCGCAATCACCGGCCACGCGGCAGGTAACGGCGGCATTATCAGAACAGTGGCCAACTCCAAACTGGGTGGTACAATCAGAATCCGGCGTTGCCGTTTCGGCATGTTCAGTACAACTAATACCAGTCAGTGTATACCCGCCGGTGTTACAGGTATCAGTCGGGTGGTCGGCATCTTGGCAATCTCCATCGACAACACATGATCGTGATGTTTGTGCGGCACAGAAGAAGTGTCCGTTACAGGTCGATGCGCTCGTCAGACAGGTCGTTTCATCTGCCTCGCCGGTACAGGCTTTGCCAATATTTGGATTTTGTTGATTGATCGGGTCAGCGCACGATCGACCGGCAGACCCGGCTTGAGTTACCGGTGAGACTTTTAAGACGTGGTTGATGCTGACGTCCTTGTCTTCAAATTCAACCTGGAGCGCACTCATTGGCGTCTGTGAAACTGGCACTCCAATCCATGGCGACGGGTTCGGCGGGTTTGTTTCAAAATCCGTATTTCGGAGTGAGACGTTCCCACCAATTTGGCGCATCAGTTGCCATGGCAGTTGCCCCTGAATGATCCGATTTCCGCCTTGCTGCGTCCAGTCGAGCCCGGCAATAACATTTCCCGACAAATTCGCGATAGTCGATACTTCCTGTGGTGATCTGAAGGTGAGGTCTTGCAGGCTCGGATTTTGACTGGCGCTCGTCGCGGCAATCACGCACGACCCTCCCGCAAGACAATCGGTATCATTTCCGCAAAAACGGAGCGGGTCGTTATCACATTGACCTTGCGGCAAATAATGCGTACAGGATCCGTTTTTGCCCAGTTGGTTACAGGCCGCCAGCGATAAACACAATGTCTCGGCCGGAGCGGTTTTTGAGGCAACCGTTTGAATACTCGTGCTGCAGGTTAGCCAGACATTACACCCACGATCTTTCTGCACCTTCAGGATCGTGTTGGCGCTACACTTTGGCCATGTCGCGTAGCACCCGGCGGAGGCCGGCGAGATGAAGTTTCCATTGTTGTAACAGGCCGGCTTATTGCACTGGTAGGGCGAATTCGTTAAGGCCGGATCTTGGACACACTCCCCACCGGCAATATTACAGGTTTCACCAGCCGCACAGCTCGCGCCGCATCTATTTGTACAATGCCGATCAACACCCGTTGGACTGCAATACTCGCCTCCCGGCATACACGACCCAATCGGATACGATCGATTATCAATCCCGGTACAATTTCCGGTACTAAAGGTTCGGTCACGACTACTCGCGGCGGTGGTCACTGTCGAATCCGATCCGGCCGCACCCGACATCGAGGCAAACCCGGCCTGGTTGGTAGCGGCTAATCGGAAGTGGTATTCGGTCGAAGCCGTCAACCCAGTCATACGCAATGTGCGCACCGTTGCTCGGTACTGATCGGGTGTTTCCCCGGCGCAGTTTGGATACCCGCCACCCGCTTCATCACACAGCGCAGAGGCAAGAACTGGATTACGCAATTCTGTCCCCCAACCAATTTTTACATTGGCTTCGGTGGCGGTTGAAAATTGAACCGTACAGGCGTCATTCGTACACTCAACGTTCATTAACGTTACCACCGGCGTTGTCGGTTGATCCGATGATCGCGTCGTAAATGTCCGATCCGCGCTCGTATCGGTCGGGTTAACGCCATTGAGCGGTCGTACCCGAAGCCGGAAATGATAGGTCGTACCCGCATCGAGGCCAGCGAGGTCAAACCGATGTCCGCTTGTCACTCGCGAATAATTCCCTTCCGGGTAGGTGAGGCCATAGTTTTTGGTTGGCCCGTAGTCGAGCTGGGCTTCAAAATCCTCCGTCGTATTCGCTGAAAATGAAATTGATGCCGTGTGAGCGGTCCAGCCGGTCACCGAGATAGATGTGATTTTCACGCTGGTCGTTTGAGCAATCGTTGGCTGCGCTCCTGATGAGATCGTCAAGCTCAGGACAACCGCTGTAAGCAGGAAGGTTACCGATCGGAGATGGCGCAGGGCGTTGGTCATGAGCGAGTTAGTACGCACAGATATTATTTCCATTACAGCTGGTAATCTGATAGTGATAGATCTGATGATCTTCAAGATTCCGGAGGGTCACGGTGTGGGTCCGCGTCCGATAGCTTGGATTGGTGCTCGCCGCGTCATCGTAGACCGGACCGAGTGGATATAAACAGGTACCGTCATCTACTGAACATGAGGCCGAGGCCCCGTAATCAATCTGCGAGGTCGCTAACGAGTTCGTCTGCCAGGTGATTATGGCATAGCATTCGCCTGTGCCGCAGGTTGGGGCGACCTCAATATTGGGTCCGTTAAAGATTTCGGGAGCATTAAAGTCATTTTCAACATCGACTTGTCGGGTCACGATGTTGCTTGCATTGTCACTGTCGAAGGCTTGGAATTCGATGGTGTAGAGACCATTCGGTGTGTTCCGGTCAGTCACCCACTGGATGGCGAAGGCACACGACGTCGTATTACAATCTTGGGTGCGGACGACGGTGTAGGCCGGATTAGACAACGAAATAATTTTTGCCTGGACGCGGGTAACGGCCACATTGTCCGTCGCCAAACCAGTCATGGTAATTGAACCAATGATGACTGGCGGGTCGATCGCCGCCGCCGGGTTATCGACTGACTCTAGTCTCGGCGGAACTGCATCCGGTGCGGCCGCGGTCGTGAATTGGAGTGGCGTGCCATCTGATTTGGTTGAAACCGTCGTTGTGTTCCGCTGCGGTGAAATGTCATGCGAGACGACCGAGTACGAATAGGTTGTGCTCGGTGATAGTCCCGACGGGAAGTTGATAGAGTGGTGACATGGCATCGTGGCGCAGGCAGCCGAACCGAGAGCGCCAATTCCCCCGACAATCGCCGAACCATCGGCCGGCTCATTCACGTCCCATGAAATGGTGACAGAGTCCCAACCGGGCATGGCCTGAATGTTTGTGATCACCGGGTTGGTTGTATCACCGGTGACATTCAGGTTCACTCGTGTTTCGTGGGTGAGTGGAAGTTGGCTAGTCGTGATGATGAGCGGGTAGACACCGGTCCGAGCCGTATTCAATGCTTGAACATGAATTTGGAAGGTCGGCGAACTCGTTGGACTGACGTTGAACTGCTGTGGTTGCGGAATAACAATCCCGGTTTCATTATTCACCGAGTATCCGACGCTGACCTGTCCGCTAAAGTTGTTGATACTGCTTAACGTCGCCTCAAAAAACGTATCCGCACCACCGGCGGTTAGATTTTGAGCGGGCGGCGTGATTGTCAAATCAAAGTCGGGTTGCGCGGAGAGGACGAGCGTTACATTCGCCGTTCGATCGGTTAGGCCCGGCGTCACCCCGCGAATCACGAGAGCGGCCGTAGCGGCTGGAGCACTCGCGGCGGCCGTGACTTCGAGTGCCACATCGTCAATGAGTTCGTTGGCGGCAAATGTGGCGGTGGTGACCGCGACGCCACCACGGATAAAGCGAGATGTGACCCCAGACGGCAACCCGGTCACACTTAAAGCAACCGTACCGGCAAATGATTCATTCGCTTTCATCGTCAACGCATATGACCCGGTGTTCCCAGCGATAAGATTCGGTAGCGGACTATTTGGAGCGGCCGAGAGCGTGTAGTTTCGCGCGACATCAACCCCAATATCGACAGCCACATCGGCTGATTGACCGTCGCCGGTGCCCGTGGCCGTCAGACGATATGTGCCGGCCGTCGGAGCGGCCGCGGAAGTTGCCACCGTCATCGTCACCCCACCGGTATACGGACTAGTTATGGTACTTGGTGAAAACGTTGCCACTAGGCCGTTGGCGTTATTCGAGGTAAATGTAACGGGCTGATTAAAACCGTAGAGCGGGTGCACATCAACAGTATATGTGACCGACTGACCTTGTGGCGCGCGTTGCACAGTAGACGGGTTCGCCGAGAGGGTGAATGTTGGTGCATCGTAATAGAGATACCCTGCATTCGATACGCCGACATTTCCGGCGGCATCAAAAGCCCGAACGATGATTTCATTCCCCGCATCCCCCGCGATCAATGAGTTCACCGGGAAGGTGATGCTCCAGTTCGTGGCCGGCAGCGTCGGGATGGTCAACGACTGCGCCGCCCCGCCATTCAACTGATATTCTAAACGGGTAATTGGGTTCGTGTCCGACACAGTTCCGGTGACGGTAAACGGTAAACTACTGACGCGAACGGTGCCGAATGATCCAAGATAGGCCCAAGACTCGGGACTGAAGTCTACGGCGGGTGCCGTGCCATCGTATATGACATGAAGGGTTTTGGTAGCGTAATTCTGTCCATCAAAAACTCTGAATTCTTCGTCTTTGCTGCCGGTCGCCGAATTTGCGACCACCGTCTGATTCCATATGGCGTTCACATTTGTTCCTGAGATTGGGAGGCTCGGCGCAATATTCGTTAAATGATATGCATCCGGCCGCGGCCAACATGATACAAACGGATCACACATCCACATGTCTTGCAGTGAGATATTATCAGCGATTGTCCCGCGAACGAGATATTGTGTATCAGCGCCCGTGCCGTGCGTATAGACTGTATCGCCGCTCGCGGGAGAGGTAAACGTGATTGTTGGCGGCTCAGTATCCGGTAACGGCGTCAAGAACGTCGTAAAAGCCCCGGTCACATACCCAGAGTTCCACGATTCGAGGGCAGCATAATACAATTGATTCCGGACCAGCGACGTCGACGGAATACTTATGGCATGCGTCGTCGTCGATAAGGAGTCTGGGATGGTAGTCCCCGTCAGGCCGTAGAGAGCCGTGTGGTTATTCGTGGCCGCATAAACACGCGTGGCACTAATCGGCGCCACCGCCTGTATCAACGAGTCACCGAGCGCACTCGCTGGTTGCGGATCGTACACCGGCGTACTTGAGCCGGATGGGATATGAACCACGAAGCCACCCTGGCTAAACCAGACATCATCAGGAGCCGAGAGGGCAACGTTCACGATATTCGAGGCGGACGGTAAACTGACTTGCTGCCAGGTCAGATTCGTGGGACTGACTGGATACTTCCAGAGGTGGCCACTCGATCCGCCGGCCCAAATGGTTTTCCCATCAACCGAGGCGAGCGAGGCTACCCCGACGCCGCTTCCGTTTGGCAGGGTCGTATAATTCCATGTCGCACCGCCATCGGTGGTATGCGCCACTTGGCCGCCGCTCCCGGCCGCCCAAACATCAAGGTTATTCAAAGCCAGAATTGCAAAGAAGTGCTGTGATGACGCTAGGTTGTTTGGCGTTTTATCCGACCAAACACCATTTTGTAAGGCGTAGACTTTTTGACCGTCACCAGCCATCCAGACGGAGTTTGTCGTCGGCGTTGAAACCGCGTAGAGGTGGTTCGCAATAGAAATAGAAGGTGTGATACTCGTCCAACTCGTACCGTTCGTACTTTGCAGAATAATCGGCCGGGCTGGCGTGCCGCCCAGCTCGCCGACGGCCCAGACCCAGTTTTGGCTCGCCGCATCCACGCCACGGATAACGCGAGAGGCCGAATCCGTATATTGAGCGGCGCTCCAGGTGGTACCCGTTGTTCCAAACACTTTCCCGTTGTTGGTCACTGCCCACGCCGAACGGTTCGGGAGCGCGGTCATGGCCATCATTGTCTCCGAACTTGGCAGGGTTAGGCTCTCATTCGTCCACGCCGGAGCGCTCTCGGAATAAGTGACCTGTGTGGTTCCCGGCGTTTGCGTTGTCCAGGCGAGGGTCGGTGACCCTGAGGCAAGGTTCGTCACGTTGACACCCGTTGGTTTTAACCCCGGGATAGTGTAGCTAGAATAGTCGATGATGCTGGTCGTTGATTGGAATACACCAGTAAATGAGAGGTTAACGGCTCGCCCCGGACGAAGACCGTTGATCGTCAAGGTCCGACCACCAACACCATTGATCGGTGCACTCCACAATGTCGGTTTGGTTGTCGGCGTCCCACACGATGTGGTGGTACCCAGACAATACGAGGATGAGAAACTCGGGGGCACCTCAGCATTCGCGTTGATCGTAACTTGGATCGAGTTTACCCCCGACACCGAGTTGGTCACGGTGGTCACAAAATCGGTGCACTCGCCGAGATTCACTCCGCCAACACAGACTAACCCCGTTAAACAGTCCTCACCATTCCCACGAGTTTGTGGTCCGAGACAGACTGCTAAGGCACTGGCGGCAATGGCGTGTTGGGTGAGCATAGTAGCCACCAGGGCCCCAAAAATGATCCCGCCGAAACCGAGCGCTAATCGCTGTTGCAAATGGCGGCGCGAGGTCATCATTGGCCGCGGAAGTTAAGGGACGAATTCGACGTATCATAGAACGGCCGGCAGCCGGTGGCGGTATTAATCTGACCATTACAATCGCTGGCGGTGTCTTCAACCGATTGCCGAATTAAGGTATAGGCGCGACAGCCCGGCGCCCCGGTCGTCACATTATTATCAGCTCCGACACACGTTCCCGGGATACCGGCATATGTACACTGATCACTGGTTTGGCAGTTTTGACCGATCCGCTTGTTGGCCGGGTCCGAGCTCGCGCAAACCGTTTTCGTACAGCTCGCGTCGACATACAATGGAGTACCGCCCATCAACTCAAGTGGACATTCAGCACGACAATTCACGGGCTCGGTCGGGTCACGGTATTCCGTGCATCCGTTTTCGGTGCTCGGACACACCCCAACCAAGTATCGACACTTGTTCGTTCCACACTGCGTATCAGTCGTACACGAACCGACAACGGGATTCCCATCGACCACTATCTTTCCGGTCGTAGCGGCATTCCCCGTGCAAACACCCGCCGGGCTTCCCGGACACTCAGCTGACGATCCAACCGTTTTGCACGCTTTCCCGTCCCGCGTTCCGCCGGCACAGACCGGTGTACATGATGCACCAATTGGTTGACTGACGGTTGGCGGCGTCACTGTTGGACACCGATAGGAGGTACCGGTAATGAACCAGCCGCCGGTGATGGAACCGCCACTCCGGTACTCGCAGGTCCGCCCGCGTGGGTCCTTGAAGTAAACGGTTGTCCCTTCTTGTGTCGTATACGCCTCACAACTCACCGCTTCAGCTGAGCACAGATCCGTCGAGAATTGGTCTGGATCAATGATCTTATACACGGTTTTGAAACTCGCAATGGTGTCATCGCGGCCATAGACCGGCTCGCCCACCATTTCACAGGCTTTCGCGCTGGCGTTGCAGTAATTGGCGCTATCATTCACTACGGTTACGATTCGATCGGCCGGCGTCGTCACACCTTTGACCGTTTGCTCGAACGGCGTGGTGCTGTTTTGTGTGTCAATCATCGCTTCACAACCGACAACTTTATCATTACAGAGTCGGGCGAATGAAGTGGCGTAGTTTAACGACCCGGCGCGATCACGGTAAGCCTGACAGCCAATGGCGGAAGCCGGACAGAGCGGCGCAGAATTATTGACGACGTACGTTCGATCATTAATCTCAGTCAGCTTCACATTGTCGACATACCCTGAGCCACCCTCAACCACGAGGCCGAGGCGCCAGTCCGGATCGACCGCGTTGGAAAGAGAAATCGGACCAAGCGTGTATGAATGCCACTCGGGGCCGGCCGGCGTAATGGATTCGTTCCACACTAGCTGGGCACCCGCATTTTGCTGGAAGGCGACACCCCCGAGCTCATCGAACGAGCCGCTGACATCGTTCCCGCGACCGAAGAAGGCTCGCAACCGAATATCATCACCCGGCGTGGCCGCCGCGGCGGTGACAGTCAGAAGATACGATTTTCCAGTCGCCACCTTCCCCTTCAAGGCGCTGGTAACGGTAAAGGCCACGCCCTTGGTGGAACTATTTGGCGGATCGATACGGATGGAGTGACCGGAAGCGTTTGGAGAAGATGCGCTCCACGATCCACCGACCCAGTTCGAGAGGCTCGACTTCTCCATCGTGTCCTGGAAAATCTGTCGTGAGGCCCGGCCGCTATTCCCAATGAATTCGCGACAGCCAGCGGCAGCAGCAGAACACGAGGTGTTTTGCTTCTTGGCCATGTAGTAGACGCCGTTGCGGCAGTCGTTGTCAGCCGAGCATGCTTGGCCAGCGAAGCCACCGCTTGAGCAGAGACCCGCCTGACACGTTGGCTCGGTGCTGTCGATTGTATTTCGATACGGATGACAGTCGGCACTGACCGGGACAGTCGCCGAGCGATGCATGTAGTAGACGTTCAGATCGGAATCATAGAACTCCGCACAATCCGGGTCAGACGCGAGGTCGCCCTGAAGACAAGCGGCTGCATTGATTGTAGCGGCCGTATCGCGGCAGGTCGGTAGCGTACCATCACTTCGACCAAGTCCCATCTGGGCACATGGACCACCATTCAAATTCGAGACCACGAGTTGCTGGGATTGCAGGACAAATCCTTTTTCCGGATCACCAATCCATGTGTAATAGGTTTTTTTCGCCACCGTTGATGTGGTTGGTACACACTGTCGCGCCGTTTGGTAATACTCTTTCCCCTCGCCACCGGCTTTGACCGCGTCGAGGTTGGTATATTCTTCACAGCCGACTTCCGCTGCCGAGCAGAGCTTTCCTTGGGCGGCGACAATCGTGACATCAACGCCCGTTGCGGGTTGATTCGGACGTGCGTCACGATACGGAACCGAGGTAATCGGTTGACGCTCGTATTGTTGACAGCCGACCTGATCGCGGGTGCACAGATTTTCCGAGGCGAGAATACCGTTGACCACGGCGCCACCCGCCACTGGAGTGTACCGTTCGCACCCAATATCGGCCGCCTCACACGTACGGCGTTGACCGTTCAGATGGACAACATTGGTCGTGCCGTATTCGCTGAAGGTTGAGGTCTCGCTCGACTCTTTGACCTGAGCGCTGTCGACCGCAAATCCAGCATCATGACAACCATCCGGACGGATGACCGCCGTGAGTAGCGTTGAACTGATCGGCGTGATATCGGCGCTCGGGACAGCCATGGTCACCGCATACGTTTCCCAACTCGGTGTCGCCGTAAACGTGGCGCTCGGGTGGACGGCCGATGTTTGGCAATCGCTCCCGGTGCAAAGGGTGATTTCCGCCGAACAACTGGTCGCCGCTTGTGCGCGAAGGGAGAAAGTGAAAACCCGACCGTTCGGGGATGCACCGATGTTCACCGTCTGTCGGATCGTGTCCGAGGCCAGGGTAAATTGTGCCCGGGCGGCAACGGTGTTGCCAACCGTGTTGTCGCTGTCGGTAGACGTGATTGGCGTGAGGCGAGCCACCGGTGCGGTCCAGCCATTAAAGGTGGCCGGATCGACATCAATCCGATTCCCGTTATAGTATTCGAAGCCGCCATTTTGCAGGAAGTTCGTGCCCGGCGTCAGACGAATAAACTGACGACAGCCAGCGTCACCGGCCTTACAATCGTCAGCCTTGGCGGTTAGGTGAACTTTTGTTCCGGTGGTCGCCGTGCACTGCCACTGCTTATTGGTGTCATTATAACTCGGCTTGGCGCAGTACCACTGACATCCGACATCGTCGGCGTTACAATTCGTGTCGAGGTTTTTTGCTAAGTATGAGACGGCTGCCCCGGAGGAATCAGTATAGGATGTACAGCTGATATTCTGAGCCTCGCAGGACGTCCCACCAAATTTGAATGTCTGACGCTCTTGCACGCAGTACCCATAGGCTAGACATGTCCCGTCTTCATCTTCAGCCAAACATGATTGACTATCGGCACAGGTGTCGGTGTTGCGGGAAATAACCCAGCGTCCGATGTCTGGAAACTGATTGTTGTCCTCGTTCTCAACACAGTTCGGCGCGGCGGTGTCGTGGCAGACCGCATTCGCGTTTGTCCCGTCGTCGCAGACCGTGCCAGTCGGAATAACATCGCCGGTAGTCTTGTCGACGTTATTGACGTCACACACAAATTCCTTGGTGACTATTTCTTCGCCCGCCCCCTGACGTCGGCAAAATGTTTGCGGTGCTTTCAGGACCCAGTTTGGATCGACGAGGCCACAGTATGGTGACGCGCCGCAGGTTTCACCGTCGTCTTGATTACATTGACTCGAATCGGTGCAGGCAACGAGAGAGTCAGAACAGACTTTATGGGCAGTATCTTGGGCGCAGAGACTATATTGTTTCGTTAGCGTGTCTAGGGTGAGCTCATTGGAGGCAAACTGATAGGCATACTTCGCCGCGAGTTCCCACCCGACCGAAATAATTCGGTACTTGCGGAGATATTGGAGCGTCCGGTACGGATAGCCATTTGTCGGCTCGATCCCATTCCGATCAAATCCAACAATTTTCTTCTTGCTCAGCAAATTCCGGTCCAGCGCTTCTTGGACCGTCAGACCTTCGTCGACGGCGGTGCGCAATGCTTGGTCAATAATCCCCGAGGAGGTCAGCTGGCCGAGGATATCAATGTCATTTTTCCCCGGACTACCGGTAATAGTGTCGGTTTGACCGATCGAGGCATACTGGACTTGCGCCGCCGCAATCCCGGTCGCCCCACCAGTACCAAAGAGCATCCGTCCAATTTCTGATTGCGTATTCGTCGGCCCCTTACAGGCGTTCGGGTTCAAGCCACACTGGCTTCGGAAATACGTAAAGAGTGCTTTTCCAACCGGGCTGTTCACAAATGACGCCAGGCCACGAATAATGTCGGCGGCGCCAGTCCCGGTATACGTTAACTCACCGTTGTTGTTGTAGAACGGAATACCGAAGAGGGCCGAGGCCGCTTCTTTTGGGGCAAGCGTTTTGTCACCGACTCGTGAGGTCCGCGGCAGGAGCCCGGAATTAAGATAGGTATCCTCACCAGTCAACTTTGACTGGACCGACGATGTTAACAGCGCAGCGGCCTGGAAGTACTGACTGATGTCGCTATTATTCTGAAATCGCGCCGAAATGAGTTTCGGCGAGGTGCGAATATCAAAGTTGTCCGCGGCCGCGAAGACATCGGTCGCCGTCGCTTGAGTGACATAATTTCGAACGTCACCGCCCAGCCCGGTCTTACATTGCGTCCGTGCGTCCTGTTCTTCTTTTTGCGAGGCGGCGATGTTGTAGTTGATGGCATCTTGGACATGCGCCAAACACTCGGTCGGCGTCACCATGCACGGCGAGTCAACACACGCTTCCGGCGCGATGTCCCACTGTAGATCGGTCGACACGTCCGGCCGTGGCGCGACGTGCATACAGTTAATCTCCCGATCACCGGAAGCAATGGCTACGTCGAGATAGTACTTTTTGAAGCTGAGCAGCAGCGCCACCCCGCGCTGGTAGTCGTTGGTATATTTCCCCCAGCGATCCATGTCTTCAAGGCTGGTAATCGAGTTGGTCGGGACCGACGTCAGTGTCAGTTTTTTTGCGTCCCCGATACCATGCTTTTCCTGTGCCCCTTGGAGACAGGCTTGGTACGTCGCGTCGGAACCGGCGCGCAAAAGACGGGAGATGATAAATCGCCCACGTTGACCACTGGTCGGATCGCTCCCGCCGGTCGTGCCGGTTTGTTCGAGACAGCGCTGACGAACGACCGGGTCGGGGCTGGTACACTGCGAACTGCCGGTCACACCTTTGGTAAACCCGTCGATGAAATCACCGGCGGCCGCATCGGCCACGTCACGGAGGTACGTGCGCGGACTTTGTAAGAAAAGTGGCAGCTGTCCGGGCTGGGTGGTCGCAAGCGAGAGTGCCATTTGTTGCACGGCATTCCCAAGGAATTGACGAGCCGCCTGCTTAAAGGCGATGGCGATTGAGTCTTTGACTCGGGCCTTAACCGCATCGGTCGCTTTCGTCACCGCCTCAGATACCGAGCGTGGAATATCTTGGACTGTCGTGCTGAAGGTTACCTCAGGGATAAAAAATAATGCGCGTACCGGCTGGGCGTTGAACGACGAAAGCGCAATCACCCCAACGATGAAGGCGATGACTGGTTTCCGTAAAACTCGTCGTGTTTTAGTCATGAAAATCTAGTTGCCGGAAATGGCTTCGGAAAAAATTGCTTTGAGCGTTGCGTCATCAACCTGCGTGAGGTTTGAAGCGTCGATACCGTATGAGGTCAGTAACGAACGAATTTCGGCACCGGACAGAGATTCGAGATCGGCGTATGTCAGGCTGCTCGTGTCCGAGGTATTCGTGACCGTCGAGTTGGCGTTGCTGGCCACATTCGTGTTCCCCGTTGTACTCGTGTTGGTGGTAGACGTGTTGGTCACCGCGGTGTTGGTGTTTGTGCTGGAACCGTTTTGCGTTGCTTGCTCGTACATTTCAAGAATGGTCGCGTCATCAGCCGCTTGGACTACCGAGGCAGAGGCACCAGAAGCGACGAGGGCCTGACGAAGGAAGCTGACACTGACGGAACTATTCGTATCACCGTTGGAGTTGGTACCAACGGTCAGCGTCGGAACTGTACATGATTTTCCGATCTGACAATTTGGATTAACACCCTGCTTTACTTTTTCACCATCGGCAACGCCATCACTGGCTGATGAAAAGAGATATGGACTGCTGCCGTAGACGTAGAGCTCTTCGTAGTCGTTGAGCCCGTCGGCGTCGGTATCTTTTTCCTTGAGCGCCACGAGCGTCGACGAGACATTCGTGTTCGATTTCTTGGCGACCGGCAGCTTGGCGGAATTGACGATCAGGCGCCACATAAATACACCGGTGGTGAGAATGGTGATGGCCGAAATGCCAATCACAATCCGAAAAGCTGTTTTGGACTCGTCGAGCGCTCGAATCGGCTGCTCCCCAGATGCTATTTTGACGAGCGTATCAGCACTCGTTTTTGTAACTCGACCGGCCCAACCCATGGATGTGTTTTTAACGCAAAAGCGGCGATTTCAGTCGCCGATTTCTACACGTAGAATTGTTCAGTATTTTTCGTCATTCCTTCGGGAAAACGTGGCCTTACTATAGCACAGAAAACCCAAGAAGTCAACAAATCCACAGGCTAACAACTTATCCACAGTGTAAATCGGTTTCTGGCTCGGCTAGCCCAGCTTCTCCGCTAAGGTTAGCCAACTATTAATTTCAAGTTCCTGTGGACGAATTTCCGGCGCAATCCCACACTCAAGCATTACTTGGCTAACATTAGCCATTTCTTCGTGCAAACCGGCGGCTAACGACTTTTTGAGCTGTTTTCGTTTCCCGGCGAACCCCATTTTTGCTAGCCGAAACATTTTTTTGGCTAACTCTGGCGATTTATCGGCAATTTTTTTGACTTGAAGTACCGCCGACGTAACCTCTGGGGCTGGGTAGAAGTCAGTGTTCGGAACCTCAAACAAGACCGACGGTTGGCCGTAATATTGGACTGATAGACTTAATAGACTGTGCTGACCGGCTGGAGCGGTGATCCGCTCAGCTACTTCTCTTTGGATTAAGACGCACATTTCGGTCGGACGGGGTGCGCGGGTCAGGAACTGTCGAAAAATGAGCGAGGTTGAACTATACGGCAGGTTGGCGACGAGTTTATACCCGAAGTCTTTGACGTATTCGTCGAGGCGGACGCGAAACACGTCCCCTTCAACCACGGTCAGGTTCGTCGCCGCGCTCATCGTGCGACGCATATACGCGGCTAGTCGTTGATCGAGCTCAATAGAAATGACCTTGGCTCCGCGAGCAACAAGTGCGTTCGTTAATATCCCGAAACCGGGGCCAATCTCGAGTACCGTATCTTTAGCGGTGATCTTCGCGGCATCACACATCCGCTCGACCACTGATTCATCAAGCAAAAAATGTTGCCCAGCGGCTCGCGATGGTTGCAGCCCGGAATCACGAATCTGTTTCTGAATGCCGGGAATGGTCATTTAAAAATGAAAAAGAGGAGTGAGAATATGCCGGCGATAATGAAGGCGGCGGGGAAGGCCGGAAAAAACATGGCGGCAATAGCTAAGAGGGTGGCGGCGAGAACTTTTCCAAATGAAAGACCTTGTTCGTAGACCATCGCCCGGCGTAACGGATCGCGTTCGGCAATCGCACGTTCATAAGTGATATCCGTGGATGTCACGACGGTCATGTTTTCGGCAACTTTTCCAATGGTGTCGCTCACAAATACTGCGCCAATTCCATTCAGTGCCAAACGCGTCACCCAGTTGACGGCCGCCAAGGCTCCGCCCGCCCGCCAGACCATTCGCCATCGTCCATTGTCGACAAGTTTTCCCACCGCCAGCGTCACCAACGTGGTCAGGAGTGTCGCCAAGGCCGAGAGCCAACCCAAGTCGAGGACTGTTTTGAATGTTTGATACAAAAAGATCGGCCAAATATACATTAACAGCACACCTTCGCCAAATCCGAGGTAGCCGAGAACCGAGCGACGGTGACGTTTGGTAAATGGCTGACGAAATGCGTCCCAGTATGAATAGCGGTAGGCGATGGACTGTGGGCGATCGATCAGGAGCGGGATGTTGGAGACGAAGATTAGCAACGAACCGACGATAAACAGCGCCGCGAAACCGAGGACATTGATCAGAACGCCGCCGATAATCGGACCGATAATGTACATGATGGTCGTGACCGAATATAGCGCCGCGTACTCTTTTCCGCGGTCGCCCTGATCCGAAGTGGCGATGAAGTCAGTATGGTACCCCGGCCAATAGAAGCTTTTTTGGAGAGCCAGTAACAGCGGGGCCACCCAGAACATCGGCGCCGAGACGCTAATCAGGAGCACGCTAATGTAATAGGCGACAAGAAAAAACGTACTGACGGCGATGGCACGTTGCGGACCGTAGCGCGATACAACTTTCCCGCCAATCGGAATGAGGAGGATATAGGCGGCGTAGACGATGGCGTAGTACCAGGCGATATGCGAGATGGTGTAGCCTAGTTGAAACAGGTAGACTGGTTCGAACAGGATCATCATCGCCAGCGCAAAGTCCTGTATCCCGACAGTAATATAGAGCTCTTCAAGTTGCCGACCGAGGCGGTGCTTGAAATAGTGCGGCAAGTGGTGGGTCAGGCGATTCATCATACTCAGATCATCGGCACGGCACCCTGACGGATAAGCGTCATGTGCCGCCCGCGGAAACGGACAATGGTCGATGGGAGGCGCTGACGACCGCAGGCACCGCTGAGCCGCTCAATGTCGGGAAAGGCGCGGGCGACGACGCGGCCGGATTTCGTTGCTGGTTGGCCGCTTTCGTTCGCGCTCGTGGCCGTGATCGGTGCGCCAGCGATGGCGGCGAGCTTCCGGGAAGCGGCGTGGGCCGGAACGCGGACCCCAATATACCGTGCACCAAGCGATTTGGCGGCAATGCTTGCTTTCGGCTTAAGAAGAATAGTTAGCGATCCCGGCCAGAATCGGTCAGCGAGGACTTTTTCGGTCGCGGAGAGATGAAAAAACGCTTCGACTTGGGCGCGGCTAGCGGCAATCAGGGCAATCGGCTTATTTTTTTCACGGTACTTTGCCCGAAAGAGCCGATCGATTGCATCGGATTTAGTGGCTAAGACCCCAAGGGCCCAGAACGACTCCGTCGGAAAAGCGATGATCTCACCGGCGAGTAAGGCTCGAGCGGCTTGGCGGAGTGAAATCATGAGACCACGAAATTTATCAGCTTGTCTTTGACGAAGATAGTTTTCTTCGGTTCCCTGGTTAAAAATTTTGCCACGTTCGGTTCGGCTTTCGCTGCCGCGATAGCCGTGGCTTGATCGGTTCCCGCTGGCATGGAAATGGTGCCGCGGAGTTTCCCCATGACTTGGATAACGATCGTCGCAGTGGCGTCGGTGATTTTTTGCACATCAAAGCTCGGCCATGACTCTGTGATGAGCAATGTGGTATGTCCTAATCGCGACCAGAGTTCTTCGGCGATGTGCGGCGCGAACGGTGCTAGGAGTTTTAAGAACGCCTGAAATTCGTCTTTCGAAACTTCGCCCGGACCGAATTCATTGACCCACTTCATCAAATCGCTGACGCAGGTGTTGAGTCGGAACTGGGGGATTGATTCGGTGATTGATTTTGCGTACCGGTGCCATCGATCGTTCGGCGGTATTTCTACAACTCGCTCGGCGGCCCGCCACACTTTATCCAAGAATCGGCGCACCCCAATCATCCCATTCGTATCCCACGGTTTCGCGTCTTCGAACGGGCCCATGAACATTTCATACATCCGAAACGTGTCAGCGCCGAACTTCTCAACTAATTCGTCGGGATTAATGACGTTTCCCCGCGACTTCGACATCTTCTCGCCGTCAGGACCGAGAATCAAACCCTGATTTTTTAACTTCATGAACGGCTCGTCCCCGACTTCGGCCGGGATGACGCCCGCATCGAACAAGACCTTGTGCCAGAACCGGGCGTAGAGGAGATGAAGCACCGCGTGTTCGGCGCCACCGACATACATATCGACCGGGAGCCATGTTTTCATGGCGTCCGCACTCGCTAGGGCGGTTTCATTTTTCGGATCGAGATACCGCAGATAGTACCAGCACGACCCAGCCCATTGCGGCATGGTGTTTGTTTCGCGCTTCGCCGGACCGCCGCACTGCGGACAGCTCGTATTCACCCACTCGGTGATGCCAGCCAGTGGCGATTCACCAGTCCCGGTTGGTTCATATTTTTCGACGTCGGGAAGCTTGAGTGGTAATTCGTTTTCAGGTACGGCGACGACACCACATTTCTGACAATGCACCAACGGGATCGGCTCGCCCCAGTAGCGCTGACGGGAAAAGACCCAGTCGCGAAGTTTGTATTGGGTTTTGGCTGACGCTTTTCCTTGTTGAGAGAGACTCTCAATAAGCTTAGTTTGAGCGTCGGCGCTATTCATGCCATTAACTTCGCCCGAGTTCACGGCTACCCCTTCGCCAACGAACGCACTTGGGGTTCGATAACAATCCCAGATGTACTTCGCGTTCCCGTGTGTCACGAAATCGCGCACTTTGTTCGCCGGTACCCATACTAGCTCATGCTTGTCCTGTTCTTCGCTAGAGATAGGTACTTTCTCATCGTCAATCAACTCGAATATCTCACCAGTCGCTATCCCATATCGGTTCTCTTGTTTGTGTGCGGCAAAAAATTCGGTGTGCACCTGCCAATCGATGGTGGACACGTGTTTCACATGTGTGTATCCGGCTTCTTCAAGAATCTCGCGCTTGGCTGCATCAACTGGTTTTTCGCTAGCTTCAATACCGCCAGTCACGAAAGAGCCCCAGCCGTGCTCTTTCCAGCGGAGACACAAGTAATGGTCGTCTTGTTTTCGATGGATTATTCCATAGGCTACCGGGCGGCGAACCACCGGCGCGCCTGCTTTCACGGCGAGGTCGGTGGTGTTTTTATAGAATGGTGCAATCACCTGACGAATCGGTAGTTCAAACTTCTTCGCAAATTCCCAGTCCCGCTCATCATGCGCCGGGACGGCCATAATCGCTCCCGTGCCATAACTCGACAGCACGTAGTCCGCGATCCACACTGGGATCTTTTCATTGTTGACCGGATTCATCGCATACGCGCCGGTGAAGACACCGGTTTTTTCTTTCTCGAGCGAGGTGCGCTCGAGATCAGATTTCGCCGCCACCGATTTTACATATTTCTCGACAGCTTTTTTCTGCTCCTTCGCCGTGATTTGCGGCACAAGTTCATGTTCCGGTGATAACACGAGATACGTCGCGCCGAAGAGCGTGTCCGGACGAGTGGTGAATACCGTTACTTTCTGGTCACCGATCATGAAGTCGACTTCCGCCCCCTCGCTCTTCCCAATCCAGTTCCGTTGGAGAGCCTTGATCGACTCCGGCCAATCGAGTTTCTCTAACCCATCAAGCAGTCGGTCGGCGTAGGCCGTAATCTTTAACATCCACTGCTTCAGCATTTTCTTTTCCACGGTCGTCCCACAGCGATCGCACTTCCCGTTCACCACCTCTTCATTCGCTAATCCGGTCTTATCTTTCGGACACCACCAAATCGCCGACTCTTTTTCGTAGGCCAGGCCACGCTTGAAGAGTTGAAGAGAAATCCACTGGGTCCACTTGTAGTATGCCGGGTCGGTGGTGTTGACCTCGCGATCCCAGTCGTACGAAAATCCGAGACTTTGGATTTGCCGCTTGAAGTTGGCAATATTCTTGTTGGTCACCTCAGCCGGGTGGACGCCCATCTTAATCGCGTAGTTCTCGGCCGGCAAGCCAAAGGCGTCCCAGCCCATCGGGTGGAGCACCGACACGTTGTTCATCCGCAAGAAGCGCGAGTAAATATCGGTCGCGGTATACCCTTCCGGATGGCCGACGTGGAGCCCATCACCTGAGGGATACGGAAACATGTCGAGCACGTAGGCTTTTTTCGATCCGGGTTTTTCAGCAGCAGAAAAAATTCGTTCGTCCGTCCAGCGTTGCTGCCACTTCGCTTCAATGTCGCGATGATCGTAATTCGAGGCCATATCGTATCGGTAAGAGTATGAGCATACCAATATTTTCGCCCCTTAGGCAAGCGCCGCAATTGACCAAATCCCTCCAACATGGTATATTCTTCGTCGCCTTTTCTGGCTGAATTTGGTCGTTTTCTCTGCTCACACACGGTGACGGGTACGGCGTGAGTGCGGGTCGATCGGATACGGAACCTTCGCTATTCCATTCTCCATTAAACAGCTCGCTGTTCGTAGTGCGACCGCTCTCTTGGCGGCCATCAGCGGGCTGGGCCGTTTTTTCGGTCTTGGACTTCAATACGGACTTGGTCGCCCGGCGGCATGGATCGGGCGTTTTTTGTTTCAGGTGGCCATTTTGCCGCTCTATCGCCTCTACGTTCCGCTCAAGCAACGCGCCCGTAAAAGTCCCATCTTCGCCGATATCGAGAACGTCGGCCATTTTATGCAGCGTTACTCGCTCTATGTCGTCCTCGTGGTTTTGGGCGTGAGTGTGGCCGGGAACAACCTATTTGCGCGGACCATCCGACCGGACGAGGTTGGCCAAGGCGCGATCTGGACCTCGTTTCAGTCGAGCGATACGCCTGATCTGATTGTCGAAACCGCGCCGGCCAAAAAATTAACGAGCGCTCCACAGCTCGCCATCGGCGGATTGCCAACCGCGGCCCTGGCCCTGACGCCAACGGAAAATACAACCAGCACCGCGGTCGGACAAGATCACATCGGGGATACCGACGACGGGTCCGATCCGCTCGTCCGCGATGAAACGACCTCGTACACCGTCGTGAATGGCGATACTATTTCGACCATCGCCGATCGCTTCGGGATTTCGATTCGGACCGTGCTTTGGGCGAACGGCTTATCGGAGACGGATTATATTAAACCGGGTCAGTCCCTGAAAATTCCGCCCCTTAGCGGCTATCTCTACACCATCAAGAAAGGCGACACCCTCGCCGCTATCGCTAAAAAGTACAAAGGCGACGTCGAGGAAATTCTGACCGCCAATGATTTACCGGCCGCCGATGCGATTGAGGTCGGGCAAGAAATTATTATTCCCGGCGGTGAACCGCCGGCCGCCGTGCCGACGGTCACCCCGCGTCGAACGTTGCTGGGCGGGATATTCTCACCACCAAGCACAACCGTTGTTCCACCAAGCGGTCCGCTCGGGCGCGGGAAATTCGCTTGGCCGACTTCCAGCCATCGCATCAACCAATACTACCGCGGCCGATATCACACCGGCGTCGACATTGACGGCGATTACTCTTCACCAATCTACGCGGCCGCCAGCGGAACAGTTGTGTATGCCGCATACAACCGCAGTGGATATGGGCTCCACGTCATTATTGATCATGGCAACGGCTACAAAACGCTCTACGGGCATGCCAGTAAAATTTTTGTTCATAATGGTCAACGCGTGACCAAAGGCCAAACGATCGCTATGGTCGGCTCGACCGGTCGTTCGACGGGCACGCACCTCCACTTCGAAATCCGAACCAGCGGCGGCTTCCTTAACCCGCTATCGTTCTACTAGGTCCGTCCAGCAACGCATGCGGTCGGTACTGGATCGCCTCGGCGACATGATGTTCGGTTACGTCGAGTTCTCCGGCGAGATCGGCAATCGTTCGGGCGACCCGAATCACTCGATCGTGCGCCCGTAATGACAGGTGCAACCGATCAAGCGCGGTTCGCAAAAAGACGGCGGCGGCCATCGTCAGCCGTGCTTGTTGCATCAACGTTCGCCCACGGAGATAGGCATTTACCATTTTTTGGCCGCGTTGTTTTTGCTGTTCACGCGCGGCTATCACCCGCAGTCGCGGATCGTCAGTACTGACCGATACATCGCGCCCTTCGACCCGATTCAAGGTCACAGCCAGATCGAATCGATCAAGAATCGGCCCGGAAATACGCTGTCGATATCGCCGAATGGCGCTCTGCGCACACACGCATGGGCGCGTCCGATCGCCCGCGTACCCGCATGGACACGGGTTCATCGCCGCCACCAGCATAAACGCCGCCGGAAATTCGATTGAGCCAGCGACGCGGCTTACCACGACCATCCCCTGCTCGAGTGGCTGACGAAGTGACTCGATATGCTCGCGGCTGAACTCCGGAAATTCATCCATAAATAAAATGCCATGATGCGCAACCGTGAATTCTCCCGGACGCGGGATCCGACCGCCGCCAACACATGAAGCCACCGAGGCGCTATGATGGGGATGACGGAATGGTGGCCGACGCGTGAATGGCGCCGCGCCTTGGCGCAGACCGGCGAGACTAGCAATATTGAGTACCTCAATCGCCGCGGCATCATCCAAGTCCGGAATGATTTCCGTCATCCCTTCGGCAATCATGGTTTTCCCGGTACCGGGCGGGCCGCTCATCAAGAGGTTGTGACCGCCGGCGACGGCAATTTCTGCCGCCCGTTTTGCCACGGCTTGACCACGGATCGCCGGCCACATATTCCACGTCCGCACGGGTGCGCTCGGCAGCGTGACTCGATGCGGCTCGACGAACGTTGGTGCGCAGACCTCACGGAGTTGGCGCACGGTATAAATCCGCGTGTCGGGAATGAGACTCGCCTCGATTGCATTTTCTTCCGGCACGACTAACCGTCGCCGTAATCGCTGGGCGAGTTGAGCGTAGGCAATTGCCCCGGGAATAACCCGACAGTCACCGTGGAGCGTGAGCTCACCGACATAAATTCCGTCGTCCACTTTCATCTGTATTTGATGCGTGGCGATAAGGACCGCGACCGCGATCGGCAGGTCAAACGCCGCCCCTTCTTTTCGTTGGTCGGCCGGAGAAAGGTTGATTGCTAGTCGGCTGAGTGGAAACTCAAACCCGGCGTTCCGAATGGCCGCCCGAATTCGTTCGCGCGCTTCTTGAACGGCGGCATCGGGTAAGCCAACAATATGCACCGCCGGTAAGCCGGGTGAAATATCAACTTCGACGGTGACGAGGACCGCCTCGATGCCGTGGATGGCGGCGCTGGGGACGCTGGCGTGCATAGATCGTCACGCCAAGCCCTACTGACATCATACCGTCGGCGATTTGACTGTCAACGCCTTCCGCGGCCAGAGCATCATCACCAGAGCCACGAAGAGCATCACATCGGCGATATTGATAATCGGCGCTCGATCACCAACATAAAAATAATCAACGACATACCCGCGCCAGAGCCGGTCCCCAAGATTACTAACTGCGCCCGCGGCAAAGAGCGCCGCCGGCCATTGCGTCCATCGATCGTGACGCCGTGACCAAAGCATCCAGAGAATCAAAACACAGGCCATCATCGTTAAACCGACGATGATGACACCCGGCGCCGGAATAGAGAAGACGAGTCCCGAATTTTTGTAGAGTCGAAAAAAAATGCCGCCGAGATGGGCCTGGGAACCGGAGTCGGCAGTCGCTTTCAGCCATTGGTCGAGGCCAAGCGCGAAACCGCTGACTAGCCATGGAAATAGTTGCTTCATCTCCTCTAGTATACATTTTTTGTAAAAGAAAAGAGGGCTGCCAACGCGTACTCATAGGGAATAAGGGCGTGGAGCCCTCTAATAGCGGAGTTGCCAATGTTTCGGCGCACGTTCGCAGTCCCCTGGATCCGCCCGGGGAGCGCGAATGTGCACCGAACCATATGAAGCGCCTCTGCTGAGGCTCTTACGAATACTGAGCTTGGTAAGGAGCATGTCGCGACCGTCCTCATGGTTCTATCCCGATCGATTTCACTCGATGTAGAACGAACCGTTATTTTGTTTTTGATTTTATGCGGCGCTCAGTCGCCAATTGGATAGTCGGGACAGTACTGGGACCCAATTTCTTGAGTCACACTGCTTTCTTGACTAGGAGTCAACTTTGTTGTGAAAAAAGCTTACACGACGAGTATAGCACCAAAAATGGCTTTTGTCAAGAATCGACCCTTTCTGAGACTCTATTTGGCTAAAGTTAGCCTTTTCTCAGCTGTTTCTAATCTGTGGATAACTCCATATTTCAACATATCGGTTGTCCACATACCCGTTATTTACCCACATTTCGTCCCGAAGACCATTTTTTCAGGGCCGCCATAATCGCTCTGGCCACCTGTTCCGGGGTTTTGTTCGTCGTGGAAAGAACAAGATCGTATTGTGAGCGGTCAAAGATGCTGATCCCATAAAATGCGCGGTAACGTCGCGCGTCGCTAGCCGCCCGGCGACGTAGGGAGGCCATGGTTTTCTTGATGGTTGAGTGATCGGCCTCGTTTTTCCGCTTTTTAGCCGGATCATGCATCACCCGCCAGGCCCCGACTCGCTTGTCACAGCGCAAAAAAACCTTAAATGACTGTGGAATGAAATAATACGAGACCCGACCGTCAAAAATACCGACTTTTTTCCGTTTGGCGATAGTTCCTTGCCAGCGGTCGACATCGCGGTCCGTTTCCGGGTACGTTTCACCGTACCGATTAAACTGCTCTAGGGTCATCCCGCGGTCTTTCGCTAAACTTCGGCGAATATCGCCGATTGAGTAGGCCGGGATTTTCAATTTTCGGGATAACAACTGGGCGGCTGTTCCCTTCCCAGCGCCTGGCGTCCCGGAAATGGTTATCAGTTTGAAAAAGGTGGCCATAATTATCCTCGTTCGGCGATGAGCTCGTGGACCTTCCGAAGGTAGGCACGACGATCCTTCGGTTTCGTGAAACCGTGATCGCCGTGTAGTTCGACCATCGTCACGCCGGGTAGGCGGCGATAGGCCGAGGTAATCTCAGATCCACCAATGATTTCGTCCTCGAGCGGTTTAATGATGGTGAGCTCGGTAGTCCGCGCGTAGCTTTGAACAAGTCCAAGCGGGTCGAGCGCGGCCAACGATGACCAGTACTGTCGGCCGAGACGCTGGCGCTGTCCATCCTTGCGCGGGTAGATGCTCACTCCGTCCACATTGAGCGTCCCGCCGCGCTGGAGGAGGCGCCGTTGGAGTGCTTGGATGGATTCGTCGGTATTGGGTCGCGGAATGCCACTAAAGATAGATCGTTCAATGCCCACCGGCGCCGCGTTGGCGACCGCAAAACAGCCCATCGAGTGCGCGAGAATCATGGCCCGTCCCGGGAACTGCGCTTTTATCCAGGCGACCATGGCATTCACATCGGCGGTCATGGTCTCAATACTGGCGTCGACATCGTGGCCCTGACTTTGTCCGTAGCCCGAAAAATCAAATTGCACGACTTGCGCGGTTTCCCGCAATTCCGTCGCCACATCCCGCAGGAGATCTCCGTTCTCATGCTTGCCTGTGCCAAAGCCATGGACGCAGAGCACGGTGATTCCGGTTGGCTCGCCGGTGACTAAGACATCAAGTTCGAGGCCTCGTTGATTCGGGACGCGATACTCCATAGCCGCAGTATACACGAGTGTTTATATAGAATGAAGCGCGTGACGGCGAGGCCGTCACGCGCCATGGTGGTGCGTACAGGGGCGACCCTGGCGCCCGAAGAAGCGATGGGCCGGCCAGTGGAGCATCATCCCGAGACCGATCAGGATGGAGGCAGTGGCGTCGAGTTGCGCCCCGCTGGTGGAGGTGCCGAGCATCAGGATGGCAACCGTGCTCAGCGCACTGAAGACATCCCAGAGCTGGTGCCAGCCAAGCACGCGGATATGGCTATGACCACCGAACGGCCTGATGGCCAAATAGATGATCATGTTGGCGACCGCGGAAATGGCGGCGATCGGCCAGGCGGCGGCGTAATTCACGTCGACCGGGTGCCCCAACAGGCGCTGTACACCGAGCAGACAGGCGCCGGCGCCGCTGATCATCAAGGCAGCGATGTTGATTTTCGATGCCAGATGCCGCCAGCGTGATTTCCGATCGGCGTATCCCCGATGGTGGAGAAGCATGACGCTGTAGACGGGCCAGGCACTAATAGCCATTAACACCACATCGTTCGCGTTGTGCAGGAAGTCGGACCAGAGCGCATGGCTCCGCGTATGCGGGGCCATGACTCCCTCGAGAATGTCGACGATAAGCTGGAGACCGATGGCCCAGCCCCACGCCCGACGCTCACGATCGTCCGGATGCGGCATGCGTCGCGTGACGCTCATATTGCCCTCGTCGTCGATAGGGAGAATGGAGGTACAAAGGATTCGACCAGACCTTACGGCATTGTGTCGCGCGTGTCAAAACACCCCCGCCGATTGGCGGAGGTGTTTTTGAAACGGGTTTAGAATTTCGTGCCCGATCCGTAGCCGTCGCCACTTGGTGGCGGGCCACTCTGTGGTCGTGGACCACGGTCTTGGAAATCACGGCGTGGGCCGCGATCACGGAATCCGCCCGGTCGTGGGCCGCGGAACCCGCCGGGGCCACCTGGGCCACCACGGTGCGGCGCTTCGACGTAGCCTTCCGGTAACGGTTCCAACGCTTTCATCGAGAGCGAGATTTTGCCGCGCTCCGCGTCAACTTCCATGACTTTGACTTTAACGCGATCACCGATTTTGAGAACATCTGAGACGTTCATGACGTGGCGGTGAGAAATGTTGGAAACGTGGACCATGCCGTCGCGTCCTGGGAACAGTTCAACAATGGCGCCAATTTCGTTTCCACGCATCCGGTCCTTAATGATGTCAGTCACCGGGCCTTCGAATTCTTCCCCGACTTTGACGTCGCGGGTTAGGTCGGTAATCCATGCCTTGGCTTTCTCGGCCATCTCGGCGTTGGTCGAGGTGATATAGACCATGCCATCTTGTTCGATATCGATCTTGATGATATCGATGCCACCACACTCATCAATAATCTTATTGATCGTCTCGCCACCCTTCCCAATGACCGCCCGAATCTTTTCCGGATCGATCTTGAGCGAGATAATGCGCGGGGCGTATGGGGACATTTCTTTCCGCGGTTCGGCAATGGCGGCAGCCATGACGTCAAGAATTTGCATACGGGCCACTTTCGCCCCGGCTAACGCTTCCTCGGATATCTTCATCGGGATACCACCGAGTTTAATATCGAGCTGAATAGCGGTGATGCCTTTGCGCGTTCCGGCCACCTTATAGTCCATATCACCGGCATGATCTTCAATCCCTTGGATGTCGGTCAGGACTTTGTACTTCCCGGACTTTTCATCAGTAATCAAGCCCATGGCGATACCAGCCACCGGCGCTTTGATCGGTACACCGGCGTCCATCAACGATAGGGTTGATCCACAGATTGACGCTTGCGAGGTTGAGCCGTTTCCCGACAGGATTTCAGAAACGACGCGAATAGTGTACGGGAATTCTTCTTTGTTCGGGATCACTGGCAACATGGCTTTTTCTGCCAAGGCGCCGTGACCAATTTCGCGACGTCCCGGTGAACGAATCGGTTGAACTTCACCGACCGAGAATCCCGGGAAGTTATAGTGGTGCATGTAGCGCTTTTTCCCGGAGAGCTCCATCGTGTCGAGGAGCTGTTCATCGCCCGGACTGCCGAGCGTGACTAACGACAAGGCTTGCGTTTCACCGCGCTGGAATAAGCCAGAGCCGTGGGTACGAGGAATGAGTCCAACCGCGGCTGAGAGCGGACGAACCTCGTCAACTTTTCGTCCGTCGACACGAATCCCATCTTCAATCACCATTCGACGCGCTTCATCATCGAGGAACTGCTCAAGCAAGTGTTTTCCATCGAGACGTTGTTCTTTTGAGACTTCGTTGTCTTCTTTCAAAACTTGGTCGAGCTCTTCGGTCATGGCGGTGATAGCCGCTTCCCGTTCGAGTTTGGCCGTAATCTTCCAAACCTCGCGGAGACGACCCTCAGCGAAGGCCAAGACTTTTTCCTTCACCTTCTCTTTGGCCGCGGTTTCTTCCGCGGTCGGCTCGTTGTGATCAATCCCAATTTTTTCCCGACCAACGGCCTTGGTCATTTCTTCGATCAGGTCGATTACTTTTCGCGCATGTTTGTGGGCGAACTCGAGCGCCGTCAGCACCGCCTGTTCGTCGATTTCCTCACCAGCGCCTTCAATCATGACATGATTATCCCGGCTCGCGGAGAGTACAATATCGAGATCACTCTTTTCGCGCGCGGCGTAGGTTGGGTTGAGCACCCATTCCTCACCGACACGACCAACCCGCACGGCACCAATCGGCCCGTTCCACGGGATATTGGAAATCGTCAGGGCGGCGGAGGCGCCGATGAGTCCGAGAATATCGGCATCGTTTTCTCCGTCCCACGACAGGACGGTGATAACAACCTGAACGTCATTGCGAATTTGGTGATCGAAGAGCGGCCGAATGGAGCGATCGACCAGTCGGGCGGACAGAATCGCTTCGTCCGAAGCGCGACCTTCGCGCTTGATAAAGCGAGATCCTTTAATCTTCCCGGCGGCATAGAGCCGTTCCTCGAAATCAACGAGGAGCGGGAAGAAGTCGAGTCCTTCACGCAATTTTTTACTCATCGTGGCGGTAGCCAGGATGATGGTGTCACCGTACTGGACCGTGACCGAGCCGTTGGCTTGACCGGCGAACTGTCCAGTCGACAACGTGAGCGTACGACCGCCGATTTCGGCGGTAAATTTCTGAGGCGTCATAGGACGCAATCCTTTCAAGATGATCGCCAGACTTTAGACCTGACGGTTTCGGGCCGTGTCAGTCTACGTGTCTGACGAACATCATCAGTGAATAATCGAAGGGGCGTGACTAGGCGGCCATGGCCGGCGTGTCATCGAACGCGCTCTCCAGGTGCGCCGGAATGGCGCGCTGCAGGTCGCGGGTAATGACATCCTTGGTCATCGTGCTGCCGAAATGTTGAATGAGATGGCGCGCTTCGCTCGTACTGGTGTACTCAATCCGTCGCGCTTTGGGATTGACCAAGAGAAAAATATCCATCGGGTCGTATTCGAGCTGGGATGCGCCTTCCGATAAGGCTAGGACATGGTTGGCAATCACATCCTTATAGCTCCAGTTCAGTTCCGCCAGCGCCTGCTGCAACTCACTCCGTTGTGGCCGGGTCAGATCCATTTTGATTTCACGGAAGGCTGTCCGCAACCCGCGCTCGTAGGCTTCGAAGACCGGATCAATATCGAATTTCGTGATCGCCGCCGGGTCGGTCTCGGCCAGCGTTTTTAGGTGCTGGAAGGACGGCTGTTCTTTCAAGTAGTCCATGACCGCCTCCATGAATTCGTGGAGCACTTCTCGCTCGGAGGTATACACCGACGCTTCGGTCATATCCTGCTCGATGAACATAGTTGGCAGTTGATCGGCTTGGACGAATGCCTCGTGGTAGGCTTCGCCGATGTTGGTGTAGTCGCGTTCGACGATCGCCGGCATCGTTTCCGGAGTGATTGGACGCGTCTGCATCTGGATGACTTCGACACGACTCACCGGTTGCAAGACCATGTATTGGGGACGGAGGAATTCCGGCGTCACTGGGCGCGGCTGTTGTTCCGGAATTGGGGTAATCTGACTAATCGGCATGATACTCCGTTGGCGGTTCGTGTAGGGTAGCCGGTGACTCATAGCGCGGCAGGTCTTGGCGATTCTTTCCGCCGAGGAATCGCGGGCGCGGAATATTTGGACGAAGTCCCGGCCGAATCGGGAACAGATACTTCTTCTTATCGGCCGAAAGGTCGATAAACTTATCGGAGACCTCGCGGAGTTTTTGCGAGGTTGATTCGCCGAAGGCCATGACTTCAACGCGACACCCGGAGGCGCTTTTGAGATACTGGACAAGCGGGATGTAATCGCCGTCACCAGTGACTAAGACGACGATGTCGAGTCGCGACGACATAGCAATGGCATCAACCGTAATCCCAACATCCCAGTCGCCTTTCTTCGCCCCACCGGCGAAGACCTGAAGATCTTTCATGTGGAGCTCGAATCCCTGCTTATCCAGCGCTTCAAAAAAACGATTCTCGTCAGGCGAGTCGGCCTTGATCACGTAGGCTAAGGCGCGAACCAATTCGCGGTCACCAACAGCGTCTTCTAGGAGTTTCCCAAAGTTCACCCGCGTGCCGTGGATGTTCTTGGCCGAGTAGTACATGTTCGCCACATCGACGAAGACGCCGACGCGTTGCGAATGGTTCATGTTTAGACCTTGAGTTTAAGTTTCTTGGTAATCTCCTCGAATCCGGTTGGGTTGTCTTTTTGCAGGTAGCGCAGAAGCCGTCGGCGCAGTCCAACTTTCTTCAAGAGTCCACGACGCGACGAAAAGTCCTTCTTGTGCGTCTGCAGGTGCTCAGTCAGCTGTTCAATCTCGGCTGTCAGCAGCGCAATTTGGACATCCGAAGAACCCGTGTCAGCTTCATGGGTCTTATACTTCTTGATGATCTTGTCCTTGTCGTCTTTCGAGAGTGGCATGGTGCCGTCCTTTCAAGCGGCGATTCCGAGTCGGCCCGGCCAGGGCGAAACCAAGAAATCGTCAGGGGTTAGTCGTCATGTAAAACGCTGAGATATTACCAGAGAACGGCGTAGAAGTCAATCTAGGCCGTTTTAGGGCTCTTGAAGGCCTATCAGAAGTGTCGTACAATATTGACATGAGCATCAATGAATTCACCCGCTGGAAAGATCGATTCCTGACCTATATTGAAGTCGAGCGTGGCAAGAGCCTGTTGACCCGCCGGAATTATGATCTGTACCTGACCCGCTTCTTAGCGATCAGTAAGGTTAGCTCGCCCAGCGCCTTAACGCTCGATGATGTTCGAGACTTTCGGCTCTGGCTGAATCGTCAGATTAGTCACCGCGGTCAGCCGTTAAAGAAGTCCACCCAAAATTATTATCTCATCGCCCTGCGCTCATTCCTCAAATATTTACAGAAGCAGGACGTAAAAACATTGGCGCCGGAAAAAATCGAATTAGCGAAAGTGGCCGAGCGCCAGGTCAGCGTCCTCGACGGCGACGATCTTCAGCGGTTTTTGAACGCGCCGATCGCGCATGGGCAATCACTGTTGGAGTTACGCGACAAAGCGATCTTGGAACTACTCTTCTCGACCGGCCTGCGCGTCTCTGAACTGGCCAGCCTGAAACGAGATAACATCAATCTCAAAAAAGACGAGTTCACCATCCGCGGTAAAGGCGACAAGCTCCGCGTTGTTTTCCTCTCGCCGATGGCGAAGAAGTGGCTCGGGGAATTTCTTGAGCGCCGCACCGATGATCATCAGGCCATGTTTATTCGGCTCGATCGCGCCGGCCGGCGTTCGAACGAGGTGACCCCACTCACGCCTCGGTCGATCGAGCGCCTCGTTGATCAATATGCAAAAGCGGCCGGTTTAACGAAACGCGTCACCCCGCACACATTGCGGCACTCGTATGCGACCGACCTTCTTCAAAACGGTGCGGACATTCGGAGTGTCCAGGCCATGCTCGGCCACTCATCTATTCAGACAACGCAGGTCTACACCCACGTCACAAATAAGCAGTTGAAGGAAATCCATCAAGCGTTCCACGGCACGACCCGCCCCGACGAGAAGGACGAGTCATGAGCGCGGAGGTATTTTGGACCGGACTCGGGGCGTTACTCTTAGCGGTGACGCTCAGCTATTTCGGGCGACGCTGGCAACGGACGCCGCGGTGGTTTTGGCCCCTTGTTTGGACAGTCACCGTCCTGCTCGCCGTCGGATTGAGCTGGATTGCGATCTGGCGACACCTTCATTTCGAAACCCACGCGTTCGACCTCGGCATTTTTGACCAAGCGCTCTGGCACGCCAGCCACTTTTCCGCCCCAGCCAGCACCATTCGCGGAATCGGTAATCTTTTTGGTGATCATTTTCACCCAATTATTCTCCTCCTCGTCCCGCTCTACTGGATCTGGTCATCACCGATCGTGCTCCTTGTCGCCCAAGCCTGTCTCCTGAGTCTGATTTTTCCGCTCGGCACCATCCTAGGGCGTCGCCTTGGTCTGCCAACCTGGGCTGTCGCCGTGATCAGTCTGGCGGCCGCGGTCCACCCCGGCATCCTCGCCGCGATCAACTTTGATTTTCACGAGATCGCGTTTGCACCGGCGTTCATGTTGCTGATGCTCATCTTCGCCGTCGGAAAACAATGGCGATGGTATTGGTTGGCAGTCGTTGGACTTATTCTGACCAAAGAGTCGATGGCCATCTATGCCGCCCTGCTCGGCCTGACGATTGCATTGCGGGCACGGCCGTGGCATTGGAAAACTATCGACGTCCGACATGGTCTCGCGACGCTCGGCGTTGGCTTGATTTCTTTTTTTCTGATTACTCGACTCATCATTCCCGCTTTGTCCGATGGACAGGGTTACGTGTACCTGAATCAGTATGATCAGATCGGCGACACCCCGGCGACGGTCGTTAAAAATATTGTCCTGCATCCACAACGCACGTTCACCCTCCTCCGCGATGCACCGGAAAAGATTGAGACCACAAAATACACAGTGGGCTCGTTTCTGTATTTCCCACTTTTGACCTGGACGATGTGGCCGATGACCCTGCTGACGTTAGGCGAACGTTTCTGGACGACGAACACCGGCTTGTGGATGTTTCAGTTCCACTATCAGGTGGGGATGATGGCGGTCTACCTCATCGCGACATTATTAGCCCTGGCTGACTTTTCAAAATGGAAATGGTCGCGCGGTCTGGCCTATGGTGTCGCTGTTTTTTGCGTCGGTGCCGTATCGATTGTCTACATCCGAGTCACACCGCTCGCTTTTTTTCATGACCAGCAACTCCGCACGCGCCCCGTGGCGACATGGAATACCCTGGTCGCATCTATCCCGAACGATGCCGTGGTCAGCGCCCAAGATGCCTTTGCGCCGCACCTAACACACCGCACTACCCTCTACCATTTTCCAAATCTTCATGAGGATACCACATACATCGCCCTCGACCCGCGTGCACCAGCCTGGCCCTACACTGCCGAACAGGTCGCAGCCTACCAAACGTATCTGCGCACTGCTCCCGAGTGGATCCTCGTGTTCGAACAAGGCCCGGCCACAGTTTTCAAGCGAAAGTAACCGCTCGACCAGAACGGCTGTCCGTTCGGTGTAACAAAGAAAACTCGGGCGGTCCGCGTTGCGGGCCGCCCGGGTGCGTTCGGGCCGTCTTTCAGCCGGCGTATTCGGCGAAGGTATGGGCTTCGCGACGCCCTTGCATGCGCCGCCGCCGTTCACGGACCTGACGCTCGCGCGGGAAACAGTTCTCCAAGAACGTGTACTCCGCGAAACGGGAACGATCGAACGGCATGCTCGCACAGCGTCGCTTGATGACGAACAGGACGTTCATCACGCTGTAGCCGATATGCCGCGGATCGCGTCCGAGCTGCTCCCAGTTGGTCAGGGCACGGCATAGCGTCAGCTGCTCCGCCGGAGTAATGATCCCCGACTGCATCGACCACGTCAGGATCCCTTCCTCGTGCAACCAGCACTTGGCCTGGGTGACCTGGTGAGCAGTCGGCCGCTCCCACATCGGCACCACTGCATCGGGCCGCTGGAGCTTCGAGCTGAGCTGGGAAATGAGGCTCGCCAAACGATCGTTGAAGGTGCGCTGATCCGCCATGGTGGGTGTCCCTCCCCGGGTACTGATCGGCCACGATGGTCGACCAGTGACGAGGAAGAAACAAAACGACCGGCGTCTGGGCCGGTCAGCGGGGAAAGCATTCGTGCCTACCTGACCATACCCAGTTCGCGACCCATCATACAGGTCGTAATCAGCCAGCTGAGTTGGACGAAATAGGATTTCATGTAGGCGGAAGTATAGCGGCGGGCATTTGTGGTGTCAATCCCGTAATGCTTCTTGAATGATTGACTGTAGTTCTTGGTCTGGAATCCAAACCGGTCCAAAACGTTCGACCAGTAAGGAGTCGACATTTCCATAGGTCCGACGTAAATATCGAAGCGCCGCCAGTAGACCGGCGCGGTCGGTCGTACGATGCTGTTGCCACGGCCGGAGGAGATCGTACACCACATGAGCTTCACACGTAGGCCGGGGCACGCTGGGCGGCGTACCAATCAGCGCGGCGAGGATTGGCTTGCCATCGCGGATGGCCGCGAGTGTCCGATGCATCCCGTCAAATACTTTTAACTCGTTCCCCTCCCGCCGTACAAGGATTGGACGAGCGTCGTGCGCAATTGATTCAAATGGTTGACGCGTCTCCCGCTCCGTTGCCCAGAGTTCACGAAGTTTTTTGGGCGAACGTTCGGCACGATCAATAACAATGGCGTTCCACGCTGGGTTAGTGCCCGTCAGCGTCAACGCGTCGACATCGACCGCCTGTTCTTCCCGCGTCCAGCCTTCATCAGATAGGATATCGCCCACCCAATTCAGAAGCGCGCCGCTGGCGGTCACAATCCGGTCGGTATCCGATTGCCACGCCGCGACTTTCGCGGATTCTGCATCAGCGATATCGTGTAATAGTTTTTTGTCGGGGAAAGAAGACATCGTAGAATATTGTTTGACTTGGGTCGCCCGCCTGATTCATCTGGTGGCCCCGGTAGGAGTCGAACCTACATCTTGGGCTTAGAAGTCCCCTGCACTATCCGTTGTGCTACGGGGCCACGAGGCGAATCGGGCGGGACATGCGTCGAGCCTGACGCACAGACATTTCGGGCGTCCTTTGCATCCTAACAGGCTGCTATTCTATTGACAACGTGAGTATTTCCCCGTATATTCTCGCTGAAGTTGCCTGTTTTTCCGTCCTCACAACGCGGGAACACTGCTGAGACACTTCATTCCGACCATGGTGGCCATGGTGTAGTGGTAACACAGAGGCTTGTGGAGCCTTTATCACGGGTTCGATCCCCGTTGGCCACCCCAGCCAGATTTTGGTTGCCCGAGGTGTGGCTTCGGTTTTTTTCGGGTATACTCTTTAAGTATGAACACGCACGTCGCCATTCCCACAACTGACGTGGCATCATCAGTCGCGTTTTATGAGCGACTCGGTTTTTCGGTTGAACAGAACTACGCGAAGCCCGGCAGTGATCTCCATATCACCCGGATGAAACGCGATGACACGTTCTTTGTGGAACTCATGTCACACCCAGAGTCAGCGGGCATATCATTTACTGCGGTACCGGAACTCCAACATCTCGGCATCGCGGTCGATGATCTCGACCATGCCCTCGCTGCACTCGGCACGTTGCCGGTGCGCATGCTCAAACCAATTACCACTGGCACGGCCGTAAAACGGTATGCGTTCGTGGCTGATCCGAGCGGATTTCCGGTCGAATTATACGAATCGAACGACTAGCCGAAGACAATGACATTGACCGCGGTTTTGCGGTACACTATGGCTATGAGTTTCCCGCCACTCGAATTCCGCGAACTGCCTGATCCACCACACTGGCGGAAGGCGATCGGCGTCGGCATCGTCGTCATGGGCCTAGCGATCGGCACGGGCGAGTTGATTCTTTGGCCAAGTTTAGTCGTCAATCATGGATTGTCGGTACTCTGGATGGCGCTCGTCGGCATTCTGATTCAGTTTGTCATCAACCATGAGGTCGCCCGCCTGGCCTTAGCGACCGGCGAAAGTTTTTTCACGTCATCTGCCCGCGTCCTGAGTTGGACGCCACTGCTCTGGATGTTTGCGGCCGTGGTGCTGTACATCTGGCCGGGCTGGGCCAGCGCACTCGGCACGATGTTGACTGCGTTGTTCGGATTTGGAAACTATCTCGCCTGGGCCTGGGCTGGACTCGGTCTTGTCCTTGTCTTAACGTTCTCGGGCCGAGCGGCCTACGCCGGGTTAGAGCGCGGACTGCGCGTGATTGTCCCGACCTTTTTTGTCCTGCTCGTGGTCATGAGTTTCGTCAACCTGACCTGGGCTGATTTCGGTGACGGTCTTCGCGGCCTGATGTCGTTCGGGCACATTCCTCGCGGTATCGACACTGATACACTCCTCAGTGCGATTGTTTTTTCCGGTGCCGGCGGCATGCTCAACCTCGTGATTGGGTTATGGTACCGCGATAAACGATTTGGCATGGGCGCCTACGTCGAGTCGATCCAAAATCCGGTCACTGGTCATCCTGTTGCGATCTCTCCGCTCGGCGCCACGTTCCATCCGGGACCAGAGACGCACCACCGCTGGCGAGGCTGGCTGCGCTACGTTCGAATTGACCAGGGCCTTATTTTTCTCGCCCTCGGCTTCACCACCCTCTTTCTCTTATCATTGAACGCCCACGCCGTACTTGTTCCCCGCGGACTGCACCCGGTCGGGGCCGACATCGCTGTCGCGCAAGCCGATATCTTCGGACTCAAACTTGGAATCATTGGGACCAAAATCTTTCTGGCGATGGCCTCGCTGATGTTGTTCTCGGTGCTTTGGACGGTCATTGATGCCTTTGCGCGCATTGTTAGTGACATTATCTATACGAATTCCCGAGTCGGCCGGCTGGCCCCGCTCTTCCGTCCCGTCCGCACTGTCTCGCTCCACGTCTTGTATTACGGACTCATTATTATTATCGTGTTGCTGGGGGCCAGTCTCCTGCCATATAAACAGCCTTTTGCATTACTGGTGCTGTCCGGCGTGTTGGGCGGGCTGACGATGGCACTCTATGTTCCCTTTCTGTGGTACATCAATGCCCGCCGGCTCCCACGCGAACTCCGCCCAGGCCTCATCACACAATGCGCCTTAGCCGGGGCGACGATCTTCTACTGGTACTTTTCCTGGCGACTTCTCTCGTAAGGCGAGTCGACATGATTTTTAAAATGCGGTACGATAGACACGTTACGCACGGTGTATGTCTGAGCAAAAGAAAATTCTCATTATCGAAGATGAAAAACTGATCGCCGGATCATACGCGGCGAAGTTTTCGATGAGCGGATTTCAGGCGCTAACGGCGGCCAACGGTCAGGAAGGGTATGACACAGCGCTCCGCGAACATCCCGACTGCATCCTCCTCGATCTGAATATGCCGGTGCTTGATGGGTGGGGATTTTTAAAAAAACTTCGGAAGGATCGCTGGGGGGACAAGGCCCTCGTTATTCTCCTGACCAATATGAGCGATGTCCAGTTGGTAACGGACCGCTTGAAATACGGGGTTTTTGATTATCTTGTGAAGGCGAACTACACCCCAGCGGAAATTGTGGAACAAGTTCGGCATAAGCTTAGCCTCGACGCCGCCCCGACGACATAGATTGCCCGACGGGCGTGAGAGGTATACGATACGTATATGGAAACACCCATCGCTCTTCCTCGCCCACACCGCCTCGCGGCCTGGCTCTGTCTGGCCGTCATTGGTTTCGTCGGGACCGTGGCTGTGGCCTTTGGTTTTGCGCTCGGTGAAAACTTTTCCGCGGCAGCGGTGGCTATCGGGATTCTCGCGATTATCACCACTGGGATCGTCAATCGCCGACATAATCATGATCACCTCGTCCTCCTCGTCCTCGGAGCAATCCTCACCATCCTCGTCGCCGGGTGGTGGTCGGTGGTTTGGTTTCGACCGATCTAGGTCATCGGTGCCCACAACGGACTCGTATCTGACAATTCCATTCTTTTCGCGTAGAATACGCATATGGGAAACGAGGTGACGACGATTATCTTCGACCTGTCGGAAGTTCTCCTCCGTGGACTGCACGGCACCGCTGACCGTTTGGCTGGTGTTTTACCATATTCACCATCCGAGATTGATCGTCACCTGACCGGACCGGATTTTTATCGTCTGATGCGCGGACAACTGTTTGAACGTGAGTATTGGAACGCAATGAAGCAACAACACGGCTGGCGGATTCCGATCTCGACCGCCATGGACATCGTCCGCCAAAACTTTCAAGAAATTGAACATGTTCGACCGCAAATCATTGATTTGCGCCGCCGTGGGTACCGCCTCGGATTACTCTCCAATCACGCCCGCGAGTGGATTGAGCATTGCGAACAACGGTTTCACTATGAACAGCTCTTTGATGACGCAGTCTACTCCTTCCATCGCGGCCACCTGAAACCCGAACGGATTATGTTCAGCACGGCGTTGCAGCGGCTCAGCGCCAACCCCGAACAGACCCTCTTCGTCGACGACCAGCCGGAGAATCTGTTGGCGGCGCGAGAACTTGGGATGCGCGTGTTGCAAATGATCACGCCCCACCAATTCATGACCGACCTCGAGTTGGCTCTCCAATAACTCCAACACATTGACGAATGCGTGATTTTGTGGTACACTCATGGAGTCAAATACATATTTCAGAACATGAAATACATCGGAACTTTTCTTGCCGCGCTGACCATCAGCCTGGTTTTTCGTATTCCTCATGCCGACGCCGCCTGCGGCAGTAATACAAATGCCGTGCGAGTCATCACCCGCGATTCAGAGGGCACGTTGTTGCCCGGGATGAATGTTTCGGTCTATCACAAAAATACTGACCCGGACGGCAACCCGTACTTGGCAACTAGCGCCATCACCGCCGGTACCACTGATGCTGGTGGCCAAACCGGCGTTTTTTGTCTTTCAAATAAACAGTCGCCCTATGCGGTGAAGGTCTACCAAAAAAGCGCGACCTTCGGGTATTTTACGTATTGGGATATTTCTGAAAACGGGCCGCTCGACGTAGCGAATGTTGACGTCCAACTCGGCGGACTGCAGGTCGTCCTCCGCGATGCCCAGGGCACACTCCTGAAGAACGTCGTCTTTGATGTCTATATTCAATCATTCGACTACGATGGCGAGCCGATTATTGACGTCACCAAGCTCAACGCGGACAAACTCGTCGCCAGTGACTTTAATACCCAGGCCTTCGGCACCACCCGCGCCTTCTTGAACCCCGGACACTACGTCATTCGCATCCACGGCACCGGGTCGTCGTATTTTTACCTCTGGGACCAGGAAGTGAACGCCGAAGAAGAGAGCTTGGTTGAGTACCATCTCGCCACGATGCGATTCGTTTTTGAGAATGGATTTGGGAAGGTGGTCAAAAACCAGGCCTTTAACATTTACCGCCAAACATCCGACGTTCGGGGGACCGCCATCTTTGGCGATCTGGTTGGCGCGGGACTTTCGACCAAGGAGGGTGGATCCTACGACGCCTACCTCCCGCCGGGCACGTACGCGATTCGGGTGATGGGTACGGGCGGCACGGCCTATAAGAGTTTCGGATACTCCATCGACACCGAAGAATACAAGGTGGCAACGTTCCGCATGAGCGGCGCCCGCATTATTTTACGCGGCGCGAACGGCGACTTGGCCCGAACCCTGCGCTACTCATTTGCGACCCAACTCAAGGACGCCCTCGGTCGGCCGATCCCTGGCACCGCGATCGTCAAATCAAAAACCACTGGCAACGCCGGATATTCCGACATCTATGTTCCCGCCGGAACATACTACCTGACCATTGGCACCCAACGTGTCGCCTACATCACCGTCTTCGACCGACAGTTTACGACTGTTGATTGGCCGCGTTCGATCACCTTCCGCCCGACGAATGAATTGACGGCCACCTCGCCGCTCAATAATACGTATTTCACGGTGAAAAAATTAGGCGCCGTTCGTATCCCAAGTTACCTCGGCGATGTTGATCGTGTCAGTGCCGTCTATCAGCTGAACGCTGCGCGTTGGACGTCACGCTATCAGGTGATTATGACCGTCAACAAATCGGCGATTGATGATCTCGGCGCTGATCGCTCACAGTTACGCATCGCCTTTTATTCGCTCCGCACGAAACGCTGGACCCTCGTCAGCCGGGCCAGTACCGCTTACCAGCTGTCGGCGCTCTTCCGCGATCCGGGCTACGTGACCGTGGTTGTGAAGTACTAATCGCCATCCGGATGACCGGCCAGAACGGCCGGTTTTTTAGACTGCTTGACATGTATCGCAGTGCGATATAGAGTGTCCATATCGCATCACGATATATATGAACCAACAACTCCTCAAAGGCACCTCTCGCCTCCTCATCCTGACCGCGCTGGCTAAGCGACCAATGCATGGCTACGCCCTCTCCGAGTACCTGAAAGAAGAAATGGCCGAGGCCTTTAAGTTTGGGGTCGGGATGCTTTACCCGCTCCTCCACCAGCTGGAAAAAGAAAAGTATATTGTTGGCCGGTGGGAGACATTTGCCGGCGCCGATCGTCGGGTCTACGCGTTGACGAAGCGTGGCAGTAAAGAGTTGTCGGCCAAGAAAAAAGAGTGGTTGATGATGACGAATCTCGTCGGCCGCTTAGTCCATTCGATGGCGGTATGACCCACGTCGAATATCTTGAGCGCTTCGAACGGCACCTGCGCGTCGGTGGGAAAAACCGCGCCAGCATCCTCGCCGAACTTCGGGCGCACATCGATCAGCTCGATACGACCGCAGATCCCCAGCGAACACTCGGCGATCCGCGTGTTCTCGCTCGCGCCTACACCATTACGCATCTCGGGTATTGGCGTGGCGTGACCTGGATGTTCATCACGCCGTTCGTAGCGTGGTGGCTGATTTTGCAATCATGGGGACGATGGCACAACGGATGGTTTCCAGAGGAAGATAGTTCGATCGGACTGGTGCGTTGGTGGCACTCGGTAGGCCAGGAATGGATTCCGCTTTTCATTGCCTGTTTCCTTGGCTGGTTCGTTGTCCACCAATTATCGCGCCTCGTCCGCCCATGGAAAATTTATGGGATGCTTCTCTTGCTTGCGTTTTCGATCGGAACTGTTTTTTTCTCCAGCATGGATTACGGTTCGCGCAGTAAATTTGTCGACCTGAGCCGCGCCGAACTCGACCAAACCGCAATCATCAGCCGGCCAGACGGATTTACCGGCGGTCCAGTATTCCGTGATCGTCAAACGGGATTTATTATCCCAGAGGACCAGATGGAAAACTACTTCGCACCGGTCTCCGTCTGGTCAGCGATTATCCCGGCCGCAAGCATGAATGCGATTATTGTTGGGATGTTCGCGATTTTTTCGGGCATGTATATCGGCGTGGCGCAGCTGTGGCGACAACCACCAACGAAGAAGAAACCTGTATGACGCATGAACAGTACCTCAAGCTTTTTACACGTCACCTCCGCGTCGGCGAACCGAAACGCGGTGAGCTCGTCGCTGAACTACGACATCACTTGGACGAGTTGCCGCAGGGTGCAAATGCCATTGAGGCGCTCGGCTATCCAATCGACCTGGCGGGAAAATACAATCGCACACATATCGGGCTTCTTGGGTCGAAAGTGAATTTACTGATACTCCCATGGGTGATTTGTGGATTTGTCCTGCTCCAGATGGTCACGTCACTTTCCAGTAATGGCTGGCAAAGCGCTGGTGACAGCGCGGTCGGCCTAGGTTTCTGGATGCTCGGAAGCAACCTACTGCTGATTGTCTTTTTCCTCGCGGCAGTCTGGGCGGGTATCTCCATACGACGGATGCAACACCCGGGCATGGCGCTCGGTGGGCTCGTCATTTCATCGCTCATCGCACCGATAGTGTTATTGACCTTAGCTATCTACCTGCAATGGCGACACGACCCAACAACCGGATACTTCGGGGCGTTTCTCGGCGATGAAGGATTTGACTCTGCCGCCCGGCCATTTGATTTCTGGTATAACCTGAAGAATTCCTTTGGGATAAGCGTCATCACTAACATCTTCGCGCTTGGAACTGCGTTCATGGCGGCGTGGTTAAGCAAGCCACTGCAAACAAAAACATCGTTTCAGCAAAAGACGTCGTTGTTCACAGAGGTCGCAGGCGGCATCTTTGCCACGTTTGTGGTTTGGTATCTTGTGGCCATGGTTTTTGGGGTCTTTGCGACGCCGTTCGTGACGGGAATCGCATTAGACCAGGACCTGACTGGTATTCAAGCCGTAGCCCACTGGATTGCCAATCAAAATGGCGCATATATATTGAGCGCGGGTATTTCAGTCCCTTGGGTGATCTGGAAAATGGGGCAACGCATTGTTAAGAAACACACCGCGACCACCCTCAATCACTCAGTTACGTCATGACAGGACGGCCACCATCAAACTTGTTTTTAGTGGCTTTTGGCCGCCACCTGAACATCGGCGGATACCGCCGCCAGGAAATACTGCGCGAAGTTGAAACGCATCTGGCTGAATCCTCACCGGCTGAGCTTGGCAACCCAATACGTCTAGCGAAAAGTATCGATCGTGTTCATCTCGGAATATTTAATACCGTTCCGAAGATGGCGCTCATCCCCGCGCTCATTGTTTTTTGCATCACGCTGATACAGATTATTCCGGCCTTGCGATATCGTGACACAGTGGGCGATGTCGACATGGCGTTGCTGCAATTGGGCATGACGCTCCGCTGGTTCATTATCCCAATTCTCGCCGGCGTCATCCTCGGCCGCCAGGTTATTCGTTTCCATCGACCCGCCCGCGTGTTCCTGATCTTGTTAGCGGTCATGTATGTTTCGACGGTTATTATGGGCGCAACGAGTGACGCGTTTTTCGGGCCGGAGAGCGTGGATGTCCCCGATACGGTTCGCGGCACTTTTTTCAGTGCAGCATTCATGCCGTTCATTACGAGCATACCCGCCGTCTTGAGTGCGTTTTTCGGGGTCGTGTTGAGCACATGGAACCAATTTGCTGACGAGCGACGAACTAAATCACTTCGCAAGTTTCAGGCAACGATGGGTATTTGCCTGACGGTGATATGGTCTTTTGTTGCCTATGCCATGATGCAAAGCAGCTTGATTGGCGTAACCGCGGCACTGCGATCGGTGATCATCGCACCATTTATCGTTATTACGTTGTTTGCGTTTTTGATAAGTATTAAGAAAATCCGCGTCGGTTTTCTTCGTTAGTATTAAAAATTCCACTTGAACTTGATTTTTCGGCTGATTTCTGGTACAATGATGGTACTCTATGCCGATTCAGCAACTGTCGCGCATCACCCCGAGCGTCCTTAAACCGCCGCCGGAACGAAAAAAATTATCGGACTTGGTCACGACCACCGTCCAGCGTTTAACGTCCTTTTCGGCCAAGAAGGACGACCCGACCGTTCCGCGGATTGAAGTCCATGACACCGTTTCGAATGTCGCCTGGGCGTACGAAAAACTCCGTAATGCCATCGACTATCAAGACGAGCACTTGCTCCGTAAAAATGCGATCGAACGAACGCTCAAGCGTCGTTTGATTAGCGGCGCAACGGCTACCCAAGTTGCCGAGCCGCTTATTCTGGAACTGATTCGCAGTCGATACCTCCCGAACAGTACGCTCCCGGTCACGCTCGTCAACGAAACGGCGCTGATTATCAATCGCTATATCTACATCTGGGCCAACGCTTCAGCCGATCTTGAGGATAGTTACCGGCGCAAGCTCCAGGATTTTTGGTATGGCCTGATGTCTGTTGAAATCAATGAACTTCTCGCCCCGACAGATGCGGATGAAGCGATGGCCGAGCTGATGTATGAAGTGACGAACCGCGATATTCAATTCGCGCCCGGCGAAATTGAGGAGTCGGAAAAGAACATCCAGCTCTACATCGCCATTCATCGCGCCCTCCTGAAATCAGACGCCAATATTATTCGCTACCACCTCGTCCGTCGCCAATTTGTTGACTGGACATCGGATGACCCGGATCGCCTTGGTGATCTCGGCGCAAAGTTCGGAGATATTCATAGCCTGATTGAGAGTCAGCTTCTGCATCCAGCCGGGGAACTTCTTCAGCGGATCATGAAGCGCTACGCCATGATTTTTTGGACCGTCGAAGATTTGGTCGCTGAGTATGGACCAGCCTCGCTCGAACGACTCGCCGAGCCGGAAACCGTTAAAGAAGATGTGGCCATGGTGTTCGATCGACGTCGGAGCGCGGCTCAAGGCCGCATTGCCCGGAGCGTGATCCGCTCAATCATCTACGTCTTTATTACCAAGATGCTCTTGGCACTCCTGCTCGAACTGCCGATCGACCGACTGATGGCTGCCGGCGGTGATTTCCCGCTTCGCCCGTTACTGATTAACGTCACCGTGCCGCCACTGATCTTACTGGTGATTGGTATTACGAACCGTGTCCCGGGCGCCAAGAATCTTGAAGCACTACAAGAAAAGATTAGCGCCCTCCTCTACCGCGCCGATGAACGCAACTCCGTCATCCAGCCGCGTAAGCCGATTCGCCGCAGTATGTGGGTGACCTACATTTTCCGCGCCTTTTACGCCCTGACGACGCTGATCATTTTTTCGGCAATGATCATCGGGCTGATCGCCTTCGAATTTACGCCGTTCTCCATTTTCATCTTCCTCCTCTTCCTGACGATTGTGAGCTTCTTCGGCATTCGCGTTCGCTTGTACGCGAAAGAGCTCTTGGTGGTTGACCAACGAGAAAATATTTTCTCGGTTCTGTTCGATTTCTTAACGGTCCCGATTCTCCAGGTAGGACGCTGGATCGCCCTCCGTGCACCAAAGGTGAATGTGCTCATCTTCTTCTTCGACGTCATTATTGAAGCCCCGCTGAAGGCCTTCCTCGAAGCGACCGAGGGGTTCTTTGGATTCTTACGCGAGAAGCGCGAAGAGATCTACTAACCCTACCCGGTCGGTCCGCCCGACTTGCTGGTTTTTCGTTTCCATGATAGGACATCCAGCGACGCCGTCACTCTGAAACGGAGGAATCAGATGCCCACTGATCGCGTTGTGCTCGTCATTTCCAACGACCCGAGTATCCAAGCGACGCTCCCGCCTAGTCTCCCTTTCGACCGCGAGGTCCACGTTGCGGCCAGTCTCGAGGCCGCGGCGCTCATGTACCACGACCTGGCGCTCAAGCTCGGCCAGATCTATCTCGACCCGCGCACGCCGCGAACGACCGCTCGGAACAGCACGTCTCGGCCCGAGGATGTGGCGATCATCCTTCAGCTCTTCGAGAACACCGGCTACGATCGCGAGCTCTGCACCATTGTCGACAATGCCGGGAATGACCAGCGCCTCGCCGAACGCCACGCTGTTGGCGACCGCATCCGCACGTTCTTCGCTGCCCCCGGCTAACAACCGGGGCGCTTCTTTTTTGTCTTCTGGCAGACGAGGTGATATCAACAACTCGGTGCGGTACCGGTCAGGTTTTTTTGCTATACTGTCGGTATTATTGGTTGACGCCATATCGTATGAGTACCATCATTGATTCCAGCGCCATCTTTAATGAAATAATCACCCGCCTTGAAGAAGAGGCTGCGTTTGACCGTGACGCCTACTACGACATGGTTGAAGAGGTGCTCGAAGAAAAACGAACGAATGGACAACTGAGCGACGATGATGATCTTGAAGGGATGCAAGAAGAGCTCAAAACACGCTGGCCCGATGCGGAAGCCTCCTTTTCAAGCGGCCACGACCAATCAATCGATAACGACGCTTAAGTATGCCACGCATCGCTCACTGGGACCCAACGGATAAAACCATCCACCGCACGTTCCGCACCAAGTCGTTTGCTCGCGGCGTACAGTTCATAAACCGCGTCGCCACGGTTGCGGACGAACTCGATCATCACCCGGACGTCATTCTAACGGCCTTGGCGGTGATTATGACACTCACATCGCATGACGTCGGGCAGGTGACTGAGAAAGACTACGCCCTCGCCCAGCGCATCAACGACATCTGGGAGGAGATTGACGCACCGGCTTCGCATGCCGCCTAAGCCGCGACGCATTGCCCGCGTCGAAATTGACCGGGAACTCTGTATCGGCGCCGGAACGTGCGTCACCCTCGCACCGGACGGTTTTATTTTGGATGACGAGCAGAAATCGACCCGCCGCCCAAATTCGACCGCAACCGATGAAGCCCTACTCAATGCGGCTAAAGGGTGCCCGGTCTCGGCCATTCGCCTGTACGATGAGGACGGACAGCTTATTTTTCCCACAACCTAAGGCGGCCTTGCGTCGTCGGCGGGCCCTTGGTATACTGTACTACATAACGTAGTAAACACATCACGTATGGAACAAACACCTTCATCCGGACTCTTCCAAGGCGCGTCACCAAAACTGACGTTTATCTTTGGTCTTATGACGGGCATCGGCGTAACCGCTCTCGTGGCCCTGACGTTATTTGTGACGATGGGCTATAGTTCTTCGAAAGGCTCGAAGACATCGAACACGAACGACGCCGCCGCAGCCAACACGGGCGACACCCAAACCTTCTCCGACGTCGCCAAGGTTTCGGACGCAGATTACGTCCGGGGCGACAAGAACGCCAAAATAACCCTGATTGAGTACTCTGACCTCGAGTGCCCATACTGCAAAACCTTTCACCCGGTCGTCAATAAGATTTTGACCGACTACGATGGAAAAGTGAACTTCGTCTATCGTCATTTCCCGCTCTCCTTCCACGCCAACGCCCAGAAAGAAGGCGAAGCGGCCCTCTGTGTCGGGAAACTTGGCGGTGGTGACAAATACTTCTCATTTATCGACAAAATCTTCGACCGCACGACGTCGAACGGTTACGGATTCTCGCTCGACAACCTCCCAGCCCTCGCCAAAGAAGTCGGGGTGAGCGAGTCCAAGTTCAAGGACTGTCTCGATGGTGGCGACATGGCCAGCCGGGTCTCGGATGAGACCAATGATGGCTCGCAAGGCGGCGCCACCGGTACGCCAACCACCTTCGTCGTCAATGCCGACAGCGGCAAGACGATCACCGGGATTCCTGGCGCCTACACCTACGATCAGGTTAAGTCGATTATCGACTCGGCCCTCAACGAGGTTTAGTCTCTCTCTTCAATCCACGCCCTCCTTGCGGGGGCGTGTTTTGTTGACGGTCACTAATGGAGACGCTATGATACAGAGGAAATATGGTCGCTAACACCAACATCATCGACGAGATTTTCAAAGCCGCTGCCTCCGTCGAGGCATCGGATATTCATATTGTCACCGGACTGCCGCCGGTTTTTCGTATCCAAGGGCGCCTTGAGCGACAAGATGACCGGAAAGCGCTATCAGCCAAAGAGTGTGAAGACATGTGTTACAGCCTGTTGACGGCTGAACAGAAAGAGCGATTCGACGTGGATCGTGAACTTGACCTTGGCTACGAAATCAAGGGCATCTGTCGATTCCGTGTTAACCTGCATTGGGAAAAAGATTGCGCCGGGATGGTCGCCCGTATCGTTTCGCAGAAAATTCCGACTATGGAAGAGCTGAACATGCCGCCGATTACCTACGATCTGTGTCGTCTGAAGCAGGGCCTCGTCCTCGTGACCGGTCCGACGGGCATGGGAAAGTCGACAACCTTAGCGGCGATGATCGACATGATTAACTCCGAACAGGCCGCCCACATTATTACTCTTGAAGATCCGGTTGAATTCGTTTACCCGCCGAAGAAGTCGATTATTAAACAACGACAGCTTGGCACGGATATGATGAGTTTCGCCCAGGGCTTGAAACACGTCCTCCGCCAAGACCCGAACGTAATTATGGTCGGAGAAATGCGCGACCTTGAGACTATTTCGTCAACCATCACCTTAGCCGAAACCGGACACCTCGTCTTGGCCACCCTCCACACCCTCAACGCGGCCCAAACTATTGATCGTATTATCGACGTCTTCCCGCCATACCAGCAAAACCAAGTCCGTCTGCAAATCTCGCTCTTCTTAAAGGGGATTATCTCACAGCAATTGTTGGCTGGCGTAAACGGCGGCCGCGTCGCCGCGCGCGAGGTCCTCATCAATACACCGGCGATCGCCAACCTGATTCGCGAGAACAAAATCGCGCAGGTGCGCACCGCTATCCAAACCAGCGCCGAGGATGGCATGTTCACCATGGACCAAAATATCAAAAAAGTGTATGCCGACGGGCTGATCACCGAAGAAGTGGCCCTCAGCTACATGGTCAACCCAAACGAGCTTCGTTAACACATACGCATATGAAGTATTTTCCACCGCTGCTCATCATCGGCGTCGTTGTCGTTGGTGGGTTCTTCATCATCGGTTGGTTTGGGCTGCGCACATCCACCTCGGTCAAGGTGGCGCTGTGCGTTGAGTCGTACGATCACTATGTCGTCCAACCATTCATTCGCAACTGGTACGAATGCCGGAACCAAATCCCGTGCGGAACGGCGGAAGAACTTGATGCCTCAAACGCCGGGATCCGGGTTGTCCAATGTCTGTGCGGAAAAAACCCGCCATCAGCGGCGCTGATTGCCTCAACGGTCACCCAATATGTTGACCATCCGATTTACGTTCGGAATAGCCAAACTGCCATCCCCGCCACGGATACGACTGGCATCTGCACAAACATCAGCGAATCGTTTCGGCTCTAACGCTCACGCCGCCTGATCCACGGCCGGGGATTCGTGACCGTTGTTTTCGAATACCGTCCATTCGCCGCCACCCTCGCGCACGAGCACACGGTAATGGCCGTCCAGACCAAGGGTTACTTTTACCTGGTCGTTTCCAAAGACCTGGCCGCTGGGTGCATCAAGGCCACTGATAATGTCGCGAACGAGATGCTCGTCGATCCGTCCTTGCTTTTGTAACACCCCGAGCTGTTCAATGATCGCGCGATTGCGTTCCGCATCCGTGCCAGCAAATTCCTGTTGGGCCCGTTCTTGCTCAGGAAATCCGTAATACTCGTCGGGGGTACTCATGAAACGAATTATCGTGATTAAGGCTCACTTTGGATATGCTCACCATATCACACATTTGCGGCGCCGAAAAATAAGGCGGCGCGCGAACCGGAGAGGCCGCGCGCCATGGTACAAACTAGGTTGGCTGGTGGTGATTGTGTCGGCGGTGCCAGTGCTCGCACCGATGCCAGATCGGCGCGACGAGAAGTCCGAGAATGATCATCCCGAAGGCACCGCTGAATAGCGCGTAGAATGACCCCCAGATCTTGGCTTGCCACGTCGGCATCAGATCGACCGGCCCCTGCCCGCCCGCGAGCATCGCCGCATTGTACAACGCGTCAATCGGAGTGAGGTGCGCGATGGTAGTATAGCCGATGACGCCGAGCACAAGCTCGGCACCCAGCACGGCCATCGCTGCCCACACATGACGCAAGAGCCTAGCGGCGAAATGTTCAAACGACAGGAGTTCTTGACTGAACCGTTCGAACGTCAGGTGCCCTTCTGTCCATCGCCAGATCAGCGGTACTGATTCCGAATTGTGCATGCGACCTCCGGCGAAAGAAATCACGGGCCCGACGGTCTGCCGGGCCCGATTCGTGCGTACCGCGGGACATCAACGGTACTTCGTCTTCAGGTCACCCCAGGTACGCGACAGCGTCGGCACAGCCTGGTCGACCTTGTAGCGGATGTCGAACTGGAGCTTGCGCCCCATGTAGTCGCAGTCGAGCTCGCCGAGTACCCACAGGTGACGAACCTCGCTGAAGTCGCTGTCGTTCACGCGGCACTCGAACCGACCGCCCATCTGCTGACACCAGCGCCCGTAGGTGCTTGCGCCGACTCCCGGCAGGTGGAGCGGCACGGTGTTGAAGAACACCGCTCCTTCGTAGACCTGGCCGGGGACGATCAGTTCGTTGTTCGGCGCCGACAGCTCGACTCGCCACCACAGGTTCTCGTTGTTCGAATCCTGGAAGATGGCGGTCACGCCGGAGCGGAAGTTCACGAAAACGTTGAACGTGCCGGTCGCCGGCGTGAAGGTCAGGTCCTGGCCCTGGCTGAGGTACTCGTTCGGGTCGAGCGACCACAGGTGCATCGAGGTGATGGTCTGGCCGCTGGCGGACTGAAGACCGCCGCCCACGAGGAGAAACAGCGCGAACAGCGGAGTCAAAGATCGGTGCATGACGTGCTCCCTCGGGAAGATGGTTGCTGGGACAACGGGGACGTTACGCCTCGACGCTATCACTGGGCGCTTGCCCTGTCAATTACGTGACAGAGAAAACCCTCACCACGTGGGCGAGGGCACATCGAGAGCAGGTGCGATTGTTAGCGAACCGAGCGATAGCCGCCGCGGATGCCGCGCGAGAAGACGAGCTGCCAGAGCTGGCTGTGACGCGCCCGGAAAGATCCGGCCGAGGCGCAGAGCCAGTACTCCCACATCCGGTAGAATCGCTGGCCATACTTCGCCGCCAGTTGCGGCCAGGCCTGGATGAAGTTCTGCCGCCAGGCCATCAGGGTCGGGTCGTAATCGGCCCCGAAGTTGTGACCATCTTCGAAGATCCAGCCCGGTTCGCTGGCGCGATGGATCTGCTCCAGCGACGGGATGACACCATTCGGGAAGATGTACTTCTCCACCCACGGATCTGGTTCATTCCCAGCGGCGCCACCAATGGTGTGCAGCAGGAAGAGGCCATCCGGGGCCAAACGGCGATCCACCACATCCATGAAGGTGCGGTACTGCCGCCGACCGACGTGTTCGAACATGCCGAGGGAAACGACGCGATCGTACTGACCGGTCGCATGGCGGTAGTCGCAGAGCTTGAACTCGATCGGCAGCCCCCGACACCACTGCCGCGCAAACTCCACTTGCTCAACCGAGATGGTAACGCCGGTGACGGACACGCCGTACTGCTCCGCGGCGTAGTGGGCAAAACTCCCCCATCCTGAGCCGATGTCGAGTACCGACATTCCGGGCCGGAGCTTGAGTTTCCGACAGACGAGATCCAGCTTGGCAACCTGGGCTTCCTCGAGCGTCGTGGCGAGTTGCCAGTACCCGCAGGTGTAGGCCATGGTCGGACCGAGCATCGCCGCGTACAGATCGTTACCGCGGTCGTAGTGTTCCTGACCGACGATAAACGATTGCTGTGGCGTGATCCGGAAGTGGGCCCGGAGAATCGCCAGCATCGACGACGGCGCGAAGCGCACATTCCGATCGATCCGCGCGGCGAGAATGCGACAGAAGAATTCATCGAGACGTTCGACGTCCCACCAACCATCCATATACGACTCGCCGAGCGCCATCGACCCACCGCGCAAGACGCGATCGTACAAAGCCGTGTTGTGGACGCGAATGTCCCACGGCGCAGCACCGTTAATGGTGATCTGCGCTGGCACCAAGAGCCTTTCAAAAACACTGCGTGCGCTCATGATTTCCTCCGCCGTTATGGGCCGGTTTCTTCGATTGCCAAAGTTCCACCGCGAGCTTAATGGCGCGCTGTGATTATGTCAACCCAATAATGCGGGATCCCCACAAATGAGGGGTACGCCGGACGCGAGCGGATCGGCAACGGAGAAGCGAAAGCACCTCCGTTTAAGCGAGGTCGCGATCACGCGTGGTCGGGGTGACAGGGTTCGAACCTGCGGCCTCCTGCTCCCAAAGCAGGCGCGCTACCAACTGCGCCACACCCCGTACTTTTCAACGCTTCATTTTTGAAGCGCTCGAATAATATCAGCAATTTCCTTCTTCGACAAGCCTTCAGCGTTTCTTCAGTTTCATTTGCTATGCTGAAAGGTTAGCCAAAATCCGAGACCTGCTCGTTAGAGGTGCTATACTCTACCTCGCAAAGATATAAACAACGCCGGTCTTGACAAACCGGCGTAAACCTGATATAGTGCGCAGTTCGAAATCTGGCGAGCAGCTTGCCAATTTAGCAAAAATAAACCCACGGCTTTGCTGTGGGATCGAAAATAAAGACCACACAGAGCCTCACCCCCCACACGGAGGTCATGGAGATGAAGACTCTGTATGCATTACTGGCGCTGTCCTTCGCTCTGCTCATTGCCTACCCGGTAATGGCGGCGGACGCGATTGACCACGTCCTTCTCCCCGAATCGGAATCGCCGATGGGGCCGGACTTGGCAAGCGCAGCAGCGATCGGCGCGGACGCGGGCGTCATGGTCCGAATCGCGCCGGGTACGTTGCTGACCCTCGCCCCGGGTCAGGTCGTCGCCTGTACCCTCGCCGTCAAGAACATCGGCAGCAACACCTGGTCGACCTCGAACTACATCCTGCGGTCCGTGAACAACACGGCCACCGCGACATCGGTCTCGCCGCTCGCCTACAACTGGCGATCCGGGAGCACGATCGACATCACCGCCCCGACCACCTCGGTTCTCGGTGAGGGTGGCACGAACAATGCCACCAATTCCGCGCGACTCGGTTGGACGGCGGTTGGTGATGACGGGATGACGGGTCAGGCTAGTGTGTACGATGTCCGACGGAGCGGAACATCGCTGGTGACGAACCAGTGGCTTGGCGCTTCGCGCTTGATCTACCCGACCATCCCGAGTTTGCCGGGAACGCAGGACACGCTCCGTGTCACTGGGCTCCATGCCGACTCGACGTATTGGTTCGCGGTGCGGACCGGTGACGAGGTGCCGAATTGGGCAAGTTGGTCGAATGTCACGTCCATCCGGACGGCCACAGCGACCGGCATTTTCCCTTTCACGATTCGAGCACCGCAGGCATCGGGCACGTTCGTCCTCTACCTCGCACTCTGCAACACCAGCAACGGACAGTTCTTCACCGACATGCTCGGCACCATCACGGTGACGGTGCAGACCGCGCAGGTCGCGGGCACTACGTTCACGCCGCTCGTCGGTTGGTTCGATGGTGACCGATATCCGGACATCGGGCTCTACCAGCCCGACCTCGGAAACTGGTCGATCGCTTCGAACACGACCGGGAGTGCTGGCATCAGCAGCTTCCTGCCGAACACCGCTCCCGTCCTCACTTCGTGGGCGTCGGGCAACGCGTATACGGCGCTGACCGGAAAGTTCACCCGAACGATTCGGACGAGCGTCATGGCGCGTCGACCGGCTGATGGAAACTGGTATCCGGCATTCAACACCGCCTCAGGTCTCGTCCCGCAGAACGCGGTGATGACGAACTGGGCGGCCGGAGACGCCTACGTGCCGCTGGTCGGAAACTTCCTCGCCGATTCACTCGACGAGGTCATGGTTCGCCGCGTGGCTGACGGCAATCTCTATCCGGCGCTCAACACCGGGTCAGGATTCGTCCCGCAGGACGCGATGTTGGCCAATTGGGCTGGTGGTACGACCTACTCGATGGTGGTCGGCAATTTCCTCGGCGATGCACTCGACGAGGTCATGGCCATCCGCGCGAGTGATGGAAACTACTATCCGACTCAGAACATGGGGAACGGACGACTGGTGCCGCAGGACGCCGCCATCGCTGGCTGGTGCCCCGCGAGTACCGGGCCGTACATTCCGCTGGCCGGCAAGATCGCCGCCGGGTCGTATGACGGCATGATCATGTACCGGCCGAGTAGCGGGACGTGGATTCCGGCGACGTTCGTCGGCGGCCATCTCGTCCCCGGGCCAACCATGGTCACCGGATGGGCGACCGAAAGCACTGGCCCGTACATTCCGAAACTGGTCGATCTGAACCAGGACGGACTGGACGATGTCCTGTGCTATCGGCCACGCGATGGAAAGTGGTATCCGGCGCTCAACAATGGCGCTGGGAGCCTCATTCCGGGCAGCTTGATGCTCGACCAGTGGGGACGCCTTACGGTCGTGACTGGCCCCGCCATGGCTAGCCAGTCGGGGTCCGACGACTCCGCTGACGCCACGGCCCTCGCGCTGCCATCCTTCGGTCCTTGTCCTTTCCAGACCTCGACGACCATCCGGTTTAGTCTGCCGGGTACGTCGATGGTCACGATGAACGTCTACGACGTTCAAGGGCGACTCGTCGATCGCCCGATCAACGCCGAGTACTCTGCCGGTCAGCACACGCTCGACTGGCAGCCGAACCGCACCTTGTCGGCCGGAATGTATTTCGCACGGACGCAGACCCGCTTCGGGTCAAGCGTCACGCGAATTGTCCGGATCGACTGAACCGAGGGTCCGGTCGCGCACCACGCGCGACCGGACCACTCCCTTTCCTTCATCGCCACGGCGATGTTTTTTTGTATCTACAAGTTGAAATCTCTCTGCCTGTCGCCGTTTATTTAGTTACGGCTAGTACAAGGAAGGCCATAACAGCGAGCATGACCCCACCATACATCCATAACGAAAGCGATTCACGTAAGTAAAAATACGAGAGGAGATTGGCGATGATGATTGAAACCGCGCCAAATAAGGCGGCACTCCGTCCTAATTGGGTTTGACTAAGAATAAAAGTTGTCCGAAAGTCGCGATAGTTCGCAGGAGCACATATACCACAAACCACCACGAAAAAAAGGTAGCAACAGAAAATCCATGCTTCACCAAAGCCGACCGTGCAATTACATCTCCGGTGCTGAACAGGAGCTGTGTGGTGAATAATATTGCTAACGTGCCCATACGTACGATAGTATTTTACCTTCCTATTATTTTAGGAGGTATAAAAGTTTTGACTCGCCCAGGCAGACGGCTTCTCGGTATGCTCAGTCTTTTCTAACTCGGTAGCCAACACCGAGATTCGGTGCAGGCACGCGTCTACCTGTTTCGGAGATAGGAATTCTAATAATTCAGCTCGTAATTGATCTGCCGCCGCCTCACTGAGGGTAAATGTCTTCAGGGCCTCTCCCAGCCGATCAAAATCCCAGGTCGGAGGTGTGGCAAAAGAATAAAAAGAATCTTGGAATGATTGCCCATGGTCTATCCCATATACTCGCCCCTCGACATCAAACAATGCGTTTCCGGAGTTCCGATCCCGATTTCCGATAATAAAATCGAATGCCCAAACGTCTCCAAGTTGGTGCCGTGCGGCGACTTGTTGTTCTTTGGGTATTTCATGAATATTCCTGGCGTCGGGGATAAATTCTTGAACGCTCCCCATTTGACCATCAATCTCTCGTAACACGGTTGTCGGTACAAGTTGTAGTGCCAACAATTGATCAACAAGGAATGCGGCCCGCTCATTTTTATGCCCATTGCGTATACTGGCCATCGTCGCATCACTTTTTTCCGGCTTGAATATAGCTTGTTCGCCATTTATGAACTCAACGCGAAACGCATCCGGCTGTATTTGCCGAAGGGGAATCTTTTTTACAACGGCCGCTTCCGCCAGCACCGTTTCTTTCTCCGTCGACTGGTGTTGGTGACGCGCGAGCTCTATCCCCAGCTCGTGATTCATGTCTTGATGATTAGGTATTCGACATTGGTCCGACCAAACACGAGAACGACTACTTTTTTCCAAATGGTGCGCCCGGAGGGACTCGGGTCCGGGGCAGCGGCGACTTGCTGCCGGCAACTCGCCGGTCGTTCGGTCGTCGCTACGCTCGACCTCTCTTCTGCCCTTCTCGCCCCTCTTCGGGCTCATTTCTTTTGTGTCGCTTCGCGACCAGTCTGGTGCGCCCGGAGGGACTCGAACCCCCGACCCTTTGGTCCGAAGCCAAATGCTCTAATCCACTGAGCTACGGGCGCATCGGGGAGAAACGTATCACGCTTCTCGCTGTATGACAAGATATGAAGAGCGGGGCCGCGGCATGTGCCGGGGCCCCGCTGGGGTCGATCTCCTTTCTCTCAATCTTGGGCCGCCTGCACCGGCTTTGGTTCCGGCTTCTGCGGCAGGGCCTGATCCGCGAGTTCGCGTCGCAGTCCTTCGACCAGCATTTTCATGCACTGGTCGGCCGGCATCGGACCCGCCGGCTTGATGAGCGGCGGAACGTGCGGATGGGTCGGCGTGCTGTTGTGGATCTGCCGGGCGTCACCGCGCATGAAGTAAATGTGCGGCGCACCAGGCAACGTCCCTTCATACCGCAGCCGGAAGGCCCGCGGCACATCCGACTTGACTACCTGATTCTGCTGCACCAGCGTGCCGTAGAGACTCGACCGCAGTAGCGTCACTGCCCAATCGAGCCGCAGGCGACTGCGCGAGGTGGCCGCAATCAGAATGTGGCCGGTGCTCTTGAACTGCATGAAGACCTCGCCACCCGGAGCACCTTCGGACCGGTAGGCCCGGAGGGCAAACGGGTTGTCGCCATGGTAGACGCAGATGGTGACCTTGCGATCACCGGCTGTGACTTCCTGGGTCTTGGCTGCGGCGATCAGTTCGTCACGAGCCGCGAGGAATCCCTGCCGCGCGAGAACGCGGATTCGGGAAACGTGACGCCGCCACGCCGTCGCCACCTTCGCGTTCTGATGGAGACGGATGAACAGCGACATCGACCCGACCTGGAACGGGCGCTGGAGAGCCGACATGACGCCGGGCGTCAGCACCACTCCGGACTGCCGAAGCAGTTCGGTGTAGAGCAACGCTTCAAGCGCCGTCGCAAACCAGCGGTTGACGAGGTCCGATTCAGCGCCCTGCTGCTTCCAGACCCGGACGTACGTCCAGGTTTTCAGGAAGTTCCCGAGATCATTGCGGCTCCCTTTGCCGCGGAGATCTTGCGGGATCGCATATTCGAGTACCGCCTTGAACAACGGGTGGTCGAACAGCCCGAGCGACTTGAAGACCAGCGACGCCGCGGTTTCCTTCTTCTTCCGCTCCGTCTTGTCCTTCGGCTGAGCATGCTCGTCGAACGAGCCACCGAGTACACCGAGGTTGATGGCGTACCGACCATCTTCGTTGCCGGACGCGTTGGAACGAATCCAACCGGCGTCCGCACAGCGGATGATTGCTTCGCGAGCGAGGAGCTCGTCGAGGTGCGGGTGATGATGGGATCGAAAATCGACAGGCAAGCCGTCGATCGTGGCGAAACCCATGGACACAACATTCGGATTGGAGTCCACGACTCACCTCCGGCGACGGCGGTCGCCTCTGAGAGATTGAAGATCGTAAGAGCGATCTGCTGTTTCCGCCCGGGGATTTCCCGATCAGAGAACTGCGCATCATACCACCAATCTCTCATTTTGTCAAGTCCCGACGAGAAATAACGGGATGGAAGTGGTATACTGGTTGTGGAAAAGACAATGGCTACTAGTACTACTCCACCCCGCATTCCTGGTTTAGATGCCGGCACAAAACGCGTCCTGATTTCGATTGGCGTTTTTTTGGCCTTAGTCATTTTTGGTTCTAATCCGAAGTTTTTTTTCGGACTGATTATTCTGGCGATTCTCGGGTGGTTCTTTTATAAGCGTCTGCGACGGGCGATCGGCTTTTCGTCGAGTGAGCCGAAGGTTGTATCAGAACAGCCGATTACAAAATCTTCTTTATTTACTATTCCTAATCAGAAACAGTCTATGCGTATTATTGGTATTGCGATTGGTGTGGTGGTCGTCATTCTTGTGGCCACACGCATCTTCGTGGTTGTCCCGGCCGGATCGGTTGGCGTCTACCAACTTTTCGGACGTGTCAGCCCGAATGAATTACGATCGGGGCTCCACATCATTAACCCGCTCGGCGGCGTAACAAAGATGAGCGTCCGTACCGAACAGTACACAATGTCGATCGTTAAAGAAGAGGGCAACCGAAAGGCCGACGACTCGATTGACGCCCTTACGAAAGAAGGCTTGAAGGTTAATCTTGATCTGACCGTCCTGTTCCGCCTCGATGCGGAAAAAGCCTCAGACGTATATACAGGACTCGGACGAGATTACGCGGAAAACTTTATCCGCCCGCAGGTGCGATCGGTCATTCGCGAAGTTGTATCACAGTATGATGCGAGTGCCTTGTACAGCACCAAGCGGGAAGAGGCGACGGATGCGATTCAGAAGCTGATGAGCGAAAAACTGACCGCGCGTGGCATCACCCTCGAGGACACACTCCTTCGAAATGTTATCCTCCCGGAAAAACTTTCCAACTCGATTCAAGAAAAACTGCAGGCGGAGCAACAGGCCCAGCAGTACGAGTTCATTCTCCAAAAAGAATCGAAGGAGGCCGAACGAAAACGAATTGAGGCGGCCGGCCAGCGCGACTCGCAAAAAATTATCGCCGATGGCTTAACCCCGAATTACCTAAACTACCTCTACATCCAAAACCTCAAGGACAACAAGGGCACCATCTACGTCCCAACCAGTCCGACCACCGGGATGCCGCTCTACCGGAATACCCAATAGTAGTCTCTTAAACAGCGGGCGCTAAGCGCCCGCTGTTTTGGTATGGTATGCTACTGGCATGAAGACCTCACCCGCCTCTAGGATCGCCATCCTCCCCTCACTCCTCGCCATGGCACATGGTTCCATTGGGAGTGCCGCCTACCGCCATCTGTACGTGCACCGAGATAGGCGATTGGTGGACATCGTTGATGATGGTCATCTGTCATGCGCTTATTTTGTTTCGACGCTTCTGCTCCGATTCGGCCTTCTCTGTGAAGGTCACGCGACCGTCACTGGCACAATCACCGACATGAAAAAAAGCGGGTGGCATCGAATCCGAACGCCGCGAGCCGGCGCCGTTGTGGTCTGGCCAACTGATAGCACACACCACTACACCCATCCCCACATTGGGATTGTTATCAGCCCAACCACGGCGGTCAGTATGAACTCTCGGCGTGGCGTGCCCATTCGGCACCACCTTCGACACGCCTCACGGACCCCGGAATCGTTTTGGTGGCACCCCGCACTTCGATCGTAACCTGTCCTACCTGACATTGCTCAACTCCGATGCGCGTCTGGGATCTCCCACCATCACGGCTCTGCCGTCAACATCTGCTCGGTGAACATCGTGAACTCCATGCCGTCTGGACGGTTTTGACCGAAGGAAAACAGGGCTACCGTCGCCACCCCGAGACACGCCGCTGGGCTGGACACCTGCGAGCCCTCTACAACCGACATACAGAGCTCGTTCGGGAAATGGCACGACGCGGATACCGCCATGCGTCACCGCTCGATCGACGCCGCGCCACCGGTTCAGCCAGACAAACACTTTATATTGATTCCCCGGCCCGACAGGTACGTCTACTCAAATCTAAACCCTGCCCGTGCCCAATACCTTAATTGCATGCCACGAGGACAAAATCTCTACTTCCGCATTTACACCGCCGTCCGCCGGATTCCGCGCGGGCGCGTAGCAACCTACGGCCAAATTGCCGCCCTGGTTGGCTCACCGCGCGGCGCGCAGGTGGTCGGATGGGCACTCCGTGTTTTGAAGCCAACGACGAATGTTCCCTGGCACCGCGTGATTAACGCCGCCGGTATGATTTCAATCGAAAATATGTCGACCCCAAAACAGGAGCAAGCGCGCAAGCTCTTAGCCGAGGGAATTGACGTCCGCGAACGCGACGGAAATCTCTGGGTGGATATGGCGGTTTACGGGTGGAAACCAACCGCGGTCGAAACAAAACACCCGCGGTCGGATGAGCCGCGAGTGTCGCACCCATAAGTATTACTCGGTTGGTTTTGGCGTGGGCGCAATATTGGGTTCGGTGACCGTCGCGCCCGTACTTGTCGTCGGCGGCGTCAGCAAGTTTTTCACGACCGGCACCATCACCGCCGAACGGCCAACCGCGGCCTGATCTTTTTCGTTGACCGGGAACCGGAGGGCCGGAACGAGGAGGTCATCATGGCCGCCATCTTGTTGATACTGAGACATCATGTAGACTGCCGACGGCGTTTCGAGCGCATACGACGTAGTCTTTGTTTCGGCCGAGACCGCACCGCTCCAAAGCCATCCACCGCGACCAAGGAACGCCTGGATGTCCGCCGTTTGATCGGTCAACGTATATTGCGACGAGGTGAATGAGCGCGTCATGAGATTGTAGACCGATAGAACTGATTGTGTGGCCGCATCAACCGTTACTTGCAGACCGAACGGATTACCGCTTTCATCATAGACCGACGTGCCCTTGACCACCCATGGATAGGTGACAGTGGCCATCGAGTTCCCGGCTCCATCACCAGCGGCTACTTTTTCCATGTAGACACCACCCAGACTCTGCTGAACAACTGCCGCCCCGTATGATTCGGTGCTGATACCGTGTTTTGTTAAGAACGACCCGGCAATACGAATCGCTTGCGTATCTGTTACGGTGGCCGTTGATGCCGAACCGCTGCTGACCGTTCCATCAGGACTCGCCACATCACTCAGCGCCCGGACCATACCACTATCACGGTAGATATTGATAGTTCCTTCGCGGCCATCAACGGTAATCGTGTAGCCGTCAGCCGTCCGTTGCGACCAAGTCATCTGATCAGTTCGCAATCCGCTGAACGAGCCAAGATCGAGTAGGCTCACCGAGGCGCCATCAGCGCTCGGCAAACCGCCCAGTGTTTTATTTCGCTTCAACACATCTAGGTGCGGAATGGTAATCGTGCCGCCATACGTATACACGGCCATGGCGTATGAAAGATCCATCGGGAGCGCCGATGTCCCCGATCCACTTTCAACCTCACCATTGACCGGCGTCGCCGACATATCTTTTGTCGCTGATGGAGTCGCCGAAGAGCGACTATTCGTCACGTTCTGTGAGGTTAACACCCCAAAGGCTTGGCCGCGTGCTTGGGTCACCGTCACCGCGTCGTCAGTTTTCGTCGCGGTTGAAGGCGTCAGGTACGGATACACGACGAGGGCGATCGCCGCCAGCGCCGGAATAGCGAGTAATGGCATCCAGCGGAAGGATGTCGTCGAGGGGTTTTTTATCGGTTGTTCCATAATTTTGGTATGAAGTTGCTCAATAAATAATTCGTTTGGCGTGATGTGGGGGCGCTGGGCCAGTAACAACGCAACCGTCTGCTGCAGCTCTTGGTCTCGCGCCCGCAGCGATGGGTCGAGCGTATACAGTTCGCGGAGAAATGATTCAGCGGAGTGTGGCATGGAGAAGTATGGTTAGTGAGGCAAGTGTCATGATGGGACGAAGCGTTTTTGCGGCGCGGGTCATTAGCATCCGGCAGCCAACCACTGATTTTCCGAGGAGGCGCGCGATATCTTCATAGGCGAGATCATCCCAGACGCGCATGATCAACACTTCGCGTTGCTCGGGGGTTAGGGCCGAGAGCGCCGCCCGGAGTTTCTCACTTTGACGCCGTGCATCGACCGCGGCTGGCATCAATGCATCGTGGCGAAGATCCGGTAGCCGTTCCCAATTTATTTCTGGTCGCCGGGCGCGGAGGGAGTCAATCAGCGCGTGCCGAGCGATGGTGTACAGCCACGCGGCGACGTGGTCCGGATCGCACCTCCCAATCGCGTGCCAGGCCTTCATCCAGACGTCACCAAGGATATCTTCGGCGCTCTCCCGATGCCCAACGCGGATGATAATATAGGTATAGAGCGGGCGCGCAAAATATTGGTACAACCGGCCAAAGGCTTCCCGATCACCGGTTTTTGCCCGGTGGGCGTCGTTCGTGATGGTGGACGGTAGGTCATTCACACATATACTATAACGTTTCAGACGGAAAAACGTAACGTTGCAATAAATCTGCTTATACGCTACGATTTCGTTCGCCTCTAGGTATCTCCGTCTTCGCCGGGCCGGACACGGCGGGATTCCGCTCGGCATCAGCGACCTTTTCTTGGTGCAGGTATCGTATATCGGTATTACCTCGGCTTTCCAAGCCGATGAGAGGGGTTCGACTCCCCTTACCTGCTCCAAGAAAAGGTTGTTGGCGTACAAGGCCCTGGCTAACGCCGGAGTTTGCTGAGTGGTGGTTGACGCGATCCATTTTTCCCACCACCGGACAGACGCGGTGACAGTGGCCATCATTTACGATATACTCAGCATGTTTACTAGTAATTATTTTTTATGAGTACTCCACAGGAACGGCGAGCGGCGCTCAATGCCAACTCTGGCGCGAAGGCGGTCTGGATTATTATGCTCGTGCTCCAAGGGCTTGGTATTATTGCCCTCCTCCTCGGAGCAGCGGCCCTCGGAATTTTTGGGGCATCAAGCGGCGGATTGGGCGGCGCGATTGCCATCATCGGCGTCGTCCTCGTCATTATCTCCCTCGGCCTGGCAACCCTCATCTTTTGGGGAACCTTCCGACTGGAGAAATGGATTCAGTGGCTGATGTGGGCGAATGTTGTTTTGAACGTCATCTCCACAATGACCTCAGATGGTAACTACATCTCGCTGATCATCCCGATTATGATCGCGGTCGGCTACCGCTGGATTCTCGGAATCGTCAATGCACCGGCCGGCACGCCAACACCGGTCATGACACCACCGGCAACACCAAAACAATAAGCGTTTTTTCCTACACAGCGGCTCATCGGCCGCTGTGTTGTGACTTGTCAGGGACGGTGTTTTTCGATACACTGGATCGGCAATTCACCTCTACACCCATGTTTAATCTCGAATCACTGATTGAATCGATTGGCCTGATCGGCGTTGCTGCCATCATTTTTGCGGAAAATGGACTGTTGATTGGATTCTTTTTTCCCGGCGACAGTCTGCTCTTCACGGCCGGCATTTTTGCCGCCCGCGGATTCTTCGACCCATGGGTACTGGTGATTGTGCTGTTCATCGCCGCCATTGCCGGCGTCAGCACCGGCTACGCCTTCGGTGTCCGCTGGGGCCGAAAGCTGTTCGAACGTCCGAACTCTCGTTTTTTCAAGCAGGAATATCTGCACCGGGCCGAAGCGTTCTATGAAAAGCACGGCACGAAAACAATCGTGCTGGCGCGCTTCGTGCCGATTGTTCGCACCTTCGCCCCGATTATCGCCGGTATTGGGAAAATGACCTACGCAAAGTTCTTGGCCTATAATATCGTTGGCGGAGCGGTCTGGGTAGGACTACTGGTTGGTATGGGCTATTGGCTTGGCGGCCGAATCGCAAATATCGATCGGTATTTACTCCCCATCGTCGCAATTATTATCCTGCTATCGGTCATGCCGGGATTGATGGAAATGCTGAAAACACCGGAACGGCGACGGTCGTTTTTCGATATTTTCCGACACAAGTAGGGCCCGATTCTTAGCCTAAATTCGGGTTTTTCCCGGTTTTTAGGATTGACAATTTGGTCGACATAGCGTATTCTTGCGCTCACCTAGCAAGCCCTACGTGTCGGTAGGGTGGTTTTATTTTCGGACCTCCGCTAGGGGAGTTCGACGGCAGTCTGCTCACTGTTTTTCTGCCGGACGACCATTGAGAATTCATTTCATGATCCGCCGCGCTACGCGCGTGCGAGCCCTTCGATTCTTGGCTCTCGCGCTGTCCGCACTCTTCGTGAATTCGATCTTTCCAACTTTCACCGCTGATGCCGCACTGGTAGAAACACCAGTTCGGGCCGCTGTTGGCCCGGTACTCGCTTTTAACGATCCGAATACCGTCTTACAGCCAGCTGCTCCCGAACCGGTTAAAGTACCGGCACCGGTGGTGAAGCGCCGCCTGACCGTCCGTACGAGCGCCTATAGCTCGACGCGCGATCAAACCGATGGTGACCCGTTTACCACGGCTTCAGGCAAAAAGGTGCACGATGGGACTCTCGCAATGAACTGCGTCCCCTTCGGAACGAAGGTCCGTATTACCGGCAAATTCGGCTCGAAGATCTTTACGGTCGAAGACCGAATGAACGCCAAATGGGGATGTTCTCGGGCTGACGTCTGGATGCCAACTCGCGCGCAAGCGATGCAGTGGGGCGTCCGAACCGTCACCCTCGAAATTCTCTCCTAAGGAATATCAAAAGACACCGCCCGCAAGCGGTGTTTTTTGATAAGAGGGAGTTGGACAAGGCCTTGTTCTCCGGCCGGTTTCCTGATACACTTTCGCCCGTTACGGCCACCTAGCCAAGTCCCCTCGGCAGGCTCGGGGTAAAGTCCAGGGACGGGTCTGCAACCCCGCACGAGTTTGGCCGGATAGCCAAGTGGTAAGGCAGAGGTCTGCAAAACCTCTATCACGGGTTCGATTCCCGTTCCGGCCTCCATACGGCCAAACTTGTGCGGGACGATGGAGTTTATCCCGCCAGTTGGCGGGACCCGTGGCCTCCAAAAGAAACCTTTGACAGGATAAACGAAAAACGGTACAAATCAGATTCATGCGGGTGTAGTTCAGTGGTAGAACGCTTCCTTGCCAAGGAAGAGGTCGCCGGTTCGATCCCGGTCGCCCGCTCCAGACAATTTACGGTATCCTGCCGGAGTGGCGGAATGGTATACGCAGGGGACTTAAAATCCCCCGCCCGCAAGGGATTGAGAGTTCGAATCTCTCCTCCGGCACCAGACCGGCCGATTTAGGCTAGTCTTTCGGTTATCTTTTTCAAAACCAACGGGATCTTCTTAAAATCATATTTTAACGTGGCCCGCATGCCGCCATTATACAGGGCCGCGGCGGGGTGGTAGAGCGGGAGAATGACCCGCCCGCGAACGCGTTTCGGCTGGCCGTGCACTTGGCTGATCTTTAGCTCAGATGGCAGGAAGATACCCATCGAGTGGCGACCGAGTGTACAGATCAGTTTTGGGGCCAGCAACTCGATTTGTTTCCATAAGAATAAATCGGTGCAGGTCGATATCTCGTCCGGCTCCGGATCACGGTTCTCAGGCGGGCGACACTTCACGACATTCGTCACAAAAACCTGAGCCCGTGTCAGCCCGATATCCCCAAGCATTTCATCAAGAAACTTTCCGGCCGCGCCGACGAATGGATGGCCGGTTTCGTCTTCCTTTTTTCCCGGCCCTTCGCCGATAAACAGAATCTCGCTGTGTGGGTCGCCATCGCCAGGGACAGCGGTGAGTCGTCCGGCCGCGAGCGGACAGGCGGTGCAGTCGTGAACGGCACGATCAATCGCGTCCAGTGATGTTAGAGTGGATGCCGTGGGAATGGTCATGACACGGCTATCATAATCGCCCCGCTCACCATTAGCAAGGTGGCGACAAATTTCTTCATCAGGTGCTGCTCATGAAATAACCGCCCACCGACGGCGACATCCAGAAGGACCGACGTTCTTTTCATTGCGATTACCAGCCCAACGGGTGCCAATGCCATCGCGGTCGCCTGCGCCGCACTTTGGCCGATATGGAGCAAGGCGAGGAAGAGGATAATGAAGAGGACGTGCACGCGCCCCGAACGAAAAACCTCAATCCGCCGTCTACGAATAGTCGAAAGGGTGATATAGATACTGGCACCGACGATAAAGTCATAGGCCAGATAGGTCATCATCGGCGTTGTCAGCAGAACATGACGCGCCATCACCGCCGAAATGGAAAAGGCAACAAGAGCAATGACGATATACCAGCCGCCCGCTTGTTGCGTCAGCGTCCGAAATGGTTGGATTATTTTCGGCCAAAAACCATGTACCGCATGCCACCACCCGGCTGGCTGTTGAAATATTTCCAGCAGGAATGTTCCGGCGACGACAATAATTAATCCCGCTAGGGCCTGACCCTTCATCGCCTCGTGAAGTGTCAGGCCGGCGATAATCGCCACGATGCCAGGTTCGAGAGCAAGGAGCGGCGTGACCGAGCTGACCTCCATCCGTTTGATCGCTTTCACTACTAATAGGAAACTGACCGCTCCGAAGCTAGCGCTCAAGATGATCCAGCCCAATGCTGAGCCTGAGATACTCCAGTCTACTCTCGACCAAAACAGCGGCAGGAAGACCACGAGCTTTGCGAGACTGAACAACAGAGCATACTCAAGGGAGTGTTCCTGACGTAGGACTCGCTTCTGGATGATGCTGATCAGCGATATCCCGAGCGCAGCGATGATTGCATAGAGGAACCACGGCATGGCTACAGTGTTATTTCCCGGAAGACATGGCCCATCGTCTTCAGATCCACCGTCGCCCATGACGGATACTGAAACATCCCGGCGGCCGTACCGGGATTGAGCAGGAAACAGTCGTCCATCTTCGCCCAGCGCTTCAGATGGTCATGACCATAACAAACCAGATCGAACTCCCCGCTCTTCGCCATCGTCTCCGCTACCGCCGGATAATGAACAAAGCCAATTCGGGTACCATGCATTTCAAATCCGCCACGGTCGCCATGATGGATAATGTGTTCATATTTCGCGGCGACGGACGTTTCAAGGTCGCGGTCAGCGACATTACCGTAGACCGTGTGAATCGTACCGGGAAAGTCTTGCGCCATGCGTTCCAAAGTGGCCGGAGCGCAGGTGTCGCCGCAGATGACCAGCACCTCGATATGTTCGGCGCGAAGGGTGCGACTAATGATCTGCCAGCAGGCAAGGTTGTCGTGGAGATCAGACAGCACAGCAATAATCATGACTGCATTGTACCATTCGCCACTAAACAAAAGAAATTGTGGGCGCGCTCCCGGGGAGCGCGCCCACTGGCTCATGACTGTGAGTTCTCGTCTCGAGAGACGATCCTCATCAGCTGCCCCGCACCTTACGGCCGGGGCGGATCAGGAGATCTTCAGGACACCGAAGGCGTACGTGCCCGAGTTCTCGTTCCGCCACCCGCTGAGCGCCAGCTGGGGTGCGGGCGTCTGCTGCATCGTGATGTTGCCGCGAATCCAGATCTCGGCGACCGGCTGGGCAAAGCCCATACCGCTCTCGTCGCCCACTGCGATCGCGTTCCGCCAGCAGGGCAGGTCGGACTTCTCCTGGGACCTGGCCTGCGCGCCGATGTTGCTCTCGTCACCGCGTGCGAGGGTGCGCTGAGTCGACAGGTTCGTGGACCGGGTGGCCACGGTGAGATCCGTGGGGGACGCGACCTCCGGCACGTGATTCGAACGAGCGGTGGCCATCGTCTGCTGACGGTCGACCATGTTCGCGGCCGATCCGGCCGGACTGAACACGATGATCGCCATCATGAACAGGGCGATGCTCAGCCAAAGCGGGGTCCGCAATGGACACCTCCTGGTTGAGTCCGACATGCGTGCACATTCCATGTGAAGGATACGTCTCTACCCCACGCACGAAAAAGGTAGCTCGGGTAGACTATACCGTCGGCTTTTTGACGTCAAGCCGTAGTAGAAACGCCCGCGGATTACTCCGCGGGCGATGGGCGTTCGAAGGTCATCAGGACAGAAGAAGCGCGTTCGAGTATGTCGCGACCATAGATGGTCGATCCGAATACCCGTTCCGTTTCCAATGTCCACGGTACGGTGAGGTCACGCCAGCCTTTCATGACCAGACCTGCGGCATCTGCCTGGCGACGGAAATGCTTAGGCCAACGTTGGAAGTGCGGCAGGGTAATGCATGTGCCATCAGCCACCGGCACTGGATATTCCATCGCGTAGGTGAAATCCTGCGGCCAGCATCCGAAGGCTTCACGACGCACACCATACCGACGCCACGCGTCACAGATCATGAAGTCGACGAACGACGGTGACGTCGTGATCGCCAGGAACTGCTCGCCCGGCGCCATACACTGGGCCATATTTTTCAGTAGGATCTTCAGTGACGGCAGCTCCTGAAGCATGAAGACGGATATCCAGAGCCGGGATTGCGAGGCGCGGTTGACGCCTCCTTTCGCCTGACTCCAAAAAATATCCGAACAAACGTCGCCGTGCACACAGCTCACCTGGGTAAGGTCCGATAAGTTTCGACGTGCAATCCAGAGCTGTTTGCTCGAGTGATCGAGGCAGACGACGTGACGACGTTTCGCTGGCGGCAACGTGCGCACGAATGCCGACGTCATGCTCCCATCACCACTCCCGATGTCGATGATGGAATCGAAGGTCATGTGTGCCGCGGCGACTTGCAAGGCCGGGACAACAACACGACGACGATAGAGGTGATCCTGCCCCTGACGGTCGATCCATCCAGCTTCAGCTCTATCCCACAGTAGTTCGCACCATCGTCGCCACCATGACAGATTGTGGCAAAACATTTTTCCTCCTGCCCCTAGAATGCAACGTTTCTCAGTCGTGATGCTTCCTGAACAACCGACGGCGGATCCGCCACGGAAGCAGATCCAGCCAGGATTTCGCCGTCACGAGCGTCATATATACAAGGACGCTGCAAAGCACTGCTACACTCGCCCACTGGGCGAAAGTGATAAGTAGTTCCATGAGACCCTCGTTGTAGAAGGTGCGCTTCGATGCTGGCAAACTACTTTATTGTCAATAACTTGCAACAGGTTTGTAACAAATTGCTTATACCTATTGACAATTCAATCTTTTTTTGTCAAAATCTTTGACAATATGAATGATCCGATTTCCCAAACGCTTACGGCCATTGGCCTGACGGAAAAACAGTCCCGGGTCTATCTCGGGCTGCTCCGCCTCGGCGAGGCGACCGTCGCCCAGCTCGCGGTCGCAATCGAATTCAAACGACCAATCGTCTACGTCATTTTGGACGAGTTACTGCACCTCGGATACGTCAGCGAGCTCCCCCACCAGAAAGTTCGGCGTTTTACGGCGGCGGACCCGTCGCGGGTTTATCACAATATCGCGGCCGCCGCCGATAATCTAAAGTTCTTTCTGCCGCTCCTCCACTCACTTCGCACTCGAAGCGGCCATGTACCCTTTATTGAAGTCCATGAAAAAGCGGCGGGGATTGCCGCCGCCTATCGCGACATCGAACGATCCCCCATCTCCCGGTACCTGTCGTCGTACGCCTATATGCAAAAACATTTTCCGGATGAAGTCGCGCGGTGGGTACGACGTGGCCATGATAAAAAAGATCGTCACGAGTCGCGGCATATTTTAACGGATGACCCGGCCAGCCATCGATTCGCCGCTCATTTTCCACGTCATCCGCGACACCAATTTCGATTTCTCGAATCGTCCGAATCATCACCGACCGACATTGCCATCCTGCCCGGCGTCGTGACGCTGACCTCATTCGATCCGCTGTACCTCGTGGTTATTCACTCTGAGCCTCTGGCGAAAGTGATGGCAACGATGTTTGACCATATGTGGATCTCGCTGCGAAAAAAAGATCCCTCGACAAAAAGATAACGGCGGACATCAGCTATTGGTTTCGATTAGTCCCTCCGGATTATACGGGCCGGCAGGTGCTGTATTATTTTCTTCACTACTTGCGCCGGTCTGAGTGTCGTATTATCAATCTTTATCCCAAACTGCGGGCGGTGCAAACCGATGCGATATTGCATTGCAACCCGCCGTTGTTCCCACGGGATTAATTTCCGTTTCCCGCGACCTCGTTGAATTGACTTTTTCTGCGGTGCAAGCACAAAGCTCAGCGTCGGCAACCACCGAAGACCTGTTTGTATTTTCTTAAACTCATGGTCATAGAGCGGGTAAACGAGGATAACGTTGTACCCCTCTTTCAGGAGACGCTTGGTCACGAGTATGGCCATCTCGATTATGAGCGGAATAATCCGATCAAGTGGAACATCGACAATAAAATCTCGTAGTGAATCCAATTCAACCAGCGCCGGTCGTCGAATCTTTTTCTTGAGGAGCAGGGCGGTTGTACTTTTTCCGGAGCCCGTGGGGCCACTGAGGACAATAAACATAACGAAAGTATACCACGTTACTCTACCTACAAACGGCCCTGGACCCACGCTAAGACAATCGCCCCATATTCACGAACAACAGCCCGATTATCCATGAATCGGTTGTAGATGTTGTGAGCGGGCGCGAGCGCATAGTCCGCGGCCACGCAGGTCACGTCCGCGCCCTGTTTCCGAAACATCCGACAAGCGCGCCAGGTGTGATATGGCGAGGTCACAACGGTCGCCGTTTTCCAGCCCATGACGCGCATAATGGAGCGCGAGTTTTCCGCATTCTGCCAGGTATCGCGCGACGCGCGCTCGAGAACGATATCAGTCGGGAGAGCGCCGTCCAGTGCGGCTTGCGAAGCCATCAAATCAGCCTCAACGAGTTTCGTGACCGGGCTTTTCCCGCCGGCCATAATCAGATGGTTGGCCACACCAACTTTATAGAGATCGACCCCGGCATAAATGCGCTGCTCGGCCTGGGGCGGTAGATTGTTCGGATCATGTTGCCGCGTACCGGCGCCGAGAACGATAATGACGTCCGTTTCATGAAGCTCCTCGTTCACCGTTAATGGTTTTTGCAAGACATCACGGGGCCAGGTCGTGAAAAGAAACACCAGTAATATCGCCACGATAAACCCGCCCCCAACGCCAAGCCATGCCTTTATTCGTTGGCGCATATTACCGTAACGACTTGAGGGTGGTGATATCCGCGCGGACACCGCCCGGTTCAGTTTCTAAGAACCAGTCCAGTTTCTTCAGGGCCGGATGTTTGACCATCGCCCGAAATCCATCAAGTCCGATGCATCCTTGCCCGATATGTTCGTGGCGATCCTTCTTTTCACCAAGGGGGAATTTCGAGTCGTTGGCATGGACGATCTTCAATCGATCGAGTCCAATATGCGTGTCAAAATCGGCCAATGTCTTCTTGACCGCCGTGGCGGTGCGCAAATCATAGCCGGAAGCAAAGGCATGGCAGGTGTCAAAACAAACACCGATCCTGTCTTTAAGGCGCTTATCTTTTTTCTCGATTTGACGAATGTAGTAGCCTATCTCGTCAAATGAACTACCGAGAATGCTCCCGGCACCGGCCGCAATTTCGATACAGAAAACGGTCGTGCCAGTATACCCGTCGAGCATTTCCGCCAGTCCGTCGACCACCATGCTCCGCGCTTGCTCCATGGTCACATCTTTGCCCGACCCGAGGTGGGTCATCAGGTAGGCCGCGCCGATCTTTGAGGCCCGCTCAAGTTCGTCGCGTACGACTGTGATTGATCCGCGACGGATGCGATCATTGGCTGAAGCGTAGTTAATAAAATACGGCGTGTGAACGACCCAGGATGCTTGGTGGTAGGCCGCCGTTGCTTCGGCGAATTGCTTGAGGACGACCGGCGTTAATACCGGCGCCGGACCGCCTTGTGGGGAGCGCGTAAAGAGCTGAAAGACCTCACAGCCGAGCTCTTCCGCGCGTTGGGGTGCGTTATAGACGCCGCCGGCAATCGAAACATGGCAACCGATTCTCATAGAACCAGTGTACCACGTTCGACGATTTTACGCTGTGGTTGGGACCTTCGCTTTCAGCATCTCCACGACCTTCCGGTTGACCTGGAGGGTACGGAGGTAATCGCGGTAGTCGTCGGTGTCAATGCGCTTGATGATATCCGGACTGCCTTGGTACATATTCTTGGTGGAGTTTAATTCTTCGTCCACCTGCTTATCATCGGCGGTGATACCTTCTTTTTTGGCGATGGCGCGAATGAGAATGGCGGCTTTGACGCGCTGTTCGGCCTGCGGTCGGAATTCTTTCTTCAAGTCATCAACGGACTTCTTGATGCCCTTCAAATAGTCATCAAACGACGGTCCGCCCTGACGCTGAACCTCATCCTTCAGTTCGGCCATCATTTTTTCTACCTCGTTGTCGATCAGCACCGCTGGCAGGTCGCCGAATCGGCTCCGTGTAATCAACTCATCAATGATTGCTTTTTCAAGACGACGATCGGCTTCGTCGGCAGCCTCTTCTTTTAAATTATTCTCTAGTTTGGCGCGCAGCTCGGTCATGGTGTTGAACGGGCCGGCTTTTTTTGCGAAGGCATCGTCCAATTCTGGATTGACGACTTCATAGACGGAGTTGACCGACACGCGGAATTGTCCGGTTTTTCCGGCGAGCGGAGCGTGATGATACGATTCGGGGAACGTGACGGAAAATTCTTTCTTCTCACCCGTTTTCAAACCGACGAGGTTGTCTTCAAATCCTGGAATGAACTGCTTCGAACCGATGACGACCGGATGATTTTTCCCGGTACCGTTTTCCATCGGCACGCCGTCGAGCGTTAGTTCGAAATCAACATCTGTCCGATCGCCATGTTGGGCCGGACGTTCGACTTTATTATGCGTCGCGAACATTTTCCGCATATCTTCAATCGCCGTATCGACTTTTTCGCTCGAGACGTCGGGCACCTCTCGCTTGGCGGAGAATGTCGTGTAATCACCAATCGCGACTGGCGGCAGAACCGAGACGTGAGCGGTGTAGACAAACGGATTGTCCGGAGCCAGCTTGATGATATGAATATGCGGCTGACCAATGGCGTCAATTTCTTTCTCTTTGATCGAGGCGGCGAAGGTCCGGCGCACCGCAGATTCGGCCGCCTCTTCCCAAACCGCTTGGGCGCCGAGTTTTTGAATGACAATGCCGAGACTGGCCTTCCCCGGGCGGAAACCGGCGATCTTATACTGTTTTGAGAGCGATTCGGCCGCGTGCTCGAGGTGCGGCTGCATGTCCTCCGGTGTCAGCTCGACGGTGAGCTTAATTTGTCCTTGGTCTTGTGGTTCGAGATCAATGCGCATACAACGAAATATTCCTAATGAACCGCTCCATGCTACCCGTAAATGTCCTTTTCGTCAACGGAAAAGAAAAACGCCCGCGACTGCGCGAGCGCGACCATGGCTGGTCTTGGAACGGTACGATGTTCAGGAGCGGGTACGCCGGAGGCGGGCCTTGCAGGTCCAGGGGCCGATGGCCGTATGGCGAAGGTGCATCTCTTTCCACTGACCCCAGGGAAGTCCGCCATACCAGTCGACTTTGTCGGCCTGGTTGACATGGAGGTAGAGCTCGACTACCAGTGTCGCACTGCGCTGGTACCAGCTGGCGACGTACGACTCGGGCCGCGTCGGATCGATCGGCTGCTGACCCGATGGTGCGACGCCTAGTTCCAGTGCCTTGAGATGGAAGGTCTCTGCCTCGTGGTTGAACTCGAGATCGAGTAGCCACCGCGGCTGCGACTGACGCGTCGGGCGCGATCTATTCGCTCGACGCCGGCGACTGGTGTTCATGGTGTCTCCTTCCTGGCGCTATTCACGCCGCGGGATAGGCTTTGGACAGACCCGGACCCGACAGGTCCAGCGCCCGGCGCGCCGCTTGTTCCGCGGCTTGAACGGACACGGACGCTGGGTGACCTCTTTCGGGCCCGACCATTCGATCGCCGTCGGCAACTTCGGATTCGGCTTGAAGTTGACCGTGATCCGTCGCCTCGTCTCCCAGGCCCGGACGGTCTGGCTGGCGACCTGACGAACGGAGTCGTGAGTGCCATCGAGCGTGCTACGGCACACTGGCACATTCGCATGGACGACATGCTCGCGTCCATTCGTGATCAGCACATCGACGACATAGACGTGGACAGCGGTACGCCGAGTGGGCCGCGGACGGGGCTTCAGACGAGTGCGCATCATGCGCGAATTCCTCCTAGACGTAGTGCTTGGGAATGCAGATGAACCACCGACCGGGAAGCTCGCGCGCGTACCAGAGCGCTTGGTTGCGGGTCTGGTAGTGTACGCTCGTCTTCGAGCACATTGTCACGCGTGACGGGAAAACGATGACGTGCATACCACCCAGGTACTTCCTGAGCATTAACGCTGCGCGCACCACCATGAACTGGTGAGCGAGAATCGCAGGCGGGCAACGCTTCGACATGAAGCCGAGTTGCATCGCCCCATCGATGACGTGGAGCGTATTGAACTCGTCCCACCCGACGAACGGCCAAATGATGCGGATGCGGTTCGCGTACTGGCGGTACTTCTGGTTCTCCATCGCCACCGCTACTTCCCACTGCACATAGGCGAGGAGTTCCGTGTTGTGTTCGAGCGCCCAGGACAGCACATCGGCCAGTTGACGATTTGGATCACCTGGATCGAAACCGTCCTCCCGGAGGACGCGAATGGTGTTCGCATCGTCGTAGCGCGGACTCCGCCTCAGAGAAACCTGAGGTAGTTCATCGTCACAGATCGTCTCACGACCCCAGGCGAAAACGAGCAGTTCACGCGCCTGATGCCACGATCCGTATGAGACCGGACCGGGAATCGGTAAACAGAAGCGGTACAACAGTGGCCAAGGCCACATCGTCCATCACCCCCTGACAGTTTGAGATGTAAAACAGCGACCGGCTTAGCCTACGCCACGCCGAGACCAGGCGTCAAGCGGGCGAGCAGATGAAAATAGCCGCGCTCACCGCCCCACTCGTCCGCGAAGCGGACGGAGAAAGACGAGAGCGCGGCCGAAGAGCGTTGCCGACTAGCGAATTCGGATCCGGCGTTTCATCCGTTCGATCCGGAGCGATTCGAGGAATGTGCGGCGCACGAGCGGCGCGACTGCGGGATTCGCTTCGATCCATTCTTCGGCGTACGATGGATGCCCGAGGAGATAGTCGAAGTCCGACAGACTGAGACAGTGCGGAGTCAGCACATGCGCCGCGACGAGGTGGGATTTTGATTCGCCGACTCCGAGCATCATCCAGGAATCGATCACCAGCGACTCATGGACGTATCTGACAACCTGGCGTCGGACCCATCCACTCCGCCGTCCGTAGCCAATCAGACCAGAGCTGACGGCGGTGCTGATGAGCGGGTGATACATCACTGCATCCCCGACCTTGAAATGGTCAGGGAGCCGATACGGCGCGTAGACCGGGATCGTCGAATCGGCAGTGGCCTTCAGTTTCACTAGCTCGCGAATCTGTTCTTGAGCAACGCGGAGGTCAGCGAGGAATTCGGCGTGATGCTGACGCGCCACACCCTGCTTGACCATTTTCCGCAACACCGTTTCCATCTGACGCCAACCGCGGATGAGCGCTTGAATGTTCTGCGCTCCCGAGGAGAGGACATCGATGCTTTCCTGATCGCGTCGCCAGCGTTCAGGCGTCCAAAACGGACTCGGTGGATAGAGAGGACCAGACATTGACCGGGTCTCCAGGTGAGACCAGAACGACCATCGCGGCCGCTGGTATGGACCCATCGACATATCATCGTATTTCGACAATACGACTGCCAGAGCAGTCTGCCGGCTACAGCATGCGTGTAACCAGCAGGTTGCCCTGGAAATCAAGCTTGGGAATGTGCAGGCGCATCTAACTCCGATCCTGGCGCCCTGTCAAGCCACCGGGAAACAAAAAAGGCCCGCTCAAACAGCAGCGGGCGAATCGGACGGAAGCCTCGTCTCAGACACGAAGTCGTGAGCCAGCGTGGTGCCGAGCTCGTGCGGTACAGGTGGTACTACCCTGGGATTGCACGAGAGTGCCGTCGCTGTGTTCGGGCATTGGCGTTCCGATGACGCGCATCGGGCACGATCTCGAGAGGTCCTAGTCCTTCCCGGCCTTCGACCGAGTCATGCCGCCTATCCGGACGATCTACGGTGAGCCTATTCCTCCCGCGGTATAACGTCAAGAAAAAATGAACCTCGTAAAAACATTCTTTTGTATGTTAGCCAAAATATTCCCTTTTCAGGGACACAGGACTACGCACGTTCCGAACCGCAGTTCGGGAACCCGGGGCCGTTTCGTTTGTTACACTGAAGGGTTGGGCGCCCAAACTTTCGCATCAAAGGGTATCTTTTTTCCCGCCTGTAAACGAAGAATCGACTCTCGGTTTGACGGAAAAAGATCGAGCGTTAACGCGGAATCAAAACTAAACCACTCGGCTTTCTTAACCTCAGTCGAATTAAGCGTCGTTTCGGTCGATGCTGTTTCACAGACGACATGATAGTAATTCATATGCGCCGGGCGGTGAAAATCCGGAGAAAAAATGTTCTCTCCGATATTGATCACGAATTTCGCGGTCATCTTCAATCCCGTTTCTTCTTGGCCCTCGCGCTCAGCGGCTTTGAATATCCCTTCTCCGAACTCCACGTGGCCACCGGGAAAAATCCATCGGTCGCCCCATTTTGGTGATTGGATGAGCAACACCTTACTGTCGCGGATAACAACTACCCCAACAACAACTTCAACTTGGTGATCGTACTTTTCGGACATTAATTCTTCGGCCTATTGTCGATGATGCGCTTTTCCTTGAGCTCTGTTTCCATGCCGAGCTGTTTGATCAGTTCGTCCGTGGTCTTTTCTTCGACAATCACCCCGACTTGCATCTCGGCGTGCATTTTATTTTGGACATCTTTCTTGACCGTATCAAATGACGCGCCGGGTTGGGCCGATACGTGAGTCACAATCTCATCGAGATCGAATGGGTCGTTATTCCGCTTCCGAATTTCAAGTTGCCACTCATCCAGCCCGTGGATCGATGACATGATCGGAAAGACGTTATTCAGATTGACTAGTTCACCCTTGATCTTCGTCAGATGAAATTCTTTGACCTCGCTCTTGCGTTGAATATCCGGAAGAATGCGGGGAACAGTCCGACCGCAGGTTGGACACGGCCCGTATTCAATTCCTTGGGCTAGGTCACCGGTGCGATATCGGACGACGACCGTCCCGCGCCAGTCAAGCGCGGTGTAGACGATTTCTCCCGGTTGCCCTTCAGGAACGCGTTTTCCATTTTCATCAACCAACTCAACATACTCGAGATCCGGGTAGAGATGGTACCCCGTGTGTTCGGCACATTGAATCCAGGCGGTCTTCGCCTCGGTTGAGGCATACGTAGCCAGGATTTGAACCTCATGGGCGTTAACCTGCGCCAAGAGTTCTTTGACTTTCGTTCGGAAGGCCGGACTGACGCGCTCGGCGCCGAAGACAATGTACTTCAGATTCGAGAAGTCGCGCTTCTGTTTGACCGCCTCCCGGAGCAAGTGGTAACAATAACCGGGAATGATCACTAAGACGTTCACTTTCAGCCGTTCGAGGGAGTCCATGATTTTCTGACTGCCCATGATTTTCCCGCCACCGGACGCGAGGGCCGTAATCCCCGCTTCTAGCAAACCGTAGTAGGCCAACCAGAACCCGAGGTGTGGTGAATACGGAAAACCATTTAGTCCGACATTGCTTGAGCTGAATCCGGCAACATTAAAACAGCGACGCCCGGTTTCGCGAAGTAAGTCTAAATCATAGGCCGAATACCCAAACGGCGTCGGCAACGCGGTTCGACCCGTGGTGAAGTGCAGGTGGAGCGGCTTATACTCCCAAGCCAATTTGGCCTGCACGTCTTTTTTCGTCATCTTACCCCAGACGATTTTCGCGAGATCCGATTTGGCCGCGAACTTCTTGATCAGGTGCTCATCGGGCTGCAGAATAAACCGACGCGGGTTGGCCGGGTTTTCGGGTGTTGGGGCAACATCGACTTTTGAGGAGAGCGGGATTTTTTCTAAATCGTCGACGGTGTTGATATCGCTCCAATGCAACCCGTGTTTCTCAAAGAGCTCGCGGTAGTACGGCGAGTATGGAAGCTGATGGCGAATAAAGGCACGGAGCTTCTTATTTTGCAGGTCGCGGATTTCCTCGCGCGACATGGCCGAAAGTTGTTTCCAGGGCGTATACATACGTTGAGGCTACCAATGAAATACTCGGTGTCTCTATTATACGGCGGAAGTGGCCTTCCCGGCCAGAGGCGAAATAGCACTCATCAGACGATGGGTTTCCGCCTTGAGCCACTCGTGAGTGATCGTTTCTGCGGATCGGGTAAACGTCAAGGGCTGACCGAATGAGATTGCCACCTGATATTCCGGGTTCGATAGTTCCCTCCAGGCTTGGCGAAACGTATCATGCGGGGTACAGCGAATCCCGACCGGAATGACCGGCACTGCGGCTAGGGCCGCCATGCGGACCGTCCCGGTTTTTCCTTCCGTCAGCGTGGCCGTATGATTGCGCTGGCCTTCGGGGAAATTTGCGACGATCGCTCCGCGTGTGAACTCACGAACGGCCCGGTCGACGATAGAACTACGGAAGAGTGGGATTTGGATCGCCACCCCTGTCCACCAATAATTATTCGAGGCGGTCAAAAACTTGACCGAATCGCGGCGCACAAGCTGGATCGCGGCGCTGACATAAAACCCATCCAGCCAATCAACATGGTTCGGCGCGAGAATGCAGGCGCCGGTTGTCGGGATGTGTTCTTGACCGGTGATGGACAAATGCGGGATAAACCGCGGCAATAGGATCGACCGCAGGAGTGTGTAGATCATACGGAATGAGGGTACGTCATTCCTGATTGTTCGGCAATGTGTTGCATCAGCACGGTCGTCAAGGTACGTAGTTCTTCTCGGGTGGGCGGTGAAGATGGGCGCGATGAAAAAACGATTGGCGCGCCAATCTGAATGCGGATGAATTTCCAGACCGCCAGCGTGTTGAGTATTGTTTCCAGTATGCTGATGCCGCGCGGGGCGGAAATTGTCACCGGGATAATCGGCGCACCGGTCGCCAACATCAGCCGCACCGCGCCGGTTTTTCCGACGAGCATCTCTGTTCGCCAATTTGGATTGACTGACGGCTTATTGCGCATCCCTTCCGGGAAAATTCCCACCACCCCGCCGTGCCGCAGATGTGCTATCGCTCGGTCGAGCACCTGGGCCTTATTGGTATTATCCAGTGGAATCATCCCCAACATGGCCATCAGCCCGCCCCCACCAACTCGTCGGAAGGCGTCGCTGACCGTTTGCTTGGTTGGGTACATCGGTTGGACGCCAGAGATATGGAAGGCGGCCATCGACAGCGCCGGAGCGTCAAAATACGATTGATGATTTGCCGCGAGAATATACGGACCGGTCTCGGGTAAGTACTGCTGACCAGAAATCCGGACACGCCACTGGAATAATGGACGAACCACGCGCCAAACAAAATACCAAGCCACCCCCCGACGCTCGAGGCTTGGACCCTGGCCAGGCATCGGTTTTCCGGACAACGTACTAATACAACTCATGATGGTCGTCGTGGTCGCTTCAAGGAGTTGATCGTCATGACCCGTCAGTTCGCGTTTTTCAAACTGCAATGGCGCACCGAAGGTAATATGACACGGGCGCCACCACGAGAAAAACCAGGCCGCGCTTGTCCAAGGCTTTACCCCACGCGTCCCTTTCACGCCGACCGGAATCACCGGACAGCCGGTGCGATGCGCTAATCGCGCCACGCCCGTTTTTCCGACACGGAGCTCAGGATTCCCGTTCGAGTTTCCTTCCGGGAATATCACGACCGGATGGCCCGCTTCGAGCGCCTGAACGGCGGCATCAATCACGGTTTGTCGATTATTTGGGTCAATGACGAGCGTCCCAAAGCCACCGTACTTTCCGGACATCGACACAAACCGTAATTCTTTCTGCAGTCGGCGATAGACCGCGGCGGCCACAATGGGTGAGTCAGCCCAGGCTTGGTGATTTGGCGCTAAAATGTATCCGCCGGATGAAGGAAGGTTTTCACGACCACGGATGGTCCAAATCCGTGAGCGGATGAACGGCAGAAGCCACCAACGGAGGGACGGATATGGTACCGACATACTTCGACAGTATAGCCGATGTATTGACAATTGTCAGAAAAAGGCGCTTGATGGAATCGAGCTTTGCTCACGCTGTATTTTCTGTTCCGAGGCCGTCGCCGGCCTGCCGACGACTCAAGGAGGATGTCCGTGCGTCCGCTCTTCAGACTCCTGTTGGTAGCCATGTGCGCCCTGGCGGTACTCAACGCCAGCCAGGTCCTTTGGCCGATTCGTGTCTGCGGTGAACACTCGGCCGATCCGCTTCACCTACTCTGGCTGATCGCCTTCATCATCTGCAGCTGCGTCGGTGTGATGGACGCCTACAAGAACGGGACCGGGGGCTTCACCCTCGTCCTCACGCTGATCACGGCCGTGACCTACGCCATCCTGTCGTTCATCGACGGCTGGCCCATGACCGGCACCGGACTGCTCGCCGCGCTCCTCGTCATCGGACATGTCGTCTACTGCTACGCGCTCGCGCATCGCTGGCCCGCACGGCAGTATGCTACGACGTGATCCGCCCGCTTCTGCCCATCCTCCGCGATGGGCCGAGGCGGATTTTTGTATTAAAAAACGTCCGCCCCGGGGGACAGGCGGACGAATCGTGATCAGCACTCAGGCTGACGACGATGGACGGTGCGGCCTAGCCGAAGCCGGGGAACGCGCGCGTCGACGGGGTGACGTGGACGACCACGCCGTTGTGGACCTCGCGACCGTGATGGCGGTTCGCACGCCGCTTGGCGGCCTTCCGCCGATTCCTGTTCGTGGCCGACCCGCGGGGCGTACCATGCGGCTGGGTGGTTGGCAGCGTCCAACCGCTACTCCAGGGGTTCCAGGAACTCGACATCGGTGCTCCTCCGTGATGCACGATGGGAACAAAATATCAGCGACGTTCGCTGATACGTTATTGGTATACAAGAGGTGACTTTTGGTGTCAAGCCGAGATGGTGGCCTAATGAGAAGGGTGGTATAGTTAGTATCGGCGTCTATATGAAAAAGTTTTTAAGTCACACCTCACCACAGTTTGTAAAGAAATTACGTTTTTCATATCTCACCTGTCGGCCGTACCTCGACTTTGCCGCCTATGTTTTTCCGCGCCATCAAGAAGAAATTATTGTTCTCCAGGACTTGCTCTTTCCCCACGAATGGCCCGCCCTGACTCTCCCCCGAAAGAAGATTAACTGGGAACGCGCGTCTATAGGGTTTGCGACCCCCAACGAGATAGCGGCCATTCGCGCGGAAGGTATCCCGATTCTCGTCGAAAAACCCTTTGCCGAGGAGTACTACTATGATCCTCGACACTTTCAAAATCCATCGGGGGATTTACTACAGAAGATCCACCGCTTCACAAAGCATACAGCATACACGTTACGCCCAAGATATCCGAAGAAAAAGATTCTTGCGTTCTACCGACGTTGGAAAAAACAAAAAAGTCGAAATGGAATTGTTTTTCAAGAAAGCGAGGATTTTTTTCAGTACTGCCTCGACCGTTTAAGTCGCTATGCCATTCGACAGGTATATGTTGAAGTTCAACAACATCTTGTTGGCTTTGCCTGGGGTTATTCCGTTGATGCAAAACACTGGGTTGGACTTGAAGCAAAGGCTGACTACTCGTACCCAGGCTTAAGCCGCTTTCTCCAATTTGAACGGGCGAAGCTTTTTCCCAAAACAACGGAGTGTACGCTTGGAAGCGGTGTTCATGAGCCCGGCATTGCCGCCTTTAAACACGAACTAGGGCCTCAACGAACCGTCCCATATACGTACATTCTGACAGACGCAAAGCCATGAACGAGTTTTCTCCCGACTCTCAACTAGAACGCTACGCTGAGATTCAGTGGCGAACTGTACTCCAGGACCTCGCGGCTCTTTCCGCCATTGAAAGCCCCTCTACACAGGAACATCTGGTGGCGACATATATAGAGCAACGCTTGCTCGACTTGAACGTACGAACGGAGCGAGACGCGGCTGGGAATGTCTGGGTACGATCTGAAGAACCGGAGGGTAAGATATTATTGGTGGCACACATGGATAAGGTCGGGGCCGGCAGAACCCTCGAAAGCACTGATGACTCTGTGACCGGGCGACTTGATGATGCGCTGGGTGTGGCGCTGGCTATGAATGTTTTCCAGAGCGGACGACGGCCATCAGTCGTCTTTACGGTCGAAGAAGAAAGTGAACACGAGGTTATCTCCCCAGAGGGCGATAAGAAAATGGCATGGCGCCTGAAACCCGGGGACACCTTCAATGCTGGTGCGCGCCAAGCTGTAGACGACATATTTGAGCTGGAAGAACGGCCACGCGTAGTTATAAATCTTGATGTAACCTCAAAAACAAAGCCCGGGACCGGTGCCGCCATCTACATGTCGAGCACGCCCCCCGGACAGGCAGGTTTCCCATACCCGACCGGTCCAATTAAAGACGCGGCCCATATTTTGAAAGAACAAGGACTCCATGCGAACTACATCGAAGGCGGGCCGAATGATTCAATAGAATTTACATTTCTTCCCAACGTCGGTGTTTTATCTGTTGAGGTACCGATCGCTGACCCGCATACTGACCACGAACATGCCCGGCGAACCGATATCGAGGAGGCACAACGTATTATTTCTGCCTTCGTTGAACATCATGATCAATTTGCCAGTGATCTCGGTCGACGCATGTCACGCTCCAACTCCCAAATCCCCCTCGAGGGAGGCGACGCCTAAACTAAACGCCCTACGTTTACCATCAAAACAGCCCCGCTACGGCGGGGCTGTTTTTCTCACGAACGTTTTACATGAACAACGGCGCGAGAACTAATGTTAATGTTGCGAGCAACTTAATTAACACGTGGAGTGACGGACCGGCAGTGTCCTTGAACGGATCACCAACCGTGTCACCGACGACACTGGCGGCATGGACGGCAGTCTTCTTGCCCTGCACATTTCCATGGCTATCTTTGAACTCACCAGTTTCGACATATTTCTTGGCGTTGTCCCACGCGCCACCGGCGTTGTTCATGAACAAGGCGAGAATGACACCGGCAATTGTGCCGACCATCAACATCCCGGCCGCCGCTTCGGCTTTCAGGACGACCCCAACAAGGATCGGGACGGCAATAGCGACGACGCCCGGCAGGACCATGTTTTTTAAGGCGCCGCGGGTCGTAATGTCGACCGCTTTGCTGTAATCCGGCTCAGATGTGCCGGCCATGATGCCCGGATTTTCCCGGAATTGTCGGCGAACTTCTTCGATGATGTAGCCTGCGGTCTTGCCGACGGCCTTGATCGCGAGTGCCGAGAAGTAGAAGACCAACATCGCGCCGATAAAGGCACCAATGAAGACTTCAACCTTGGCCAAGTCGACAACTTTGAGGTGAACCTCTTCGAGGTAAGCCGAGAAGAGCAAGAAGGCGGCCAGGGCAGCGGAACCAACCGCATATCCCTTCGTTAAGGCCTTAGTCGTATTTCCAACCGCATCGAGTTTATCGGTGATGGCGCGAGTCTCTTCTGAGGCTTTCGACATTTCGGCAATTCCACCGGCGTTGTCGGTGATCGGGCCAAACGTGTCCATCGCTAAGACGTACAGCGCACTGACCAACATTCCCATGGTCGCGACTGCGGTCCCGTAGAGGCCGCCGTTCTCGATCCCGGACTTTTCACCCAAGGTGAATGATCCCCAGAGACCAAGGGTAATCGCAATGACCGCCGGAGCAACGTTTTCGAACCCAACCGCCAGACCGGCGATGATGTTCGTCGCTGGACCGGTTTCTGAGGCGCGAGCAATGCTCTTCACCGGACCATACTTATATTCCGTGTAGTATTGGGTCAGCCACAGGAAGGCAATGCTTAAGACCATCCCGACCGCACCGGCGCCGAAGAACCAGAGATAATGTTCGGCACCGAACATGATTTTCGAGACGAAGAAGAAGGCGATTGCGCCGAGGAAGACCGTCAGGTAGAACCCGCGGTTTAGCGCTTTCATCGGATCTTCATCTTTTCGTCCGCGCACAAACAGAACACCGATAATCGAGGCGATGGTGCCGAAGGCGCGAATCACGAGCGGGAACATGATACCTTTCAGACCGAAGGTCGGATACAGCGCGACACCGAGAATCATGGCGCCGATGTTTTCAGCGGCGGTTGATTCAAACAGGTCGGCACCACGACCGGCGCAGTCACCGACGTTATCACCGACGAGGTCGGCGATGACGGCCGGGTTGCGCGGGTCATCTTCCGGAATACCGGCTTCCACTTTTCCGACGAGGTCAGCCCCGACATCAGCAGCCTTGGTGTAAATTCCGCCACCAAGTTGCGCAAAGAGTGCCACGAGCGAGGCCCCGAAACCGAATCCGACGATTGCCCCCGGAATATCTTGGACTGAATAGCCGAGGAACTTTTCGTAAACGAAAAAGAGGGTAGAAATACCCAACAGTGACAGCGAGGTCACTAAAATACCTTCAACAGCACCGCCGCGGAGGGCGATAGTTAATGCGCCGCTGAGGTTTTTGCGGTCGGCCTGAGCCGCCACTTTGGCATTGGCCCGAACGGCGATGGCCATTCCGACGTAGCCGGCAATTCCTGAGGCGACCGCCCCGAGAATAAATGATGTCGACGTTTGCCAAGCCGTCGTGTGATCACCGGTCGCCCAGTAGACGACGAAGATGAGAACAGCAACAGCGGCGGCGATGATGCCGACGGTCGTGTATTGGCGTTTGAGGAAAGCGTTTGCCCCGGACCGAATGGCCTTGGCAACTTTCTCCATCGCCTCATTCGCTGCAGGTGCGCGTGTCACGAGATGCGTCATGACCCAGGTCATGGCGAGTCCGAGGACACTCACGCCGAGCGTGAAGTACAGATATCCCATACAGAATACTTTTTTACTGATGAGTTAGTGAATAAAGTAACGTTAGGAGGCCGATGTTTCGTCGGCAGGTTTTTCGGTCGCGTCAGGTTCAGCCGGCTCGGTTGGTGCTTCAGTGGCTGGCTCAACGGTATCGGCAGTCGGCGTTTCAGTTGCAACCGGAGTTTCCGGGATGGCCAATTCAGCGTCTGGAGACGGGCGCTCACCCGATTCACCGACCAGGTCGATTTTCCACCCGGTCAACTTCGAGGCTAAACGGACATTCTGACCTGATTTTCCGATCGCCAGCGACAACTGATCATCTTTGACTTCAACGGTTGCGGCGCGGTGTTCTTCATCGAGTTTAATGGAAATCACCTTGGCCGGGGAGAGGGCGGCGCCGATGAACTTCACGGCATCATCAGACCATTCGATAATATCAATTTTTTCACCACCGAGTTCGGTAATCACCGTTTGCACCCGAGTACCGCGCTGGCCGACGAGCGACCCAACCGGATCAATATTTTTCGCTTCCGAGGTCACGGCGAGTTTCGTCCGCAGCCCGGCTTCCCGAGCAATACCCTTAATCTCGACGGAACCATTTTGCAATTCCGGCACCTCAACCATAAAGAGATGGCGGACCATTTCTGGATGGGCACGGGAGACAACTATTTCCGGACCCTTCGGGGTCATGTTCACCGCGACGAGGAATACTTTGATGCGATCTCCCGGACGGTAGTTCTCGCGTGGCGCCTGTTCTGACGGCGGCATAATCGCCGTTCCCTGACCGAGATCGATCAGGACCATTCGTCCTTCAACGCGTTGGACCATCGCGGTCAGGACTTCGCCCTCGCGACCTTTGTACTGGCGATAGATAATGTCACGCTCGGCCTCGCGAATACGCTGAATAATCACCTGCTTGGCTGTTTGCGCGGCCACTCGTCCATACCCATCCGGAACGGGCAGGGTCGTACGAATTTCTTCACCGACACTGAGCGCGTCATTCGCCTGCCGGGCTTCCGTCAACGCGACATGCTTTCGCGGGTCGTACCGTTCGTCTTTCATCATCGGCGTCCCTTCCGGCAACTCGGCGCGCTTCGCTTCTTCGTCCTGACGCTTTTGCTCAAGATACTCTTCGAGCTTCCCTTCCGCTTCGAGTTCGGCGCGCTTGGCCATCTCAGCGTCATACTCGGCTTTCAGTTCGTCAGAGACAACGGTTTTGACATCAAAAATTTTACTGACGGCTGTTTCCGGGTCGAACTCGACGACAATGTTTTCGTTCGGCTGGCCAAAATCTTTCCGATACGCCACGGCCAAGGCCGCCTCGATCGTTTCGATCACCGAGTCGTACGGAATATTCTTTTCCTGGCAGATTTCTTCAATTGCCGCCTTAAGTGCGGAGGATTCGGCCATGAGCGTAGGAGTTAGACCTAACGAATAAAACAAAAACCAGTTCAGTCAAGAACTAGCTATGCAGACTATACGTTTTTCTGTTTTCTTTGTCAACTTCGCTCGCGTCCATCTTCTGAACCGACGAGGTGTCGCTCATCAGTTCGGAAGATAGCCGGATGCGGCGCCGTGTCACGGCATCCGGACGAGTGGGGAAGGAACATCGGCCTAGTGACGAACCACGACCATGGCGCTGACACCAGGAACGTGGGGAGCGAGGGTGCGAACCGCGATGGCCTTACAGACGAGCACGGCCAGGAGGAAGAACAGACAGGCGATCAGGGATCGACACATGGTGAAACCTCCGATGTGGTCAGGGTCGCTGGATGCGTCACTTTGGTCTATATATGGAGTCGACCGAGGTTACACGCCGTGGTGCCTAGCGTGGGAACGATAAAAAAGAAGAACCGCCGGCCCCAGAGGAGGGGCCGACGGCGTTGAAGGGCGGTGGACGAATGTCTTCACCAGAAGGCACGGAGGCGCGAGTGACGCCGCGGGGCGACATCAGGCGACGGCCACGCGCTCGGGGAAGACCCGGATGTCGAGCAGATCGTCGAGATCCGCGTCGCCATCGTGGTCCGCCGTGAGCACACTCGGCTGGGTGTTGGTCTCGAGCATCCGACGGAGCCGTGCGACGATCCCGCGTACTCCGCGCGGGTTCAGGCCAAGGATGGCCATCGCATAGTCGATCGAGAGCGGATCGTCACCATCGGTGTTGATGCCGAACCGCGTGGCGATCTCCGCGGCCTCACCTGGCGAGGTGAGCGCCAAGATGGCCCTGGCCTTGAGGTACTTCGTGCGACACGCGCACATCGGGACGTGACACTCACACGACGCGATCGCGAGACGATACGCGTTGGGCGAGCGGACGGCGCCGATGACTCGTCGTTCCCGACGCGAACGGTGCGTCGGAGCGGCTGGTGCGGCTACTGCACTTTGCATGTGTACTTCCTACCTTCCTGGTAGAGAAGTATGGGGAATGGGAACGGCGAAGCTCCCGGTGGACAGTACATCTCCTGCCCAGGGCATATCCCGGCGATGGGAAGGGCTCTGGTGAGGATTCTGGTAGGCTACGCCTGAGGACGACTGATTGTCAACCCGAACAAAAAACCGGCATGCGGGGGCATACCGGAGGAGCGGGGTGCTGATTACACCGGTTCGTGCTGGACAGAGCGCAGGCGTCGGCGAACCTCGGTCACGACGTCCCCATTGCGATTGACGGCGGTTGTGCCACCAGCGGTGAGCAACGCGTCATTGGTGGTGCGAAACGGCGTGGCGGCGACGATGATTCCAGCGTACCCACGCTGACGGAGCCAGCGCACGAAGGTGATGGTCGCGACGCCCTCGAACGAGCCAATGGTAACCAGGCTGATGTGCGGGGTCGAGAAGTAGAGGTCGCGCGCCACTGCAATCGACGGGGCGACGAGGAGGCGTACGTCCGCCTCGAGCTGGCTACGGAATGTGCGAGCCGATTCGCTGTTGTCTTCAATCAACAAGACTGTCTTCATGACGTCCTCCGCGGATAGGGTCGGCCGTACCGTACGCCGAAATGGTCACACCGTCAACGATCGCCCAAAACAAAATTCCCGGCGCCCCCCACCCCGTACCCCTCCATAGAATGGAGGGGACAAGTGGAGGCGCCGGGAAAAGAACTAGTCTTCGATACGGGCTGGGTATCCGATCCGCCAGAACCGCCCGGCGTACCGACCGTGGACGTAGACGGACTCGGCGGAGACAACCGTCAGCGAGTCGCCGATACGAATCTGGCTGAAGGCCAGGCTGTCGATCTCGGCCCACAAATAATCGGCACGGACCATATACATCCGAACGACTTCGGTCGTGTCACTCCACTCCCGCATCTGGCTCGACTCCCAGCGGGTTTGGACCATCGCGCTTCGGTATCGCGGCGGCGGGTTGATTCGCGCCACGAGCGTACAACCGCTCCACACCACCGTGATGACCGCAGCCAGCATCAGCCAGCCTTGAAGGCGCTCTTTCATCGGTTACTCCTCTCGGTTGATCTCAGCCCGACAGCTATCAAGAACGTTCGCCGGGCGGAAGTAGCGGGCCGGGCTCCGACCCGGAACCATGAACACCAGCCACCCGTTTCGGTACGTCAGCAGACTGTGTGAGATGCGCGGGAAGTCGCCGGCCGATACCGACAGCCGCACAACCATCCGCGTGACCGACACCGAGTACGATGGAACGGTCTCGACCTCGACAGCATACGTTGTATCGATGGTAGCGATCTCGGTGCCGGGCTCGGTCGTCTCGACCGTCATCAGCTTGTGATTGAGCGTCAACCCAGCTGCCTCGGCCAAAACTTCGGCCGGATTGTCCGGGCGATACTGAACGCGGTCACGGGTGATTTGCATCCCGGTCAGCCCAGCGGTACCAGCCAAACAAGCGAGCGCCACCGACAGCAGCATGCGGGCGGTGATCCACCGTGGATTTTGACGGAGCATGATGCTCATGGCGGCGTAGAAAGAGCCCAGCGCCGAAACCACGACGGCCATGCCGTAGAACTGGTGCATGACTTTCTCCTCTTAAGCCAGTGCTCCTCCCCCTCGACGAGCTCGGGGTCGAGTGCTGGGTCTGGTTGAAAGGTGCATCCATTGCCCGTTTCAGGACGGCGGTTCTTTTTCAAGTTCAACTGGCCATCATACTCCATAAATCATAAAATGTCAATGTCTGCGTCATGTCCACTATTCCTATTCTGCTTTATATTAGCCTTTTTGATTGTGTATAAGACTAATCTGACGTAGTTCTTGACATTTTGTACTTTTTCTGGTACGATACCGTCATGAATATCGAAGAAGTCCTCACTGAACTGAATCTCACTCCCCGCGAAGCACGGGTCTATACCGCGCTCTTAGAGATGGGCGGGGGAACACCGGTGACGCTCGCGAAAAAGACCGGGCTCAAGCGGACAACCATCTATCTCGACCTCGAATCGCTTCGACAGAAACAACTCGTGGGGTTGATGCCGAAAGGGAAAAAGCAGGTCTACACCCCCGACCCGCCGTCACGCCTTCTCCAACGCGCGCAACAACAAGAGCGGGCGGTCAAAGAACTCCTCCCCTATTTGCGCGCCCTCGAAAACTCGGAAGGCACGAAGCCGCTGATTCGCTACTATGATGATCCCAAGAGCATCATGCGCGTGTGGATGGACGAATGTTACAACGCATCAGAGAACCTCTACATCTCACACTACGTGAACACGATGGAACTCTTCCCCGGAATTGAAGCCGAGGCGGTGCGCCGCATGGACCGCGGCATCATCCAGGTGATGCGCGAAATTCACCCGTACACACCGGAGAGCGTCGCCTTTGGCCAGATGCGTCATCATCCGGCACGAGTCGTCAGGGTCTTACCGAAAGGCATGTCGTTCGACATCGACATCTCCATCTGGAATGATTCGGTGGCGCTCTACTCAAATCCGAAGCGCTACATGCTCGTTATTACCGACGCGGCCATCGCCCAGGGTTTCCGAGCGATGTTTGAAGCGACCTGGATGGTTTCACTCGATCCGAACACCATCACGCAAACTCCGAAACGCTCGCGCCGGGCACGGTAAAACAGAACGCGGCGACCAGCGGTCGCCGCGTAAAAGCGTTTCCTGTTTTAGACCGTCGGCGGGGTGGCCGGTGGATTTTGGGTCGGCGTTTCGGCGGTTGGCGTCGCGGCCGGTGCGGCTGGGCGCTTGGTGCCGAATGTTTTTCCGATCATCCGATAGAGCGGGCAGAAGCCAATCGCGCTCGTGATCAGGAAGATCACGCCAATGACGATGGCCACGATCAGCCACGTCCCGGTGAGAATATCCGTTAGCCAGAGCACAATAATCGCGGCCACGACAACGGCGCGGATCACCCGATCCAGCATCGACATGTTTTTCATCATACACACAGTGTTACGAAATAAGTGCCCCAAGTATGGGCTGATACCTACGGATTGTCGAGTGGATAAGCTGCGTGTCACAAAAAAACATCCCGACGCTTTCCTCACCCTGACCCCTCCATGTGATGGAGGAGATGAGCGGAAGCGTCGGGGATCGGATGGTGCGGTGGCGCTACTGGACCTGCCGTTCGTGCTCGGCCTCGAGGCGGTTGGCAGCGTCGAGGAGCGGCGGGTAGATCCGCGCCTTCTTGGCGAACTTGCGGAGCTTGACCGCCAGCGGTAGCATGTGCTCCCGAGGAACACGCGTGCGGTTCAGGAGGCGCATCAGCTCGAGGATGCCGAACGTGCCTCCCGTCAGCTTGAGGTTCTCGTCGAGTTCGGAGACGATCGAGATGTGGAACGGCTCACGAGCTGGTTCGACAGGCGGGGCTTCGGGCGCTGCGACGACCTTCGGTTTGGTGGCCATGTGGCCTCCTGCGGTAGTGAGGCGCTTCAGGGATCGGCGGTCACCTTGACCGTCGACTTGACCGTGTACTCGTACCGGATCGTGACAATCGCCTCGACCGGTTTGCCGTCGACCGTCGCCGGGGTGAACCGTGAGGCGCGGACGGCGAGTTCGTACCAGGACTTGAGCTTGTCGTTGGCGGAGTTGGTGAGGATACGGCCGACGCGTCCGTCGCGTCGCACGATGACACGAACGACGACATGGCCCTGCTCACCTTTCAACCACTGCGGAATCGGGTCCTGGACTTCGACCACCTGCGGCGGCACGACCATCGGCGCGGCGCTGAGATATGACCCAGCGCAGTTACCGATGAAGGTACCCACCAAGATGGCCGCCAGAAACTTCAGCAGACGTGACATGTGCACCTCGCGGGCGAGTGTGGACTTGCAGCGAGAACAGAGCGAGCCTACGTCCGAATCCGGGTGGCGTCAAGTCGGGTGATTCTTCTGTTTGTGGTACGATATATCTATGGCCGTCCAGAAATACACACAGCAATACTTCCGCGCCCTGTATGAACGACAGGCACGAAACCATACAAAAACGTTCCTTCCGGCGTTAACGCGGGCCGCCGGGATTTTGCGCAATACACGCGTGCTCGATATTGGATGTGGTGACGGTCGGATTACGACCGCCCTTGCCGCTCAGGGCGCAGCTGTCCTCGGGATTGATTCGGCCGCGTCATGGATCACGACGTGCAAAAAAACGCATCGGCATCCGCGACTAGCGTTCCGTCATCTGAATGCGACTCGCGTCGGCACGCTCCCCAAGGCTTCATTTGATGTGGTGGTGATGAACATGGTGCTCCTCAATGTTGATACAAAAAAAGAGATCACCCAGATCATGCGTGGCATCAGCCACGTTCTGCAACCCGGTGGTCGCCTCGTTTTTTCTGATCTACATCCGCGGTGCGTGAGGGCAAAGAACCTGCCGGATCGATATTTCACCTTTGCGCCGGGATACGATGAAACCCAAGATGGTAGCCAATTCACCGCACATATCCGTCTCGATGCCCATCATACGATTTCCTTTACCGACCGGCATTGGACAAAAAAGTTTTATCTTCGGGCGCTGCGGACGGCCGGACTGAAGTTTAACAAGACGATTAACATCCGTCGCAGCGCGCGCGTGCGTTTTTCTAAAAGATATACAGTGCCGGAGTTTATTTTTTACGTCGCACGAAAGACAGCCACCACAACCCGCTAATTGCAACGGCCCCGCACGTATCAATCAGCCAATCGAGCGGTGCGCCGTGACGACCGAGCACAAATGTTTGATGGTATTCGTCCGTCATCGCATAGAGAGAAGCGACGACGATGCCGATGAGTACGGCACGGGTCGTCACCCGATTCGCTGGCCGAACTGCCGAGGCGACGAGACAGGCGAGGATACCGTATTCGACACCATGGGCGATTTTCCGCAACACGAAATCCCAGAACGGTTGCAAGCCGGAATGCAAATCCGGGATCGACGAAAAGTAGAAGATGATAGCCATCCATGCCGCGACCGTTGCCCAACGGATCGGACGGGGCCACATATTAGGTTGCTCGAGGTACCCGGACCGACCGCCAGAAGAAGTAGCCGACGATCAGGAATGTCAGGAGCGGCGAAATCCACGCCGAGATGTGACCGCCGAACGCGTCGATGACCATGACCACACCGAGCACGGCGATTGAATACATCGCTCCATTTTTGATGTACTTGAGGTCACGAATGCGGGAAATGTTTTTTACGGTTAACTGACGAACGACGAGTGCCCCGAGTCCGTTGCCGAGTAAAATAATCGGCACCGAAAGCGTAAAGGCGAATGCACCGAGGACGCCGTCGATTGAGAATGTGGCGTCGATCACCTCGAGATACAACAGCTTGGCAACATCACTCATTCCACCTTTCGCCAGCGACGCTTCCTGTTCTTCAGCGAATGTTTTAAAACCGTGGGTAATGAAGAAGACGGTTGATCCGACGACAACGCCGAGTACCATTAAGACATCAATCTTGGCCGCGAAGATACTTAGCAAGAGCACAACCACCGACGCAACCGTATAAAACCATGCCCCGAGCGAATGAATCGCGCGCTCGTGCGGGAGCCCGTAATGCTTTTCTTCCATGAACAGCCAGTGGCAAAAAAGCAGTATCAGGAAGGTCCCGCCGCTGATCAACAGAATCGGGGCGGCAGATTCTAGTGCGGCGCTGACGCGCGGGTCATTGCTAAAGGTGGCAGTTAACGCACCGAGTGGTCCGAGCGATGGAGCGGCGACCCAGACTACCACCCAGGGCAGGACGCCCCGGACGACGATGACCGCGAGGAAAAATCCCCAGCTCAAAAACCAGCGACGAGCTTTTTGCCCCATCGTCCGTAAAACCTCGGCATTAATAATCGCGTTATCGAGACTACTGACCGTCTCAAATAATGCTAGGCCGGCGATGGTAATGAAGATGAGCGGCGACATGCGGAAAGTATACCAGCCGACCGCGCCCGCTACAATCCGGCCGCAACTTCTGGGGACTCAACATGTGTGATGTGCGTGATGCGGTTCCCATCAATCGCAATCAGGTCGATGCGGTACGGCGCGTGCTCGCACCGGCGGCGGACAAGTTCTTCTTGCAACGTCGCGACCAGCCGTTGAATCTTTTTTTCCGTCATCGCTTCTGACGCGCTCCCAAACCGATCGGTCCGACGATACTTCACTTCGACGGCCACTATGACCCCACGGTCCATGGCCAGAATATCTATTTCGCCATACCGTCCGGTCAGATGACGGCCGAGAATTATGTAGCCGCGCGTTTGTAAAAATAAAACGGCTTGGTCTTCCGCCAAGCCACCGCGCCGCTGGGTTGGCGAGGGCATTACGTTTTCGTCAACACGATCGCCCATGATTGCGCGGACGGCGTGAAGGTGGCGGTCGGCGCAAACCCGACATCAGTCGCGATCGATGAAATGTATTCCGGCGCCATCCGATGATCGGCGCGCGGGGCAAGCTTCGTATTCGCGTCCACCGCCCAATCAATAATAAGAAGTGGCGCTCCGGGCTTAAGCATCCGATGAATTTCGGCCAGAATATCTTTCGGATGCTTTGATTCGTTCAGTACGTTAACCATCATCCCGGCGTCGAGTGATGCGTCAGCGACGCCTTGGGCGCCACGAAAAATTTCGAGATTCGACCAGACAGCCCGGCAGTTTGTTCGGTTAGCGATTTGCGCTAGCTTGAGTGCGGCGGTCAACGCGCTTTTTCGAACATCAAACATTAAAACCTGGCCGTCGCCCCCGACAACGCCCGCGGCCGCCAGCGCTAACCGTGCTGACGCGCCGGTACCGAAGTCGCCGACAGCCATGCCCGCGCGAATCCCAAGCCGATCGATGATCTGTTGTTCGACGGTGATTTCGGGTTGGTTGTTGGTGTCCATACCTCTATCCTAGCGCCCGCCTGCCCCCTTGGCAAACGGGGGCCATGTGGACGCGTACAGCCACGCCGCCACCGCCCCGGCCACATGCCAAAGACCGTGTCCGTGAATTGCACATCCGAGTGATGACTCGTCTGCGGACCAAACCAATAACCCGCCCAGTAGTACTGCGGCCGCCGAACCTAACACCCGGCGAGCATGAATACCATTGCTCCAGACGCGCACCATCGACGCGCAAATTCCGACCGCGAACACCGCGGCCAAGATCGGCTGACGTATTCCGGCTGGCAAGAGGACACTCAGCATGCCAAAAACGACCACCATTGCCCACTGGATGATATGCGTGCGCGTCCGCCACCGAAACCGATACCCGAGCTCGAGAATCGTCACGGTCGCGGCGATGACGAGTAGCCCGAAAACGTCGCCGGCCTGCGTCGCCTGCAGGAGCGTCCCATGATATAGAGCACTACCCAGCCCGGCGACTATCATCGCCACTCCAATTGTGCGCCGTGGCCAGGACCCACGACTGCGCGCTATGAGCAACACGCCGGCCGCCACTAATACCAACGAGGAAATCGTATTTACCGGCTGTCGAAAAAACTCCTGGTTGATCGCGCGCTCACAAAAACATACCACCGCCTGACACGACGAGGTGGAAAACGACAACATGCGACAAGCGAACTATTCGTGTCGAAGCGCGGCGATCGGATCGAGGGTCGCCGCCCGTCGCGCCGGGAGCCATCCGGCAATCAAGGTGACGAGTACGGCACCACCGAGGGTCCCGAAGAAAAGAATTGGTCCGACCGAAAATTGAATGAACGAGAGATCGCCGTTGGTTGATTTCGTATATGATAGGTATATGGAGACCCCGGTGGTAATGGCTTTCCCAATACCCATCGCCCCAAGAATACCAACCAGCGCACCGAAGAACCCAAGCCATCCAGCTTCAGCCAGAAAGAGCCACGACACCGTCCGGCGTGACGCACCGAGCGCGGTCATGATCCCGATCTCGCGGGTGCGTTCGAGAACGGCCATGAGCATTGAGTTCGCGATCCCGATCAGGGCGACAAAGAGCGCAATACCGCCAATAATCCCCAAGACAATTTTCATGATCAAGAAACTTTGGTTGAGCATCTTGATTAATTCTTCAACACCAGTTGGGAACCATTTCAAATCCTGAATGGCTTTCCGCACGGCCGGAACGTTTTCAGTAGAGTCAGCGAAAACCGTTACGCTACTAATGTCGGACGAGCCCATTATCTCGCCACCAATCGTACTTTGGTTTTCATTAGCAATATTCAGGCCAAGATCAAAGGCAATCGCATCACCAAAAAAACTAAACCCAGTGGGCGTTGATGTCTTGGATACTCCAACCACCTTCGCCTCATACGATTTTCCATTATTGGCGGTTGTGCCTTGGAATACTTGAGCGACGATTTTGACGGTTTTTCCTACAAACACCGCTGGATCGAGCTTCCAACCTTTAATGGTTTGCTCGGAGAGGACGATGCTGCGGTCGGCGTTCGATGACCACCAGGAACCCTGTGAAACCGCTTCGCGTTGGGCATCGGTGATGTCCTCCATCACGGTCGCTTGTAGGTACGCATCATACTGCTTCCCATCGACTTCGATCTTAACCGGCGGCATGAAGAAGACCGGATAGACCGCTTGGACGTGGGGGATTTTTTTCAACGTCGCGATATCCTCGGCGGAGAACGGCGTCGGCGTGTCGGTAGTGCCGGAGTTAAAGGCCTTTGCCTCTACCTTACTCACCGTCAGTCGGGTTAAGCTGGACGACGATAGGAGTTGCTCCTCATTCTGTTTTTGCAACCCCGAAGCAAATGAGATCAGTAACACCATCGCCCCAATGCCGACACTCATGCCCCAGACGGTTAAGAGCGTTCGGAGCTTACGGCGCCAAATATTCGCGAGTGATAATTTTATGATGCCAGCGGCGGTCATGAAGGATTGGTCAGTTTTCCGTCAACAAGATGTAATTGCCGCGATGCGCGAGCGGCGATGGCCGGATCGTGGGTGACGAGCAACAGCGTCGTTTGGTGCTGTTGGCAGAGTTGGATGAGTGTGGTCATCACCTCTTGGCCCGTGTGTTGATCCAAGTTGCCGGTCGGCTCATCCGCCAGGAGCACTTTTGGTTGATTAAGGAGTGAACGGGCGATGGCGACGCGTTGCTGTTCGCCCCCGGAGAGTTCCGTCGGTTTATGTTTGGCCCGCGGCGTCAATCCGACTGTTTCGAGTAGCTGGTCGGCGCGCTTTTTTACATCGTCGGAAAGCCCTCCGCCGAGGACGGACGGCATCAGCACATTTTGCCGCGCCGTTAGGTGTGGGAGTAAATTGAATGACTGAAAAATCATGCCCACCGTTTTTGCACGATACTGCGCTCGTTCACTGTCGGACATAGAACCAAGGTCTTTTCCGTCAACGCGGAGTGACCCACCGGTGGGACGATCCATCGCCCCGAGCAAATTCAACAAGGTCGATTTACCACTGCCGGACGGACCGACGAGTGCGACGAGATCTCCGGCATTAATCTGAAAACTCACCCCGCGGAGAACCGGGACTTCGATAGCCTTTCCCAAGCGATATTTCTTCTCCAGCGATTCGGCGACAACGGCATGATCCATAGCCGGTACAGCATACGAAATTCTGGCTGTTTCTGCAAGTCCGATTCCCTAAGTTGACAGGTACTAGCCGCGCGTGAAAAGATATGGCCGGCTCTTACCACACTCAACGCTTCGTTTTGGAGGTCAGCACATGGCTGGACACGCTGTTTCCCATCGCTGGGGACCGGCCGACCAGCAGAAATTGCTGGCCGCGCTCCGGAAACCGCGCTCTGTGAGTCGCCGCGCTGCACCGATCGATCTGCACTCGATCATCACTCTCAACCAGCCTCGGAAAACCTTCGACGGGATCCCCGAGTTGGCTGAATCGATCGCCCTGCAGGGCCTCATCCATGCGCCCACCGTCGGACTTCTCACACGCGAGGAATTCAAGCAGTACGTCGCCATCACCGATCGGCTCTGGAACACAATGACCGACTGGCGTGACTTCAGGCCAACAACCACGGACGCCAAGCCGATGTACCCGGTGTTGATCGCCGGTGAACGTCGGCTGCGGGCTTGCCGTCACCTCTGGGAGGTTGGCTGCTCAGCCTGCAATGGATCTGGTCACCCGACGACGAACGGCAGATGCTTCCGTCGCCACTTCGAGGGCACGAGACTCGATGTCACGATTCACCGCGGCATCAGCGCCGTAGCCGCCCTCAACCTGCAGTACTCGGAGAACACGCACCATCCGGTTCCGGTGCACCAGGAAGCGGAAGCGTACTATCTCTTCTTCCGACTTCTGCGCGACGTGATGCCGACATTGACCGTCGCCGCGTTTGCCCGACAGGTTGGGCGGAGTGCTGACTGGGTCCACCGAGCGCTTGCGTTCTGCGACGCCTCGCGTGAAATCCAGGACGCAGTCCGGGCTGGGCACATCGCTTACAGCGTCGCACTCGAACTCCACCGGCTGGAGATTGCTGGGTTCACCCCGACTGAGGTCGAGTATCGACTCCGATACCTGATCGTCAATGGCCAGGGGACGAAGAGTCACGATTTCCGCCGGCAGGTCACCGGGCTGATCGTAAACCGTCGGTCGATGCAGGGTGGCCTGTTCGAGATCATGAGTGCCCAGCAGGAAAAGGCTAGCTGGCGTGCGGCATTCCGTCGTTCGCTCGGTGGCAACTTCCTCGGCGCACTCCGAGGGGCAATTGAGTACTTGCTCCTCGTCGTCAAGGCAATTACCCTCGACGAGCTCGGACGCGTCTACGCTCTCGGAAGCGTCCGAAAGAACCTCGAACGCCTCGTCACGCTCCTCGAACAGATCAACGATCATCGTCAGCGCATCCTGACGAAGAAATGGGCGGATCGGCTCCGGAAGGCCGCTGCGCATCATCGCACGCTCAGTATCGCTGAACGCAAAAAGCGTCGGCGCCCACGCTCCTAACCACGGCTGATCCGGCAGCCGTGATTTATTTTTTCTTCGCCACCCGACGCGGCGCTGCGCGTCTGACAATTTTCTTTCCTTTCGCTGTAGCGACAGCACGTTTCAATGGCTCAAAAGACTGTCGGTGAATTGGTGATGGACCATGAGCAGCTAGTGCTTTTTCATGCGCGGCGGTGCCATACCCTTTGTGTTCAGCAAATCCATATTCTGGGTAGCGTCGATGCTCACCATCCATTAGCGCGTCGCGAACAACTTTGGCCACGATTGAGGCGGCCGCAATCGTCAAACTTTTCGCATCGCCATCGATGATGGCCGTGACCGGCTTCTTTTTATACGAAATCGGCATCGCGTCTACGAGGACCGCATCCGGTTGGACATGAAGCCGCTCAAGCGCGGTGGTCAGTGCAAGTCTATTCGCGGCAGTCATGCCGTCGCGATCAATTGTGGTGTGCGGAATAACTCCGACGGCCCAACTTACAGCGTGGTGCGAGATATGGACGAACATCTTCTCGCGCTGCTTGGCGGTGAGCTGTTTTGAGTCATTGACTAGCTTTGGTTCGAACGTTTCATCGAGAATGACGGCCCCGGCCACAATCGGTCCGGCCCAAGCACCGCGCCCAGCCTCATCAACGCCCGCCACGAGCCGATGCCCGAGACGATGGAGTTTTTGTTCTTCGCGTTTGTGGGGTTTCGTTTTTGCCATAGTTGTATCCTGAGTATAGCGTTTTTTTCTTTCCCGTGCCACCGCTCCTCAGGCTTCCTTTTTGATTTTGTGAAGCGTACACTTCTCGTACCCGCTGTTGACCGCCCTTTTTCCCCGACGAAAGGAATCGTCATGACGACGCTGCTCGCTACCACGAACCGCGCCTTGACTCTGCTCCGGCGGCTTGGTTACTCACATCCAACCGTGGCTGAGCCAATCCTGGCCGAACTCGCTGACGCCGAAGACATCAGCGTCGGCCTGATTCATCAGCGCGGCGAGTCACCCACCGGCCTTCAGGTCTGGTGTACCGAAATCGGCCGTAAACAGTCGGTCCAAATTACGGGCCTGAAGAACGGCGTCTCGACGTCGCTCATGCACAGTCTTGTTTCACTGTTGCGTGAGGCGCCGCCGCCTGAGCCTGCGACCGAAAGCGCGACTCCGGTTGAAGACGCCCCTCGTTCAGATCTGGCCCAGGACTGGCCAGTCGAAATTCGTGACGAGATCATTGCTCTCGTCAACCGAACTGACGTCCTCAGCGTTGATCGCGGTCCGCAGTTTGTTCCGCGAAACAACGGGGCCGAGCTCCGCCGCGTTTGTCTCGGACGTGGGTACGTCATTCGGAACTTTCGCCTCGACGACGGTTCGGTGCTCCAAGCACACATCATTCCTGACGGCGTGAATGAGGAGCGACTCGCGAAGCACCTCGGCATGACTCCGGCCGTCCCGGTCCCCGAATCGGTGCTACCGCCGGACGAGACACTCGACGAGACTCTCCCCACCGCGGCCGCGTCTCCTGCTCCGCCTGTACTCACCGCTCCTCGCCCACGAATTGCGAAGGTCACAACGCAACCGAAGGTGAGATGTTCGGCGCCGCGTCGGAATACGCTCCAGCGCACCTACCAATGGTTTCGATCACGAACGCGATCGTCGGTGGTCGCTTGGGTCCCAACCCGCCAACTGCACACAGCGCCGGCGCGGCGGCTCATCGATCGCGCTCTCGTCATCCCGACCATCACCTGTGACGACCAGACCATGGTCATCGTCCTCCGGGTCCCGCTCTGAAAAGAGCGGGGCTTTTTCATACTTGACGACTACCCTCGACACTCGTAAGGTGAACCCGGATTTGCACATCTCACTCCAACGAAAGGCTCGCCATGAGCGTCCGCAAGGGCATTATCTTGGCTGGCGGCCGAGCCACTCGACTCCGCCCCGCCACCGACGTCGTCTGCAAGCAGCTGCTTCACGTCTATGACAAGCCGATGGTCTACTACCCGTTGACGGTGCTCATGCTCGCCGGCATCCGGGAGATCCTGATCATCACCACCCCCGAAGACAACGACGCCTTCCGACGCCTCCTCGGCGACGGCTCGCAGTGGGGCATATCGATCTCCTATGCGATCCAGCCGAAACCGGGTGGCCTCGCGCAGGCGTTCCTCGTCGGCGAAGTGTTCATCGCCAATGATCCGGTCAGCCTGATCCTCGGCGACAACATCTTCTTCGGACATGGGCTCCCCTCGATTCTTCGCACGGCGGCCGAACTCACGACCGGCGCCATCGTCTTCGGCTACGAAGTCAGAGACCCGAAACGGTTCGGCGTCGTCGAGTTCGATGCCGAGGGACGCGTCCGCAGTATCGTCGAGAAGCCGACCACCACAACGTCGAACGTCGCCGTCACCGGCCTGTACTTCTACGATGGCCGCGTCGTCGAGTTGACGAAGACGCTGACTCCGTCGAACCGAGGTGAGCTTGAGATCACGTCGTTGAACGACGCCTACCTCCAGCGCGGTGAACTCCGTGTCGAACGTCTCGGCCGCGGTATGGCCTGGCTCGACACCGGCACGCCGAGCTCGTTGCTGACGGCGTCGAACTACATCGACATGATCAGCGAACTGCACCAGATCAATCCCGGCTGTCCGGAAGAAGTGGCCTGGCGGATGGGCTGGATCACCGACGATCAGTTCCGCCTCCTCGCAGACGGCCCGAGCTACGGCGAGTATCTCCTGCGTCAGCTCACGTAATCGCTCCGTGTACAAAACACCCGGTCCAAGGACGGACCGGGTGTGATTCATTTTTCGCTTATTTCCAGGACAGCGCCGTTTTATTCATTCGGACATGCCGATCGGAACCGACCGTCCGGATAAACGAGTTCGTGAATTCGCTATACCGCCACGATTTACGCGTGGCCTTCTTCCCCATTATGCCGGTCGCCAGAACGACTGATTGACCATCCGGTGACATCAGTTTCACGCGCAGATCCCCAGAAGTCTTTTTTCCAACCACCGCTTTTTCGATATAGACGAACTTGCCCGCCTGGATCTCGAATAGTGAAACACTATTCCCCCACTTCTTCGGGGCGACAGCAATGAATACCTGGCTGGTCACTTTCGATACGAGCATCGAGACATTATATCCCGGCTTGAAGGCCCCAAAGGGAGCATTCCGATCCGTCACATTTCCATCTTGATTATAGATGACCATTTTCCCGGCTTTCCCAGCATCAAGCGCGACGAAGATGAAATAGATTTCATCTGGCGCCACCTCAATTCGCTTGGCATAGATTTTTCCGGTGTAGCCCGGGAAGGGTTGGATGGTTTTTGTCGTGGTGCCCTTTTTTAATTGAAACTTTCCATTTTTCAAGATGATCGACGTTAACGTCGAAGACGACGTGCTGACACCTAGCACGCGTGGCGTGGGTTTGTATTTAATTTGGTAGGCCTGGCGCGACTCGAGCCCGTACCGATTGTTCGCCACAAACACAAACCAGTTGTCGGAAGACGTCAGTGTCACCGGGACAGAAAAATTTCCTTGCGCATCAAGCGTAAAGTAATACGGTTTTTCATTGTACCAGTAGTAGTAATTTGTGAGCTCAGAACTTGGGCTCTTGATAGTACCAGCAATGGTTACGGAGCCACTCTGAACGGTGCTACCGTTTGTGGGACTTGTCAGTGATATCACTGGCGGCGTGACTACCGGGGCTGGTGCCGGCGGAGAGCTTGGCACGTCAACTGTGACACTAATACCACTCACATACGCTACCGTACTACCAAAACTTTTGATCACAATATTCACCTGCCCACTAGATCCTTCAGGTAACGTACACGACATGGCGCTCCACGTGTAACTCCCCTCGGCCGGCGCGGTGACATCACATTTTACGCCACGCGCTGCTCCAACTGCCGAAAGTGTTAACTGCGGCAGTGTTGAGCTCGGGTACATTAAGTAGTACGCTCGGACTTTAATATTTGTCGCATTCGCCGGCAGCATCACCAGCTGTGATACCGTTTCTAGATCGACGCCGTGAGATCCGAGCGTAATGAAGTTATTATCTTGGCCTGTGTATCCTCCACCACCCCACCAGTTAATGGGTTGTGTCGCGATTGGGGTATATGTTACTCCGTATTGTGAATTTAACGCCGAATAGTCCTGGGCATGCCAATCTGCCGTAGGATCGCTCCGAAAGTATCCGTTTACAATTAGTTCACGTGACTCAGCGGCGGCAGGCGAAGCCCACGCCATCAACGGCGCGAGGACGGCGAGCGCAAGTAAAACACGAATGTGGCGGACCATAGATTTAGAGATTAATGACACCTGGGTATACCGCAAAACTGAGCTTTTGTCAAGCCCGTGTCGAACTTCTCCAGCATATAACCTTTGACTTTCTTGGCGCCCCACTTATCATTACGTATGTGTGGCCTTCATCTTGGCTATGCCTCGTTTATATAATCTTTCGTCTCATAAGACTATTCGTCAAACGTTACGTCGCTCGCCCACTGCCGCTGAGCGTCGACTCTGGGAGTATTTGAAAAAAGACGGCTTCCACGGATATCGGTTTCGGCGGCAGTTTGGCGTGGGACGGTATATCCTTGATTTCTACTGCCCAAAACTCCGGTTTGCGGTTGAACTCGACGGCATAATTCATCAAACAAAAGAAGTTGCAGCGAATGATATCGAGCGAGAAATGTTCTTAACGTCTTGTTATATTTTTGTGATCAGATTCACGAACGAAGATGTGTTGTTACACATTGAGACGGTACTGAAAACATTGGAGGAGTTTTTACTTCCCCCTGTCCCCCTTCTGAATTCAGAAGGGGGAACCGGCGAAGCCGAGGGGAAAGTATCTACCCCCGCAATTTCATCGCTTTCACAATGCGCTCGATAGCCACCAAATACGCGGCCACGCGTAAGGTCACATGTTTCTTCTTTGCCATTGCCCAGACAGCATCAAATGATTCCGTCATGACCGGCTTGAGTCGCGTCAGCACTTCGCGCTCACTCCAGTGATCGCCGGCGCGGTTCTGAACCCATTCGAAATATGATCCGACCACTCCGCCGGCATTGGCCAGAATATCCGGAACAACATGGATGCCCCGCTTGGCGAATTTTGCATCGGCTTCTGGTGTCGTCGGGCCGTTGGCGAGTTCTAAGATGATTTTCGCTTTCACCCGACCGGCATTCGCTCCCGTCAGGACGCTCTCCAGCGCCGACGGCACAAGCAGGTGGACTGGCAGTTCGAGAATCTGTTTGTTCGAAACTTTTTTCGCTGGCGCGTAACTCGCAACGGTCCCGGTTTCTTGCTTGTGTTTCCAAACAGCCGCCACATCGAGTCCACCCGGCACATAGACGCCGCCTTGTGAGTCCGAGACCGCGACAATTCGGTAACCCGCCTTCGACATAATCTCAGCGGCAAATGCGCCGACGTTTCCGAAACCCTGAATCGCAACGCTTGTTTTCTTTGGATCAAGTTTGAGCACCTTGGCTAACGCATCGAGGACATAAAACCCACCTTGACTCGTCGAAAACATTCGTCCTTCACTTCCGCCAACTTCGATTGGCTTTCCAGTAAACGCGGCGGGCGACCATTTTCCGGCCAGACGCGAATATTCATCAACCATCCAGGACATGATCTGTCCGTTCGTGTTGACGTCTGGCGCTGGGACATCTACATCTGGACCGAGGACAGGATACATCGCGCGCACCCAGCCCCGCGATAGTCGTTCGAGCTCTCCTTTCGACAGCGGACGCGGATCGACCGTCACGCCGCCCTTCCCGCCGCCGTACGGAATGCCAACGACAGCACATTTCATGGCCATCCAAAACGACAGCGCCTTTACTTCGTTCAGATTTGTATCCGGATGAAATCGAATCCCACCTTTGTACGGGCCGCGGGCACTATTATACTGGACGCGGTATCCGGTAAAGGCCCTGGTCTGGCCATTGTCCATCAGCACCGGAATCGATACCTGGACGAACCGTTCGGGTTGTTGGAGCCGGGCAACCATCTCCGCCGACAGCTCGAGATGAGCGGTGGCCGCTTTGAGTTGGGCGAGAGCGTTACTGAATGGATTTGAGGCCATATATTTTGGTCAGTCAATTTCCGACGAAGAAGATTGTTCGTGCCGAAGCGGCTCGTGATGAGTCCAATCGGTTGAGGGCATGGGTTGGCCACGACGAGCTAGGATGTACTCGGCCGCGCTCATGCCCGCTTTTGCCCCCTCACCGGCTGAAATGACAACTTGTTTCTGTAGGATGGTCGTGATATCGCCAGCGGCAAACATACCGGGGACACTCGTCGCGTTTCGTCCGGGCTCGATGATGACCTGCTGTTTGCCGTCGACATCCACCAATCCGCGGGTCAGTTCCGGATTCACGATAAATCCGATTTCGACATCAACCCCATCAACGTCCATCCGCTGTTCACGATCGTGGCTCATGAAGACAATGCCACTCACCTCAGCCTGACCCTCAATCCGCGTCACCTCCGCGACTGGGTAGACGGTAATGCGCGGTGACGCTTGAACGCGATCGATCAACACTCGCTCACCACGTAGCTCGGGGTGCTTGATGAAGAGATGCACGTTCGCGTTTTCGTTGGCCAAAAGTAACGCGGTGTCCATGGCCGAATTCCCACTGCCGACCACTGCCATGGATTTCTCCGCCCAATTTCGCGGTTGATCAAGCAGGCCGTAGTACACGCCGCGACCGATAAATGTTTCCTCGCCCGGAACAGCAAGTCGGCGGCGAGTCAGGCCGGTAGCCAGGATGACGGTTTCCGTTTCGTACGACGCTCGTGTCGTCGTGACCGTAAAGTTCTGGCCGTGGTGCGCAATCGACAGCGCTCGTTCATGACGAACATCGGCCCCAGCGGCAACGGCCTGACGCTGAAATCGCATCATTAATTCGCGTCCGTCAACCGGATCAACGCCCGGGTAGTTTTCAATCCGGGCGGTCATCGTTGCTTGTCCGCCAGTGTCTTCGGTCAAGAGGACAACGCGAACGCCGCGTCGTGACGCATACAGTGCGGCGGTTAATCCGGCCGGCCCACCGCCGATGATGACGACGTCCGTCGTCACAGATTATTCAAGATGTTTCTTGAGCGCCTCTTCGAGAGCCGGCTTCTGGTGAACACCAACACCTTGCCAGATGACTTCACCATTTTTAAACAATGCTAAGGTCGGAATGGACAGAATATTATATTTCCCGGCGGTCATCGGACTGTCATCAACCTCAAGCTTCACGATTTTCATTTTGTCACCCATAGCTTGGGCCACCTCGTCGATAATCGGTCCTTGCACTTTGCACGGATAACACCAGACCGCCCAAAAATCTACGAGCACGGGTTTTTCTGATTTCAGGACTTCCTGCTCAAATGTTTGATCGGTCACCGAAGCGGCATTCGACATACGGGTATTATATTGACTTACTAAAAGCGTGGGAAAGACCGTCGACGTCTTTTTTTGTCAGCCGACGGCGGGAGGCGACCTTCTGTAATTCTATTTCGAACAGGATCGCCGCGACCTGTTCAAGTCCGGAACGAACCGCACTGATTTGGTACAAGACCTCGGCGCACGTTCGCCGCTGGGTCACCATTTTTTCAATCGCCTGAATCTGACCGGTTAAACGGTGAATCCGAGCACCGACGGTGCGAGAAGCGCGATACTTCTGGGCCATATATTTCAATATACCCCCCCGGGGTATATTGTCAATATTTTGTCGCTGTGGATTATGTTATTCTACTCGTACCGCCCCACGATTCTCACTCTCCACCACCGGAGGCCCGATGGCCATCGAATCTCTCGCCAGTGTGCTCGCCCCGCGGCCCGACCAGCTCCTTCCCTCGACCTTCGTCTGCCGCTGTCAGCATCGGACTCAGCCGACCCTCCGACAGAGTCACTTGCCGTACGAGACGTGCGGCGACTGCGGCGGAATCATCCGCCCCCTTCGATCGGCCATGCCCGGCGAGCTCGAGCTCCAAGAGCTTCTCGACCACATGAAGAAACTCGCCCCGCCGAAAACCCCCGGGGGTCAGCAATGACCCCTCTTTTCAAATACCAAAAACCCCGAAAATCAGTAACTCTCGATATCTAACACTTTACGACACTTCCAATTGGTGGACCTGAGGGGAATCGAACCCCTTACCTCTGCAATGCGAATGCAGCGCTCTACCAAATGAGCTACAGGCCCAAGCCAATGTTCCTCGCGGAACATTCGACAATTTACATATGTTCCCCGAGGAACATATGTTCTTCGTGTATTTTCAATTGTTCCTCGCGGAACATTTCCTTTATTCAGATGTTCCTCGAGGAACATCTTGCTAATCTAGGTCTGGTGGACCCTAGGAGAATCGAACTCCTTACCTCTTCCATGCCATGGAAGCGCTCTACCAAATGAGCTAAGGGCCCTTGGTGCCCCCGAAAGGAATTGAACCTCTATCATTCCCTTAGGACGGGACCGCTCTATCCGTTGAGCTACGGGGGCAAGAGTCGCTAAATACTATATGTACCTAGATACGATTCTTGTCCCTATGTCCTTGATGATTCCAGTTTTATCATCAACGACTTTCAGAGCGGCAATGATCGACACAAACACAACCATAATGACCACGAGTGTCAGAATGTCTCGATTTGTGTGCTCGTCTTGCATAGGGCTACAACATGGTACACAAGACTCAACAAAATGACAACAGAAGACATTGACGAAAGCCCCTTTTTTTGCTATAGTATAGGTGAAAAGAAAAACAAATATTATGCATGTCCGGCTCGTCCGGTTACGACAAAGGGTAGCACTCTTTGCGGAGTGGTTGCACAATCCGCAGGGTGTTTTTGATTCTCGCTTCCTGCATATCGTCTTCTTCACGATCGCCCAGTTCGCGCGGTTTTTGGTCGTCTTGTTTTTAGTCCTGCTCGAAATTCCATCTCACTTTCGTAAAGCGCCGATGTTTGCGTTTAGCGAATTGAGCGCGCGGGACGAACATGGTCAGTATCTCGAATCGTACAACGGATATTTACAACGGATGAAACTTTCCGTCAGCATGGTCATGCTGACCGTCCTCGCTATTTCCATTCAATTCTTTACGCTCGGCTACGGAATCTTTATCGCCGGACGCCCGCAACGAGCCGACGCGTATTCATCAAGCGTCACCCTCAACCCGACGTACGACATTACCGGGAACAACACATCAACCTACATCGATGACGGTGGCGGGGGATGTATAGCGGAGTTAACTGAATACTCTTGCGAGAGCGCATCCTCGACGATACTCAAGGCGAGCGGCCAGTTTCACAACTTTGCTGATTGCTCACTTGGTGGATACACGGACACCAATAATGCCAGTGAGATGCAATTTAGTTTGGCGTCCATTCCGACTAACGCCACCATTACCAGTGTTCAGCTGACCGTCAACGTTTCGACAACCACCTCCGGAAGTATTTCGGTTGTACGCGGGGTGACGGATGACACCTCGAGTCTGGCCTGTGCTGATGTGTACAATGATGTCGCCGGTTCAAGTCGTGAGTACGTTAGCGGCCAATCGTGGGGAACCACCGGATCGAAGAGCTACACCCTCGGCGCGCTGGCGAACGCCGACGTGCAAGCGCGATTGACGACGACGCAAAAAATAAGTTTCGGCATTTTTGGAAGTATTGCGAACCGGGCGGGGGCGTATGCGTCGGTTGATGCCGCGGCAAATAAACCGCAGTTGGTCATTAACTACACGCTCCCGCCACAAGCACCGACCGCGACAAGTCATAGTACAATTACGACCACCTCGATTACGTGGACCTGGACGGACAATGCCACGGCCGAAACTCGGTATGACGTTCATAATGCCAGCCATAGTAACGTGACCGGTTGTACGAACCTGGCCGCCGGATCACAGTCCTGTACGGAAACGGGTTTGACCGCCAACACCCAATACACCCGTCACCCGAACGTGACTGACGCGAATGGCAATACCGACGGCTCGAGCGCGAGTTCGTATACGGCTATTCAGACGCCGACGAACGTGACGCAAGATAGTGTCACCACCACATCCTTTACGGTCCACGCCGGCGGCACCATTTCGAACCTCGGTACCGGCCAAGCGGCACTCTTCTTTAATGACACCACAAATGGCGTCAACTCCGGATGGGTGACGACAAATACCTGGACCCGAACTGGCCTGACCCCAAGCACGATCCATCGGATACAGGTCAAAGCACGTAACGGCGACGGAATTGAAACGTCATACACCGCATTAAAGAGCGTGTATACGCAGGCGCTCCCACCAAACATCATATCCGACCAAACCACCTCAACGTGGTACAACACGTCGACGTTTACCTTCAACGATCAGACTGCGGCCGGGATCACCGTTCGCGTCTGGGATCAGAACCTGACCTATACGTTTCCGGGCACCGACACACCGAGCCTCGGTGAAACACCGTTCATCCAAACCGCCACCGTGGACGGCGACTGGTATCTCCACACCGCCTCATACGATATCGGGGGAACACTTAGCGGCGGCGTCGTTGATTACGGCCCGTACCAATATGATGGGACGGCACCGACCACGCCGGCGTCAGTCACTGACGGCCTCGGCTCCGACCTCGACTATCAGTCGAGCACGACCGCTATGAGCGCGCACTGGTCCGCGGCGACCGATGTACTCTCCGGGCTCGGGCGATACGAATACGCAATTGGGACGACAAGCGGCGGTGTGCAAACTCGTGGCTGGACTTCGGCCGGGACAAGTACATCAGTCACGGCCACCGGCCTCTCTCTGACCAGCGGCGTGCAGTACTTCGTGTCCGTTCGCGCGGTCGATACCGCCGGGAATGCGGGCGGCGTGCGAACCGCCAACGGTGTGACCGTGAATACGGACGTCCCGGTGATCACCGATACCCAAAGCGGAGATACGACACCGCGCAATGTCGCCGGCACCACCTACACGGTCAGTTTTTCAAAATCAGCCAGCGGCCCGAATATTGATCTGGCTGAATACGCGATCTACGCCGGGGCAAATCAGACCGGCACGCTGGTAAAAAACTGGACCACGATTTTCTCCGGGGCTGTCGCATCGTATGCGACGCCATGGACAATTGATTTTTCTTCACTACCCGAAGGTACCGCCTACGTTTCCGTTCGAGTGCACGCACTTGATGGACTAACCAACGAACTTGGTGATGCATTCACGGTTTTGAAAGATACGCTGGCGCCGACCGTGAATAGTTTCGTGGCCGCCCCCACCGATAGCACGGCAACCCTGACGTGGACCACCACGGAACCGGCTACCACCCAAATTGCCTACGGCCTGACCAGCGGATACGGCACGTTGACGACGCTCGACGCGACGTTGAGCACATCACACTCCGTGACCATTAGTGGCCTCGCCAACGACACGTCGTTCCACGCCCAAGCGTTGAGCGCCGACCAAGCCGGGAACGCGGTCGCCTCTGCTGACCTGGCCTTTACGACCGCGTCGGGAGCCCGAACGTATATCTCGAATGTGTTGGTGAGTGGTATCAGTCCAACCTCAGTTGTCGTCAGCTGGACGACGAACGAACCGGCGACTTCAAAGGTCCGCTACGGCCTGACCACAGATTACGGTCTTGAGGCGCTTGATTTGAGCCTGGTGACAACGCACACCATGACCCTAACCGGCCTCACTGCCGGACAGACGTACCACTACGAAGTCATCTCCGTCGGCTCGACGACCGACCATGACGCCGACGCGACCTTCCAAACGAGCGTTGAAGTGCCAACACCCGAACCAACAGCGACTGCGCGGACGGCGACGCCGGTCATCCAGCAACTGATCTTACCAACCACCGGCACCGAGCCGCTCATTGTGGCAGGAATTGCGCACGGTGGTCAGGTGGTTCGAGTCTACGTGGACGGAAAATCGGTCAGCGTCACGAAGGTGAGTGGCCAGCCGAATGACATCGTCTCGTACGTATTGAAGGTTGCTCGTCAGAAGTTATCGCCAGGCACCCATATCATCAAGACACGATCGACCAATGCCGACGGCGTTCGCAGTGATTTCTCAGCCTCCTACAAAATTACCGTTCGATCGAGTACGGCGGCAATCACGAGTTCAAAGGGTGGAACCTACACGGTAAAGTCCGGCGATTCGCTTTGGAGCATCGCCCATCAGTTCCTCGGCAACGGTGTCACGTATCAGCGACTTGTGAATGCAAACATCGGCGCCCACCCGTCGCTGGCCACAAACCCATCACTCATTCAACCGGGTTGGGTTCTGAAAATTCCGGCCCCGTAAGGCTGTTACTGTTGGGGCTGATTAGGAGCTGACGGCCCGACGGTGCGGTTCATAAATCGACGGGCCACGTCCGCGGTGATACGAATCATTTCCTCACGATTGTCGTCGCGGGCGGCGCGATTGCGCTTTTCGTGATGACAGACCTGACAGCGATGGGTGATGACGAACTCATCATGTCGTAGCTCAACCTTGATTGGTTCCATCGGTCCACCGCACGCTTCGGCCCGATCACCGGGTTGCTGGTCAACGTGAAGACTCCATAGGCAGCGTGGGCAGTGGTTCGTGTACCCATCACCGATGACGGTTTCTTGGCAGTGCACACAGACAAACGTTTCGCGACGGCGTTGGAATGAAAGTCCCATAGAACTATGGGTACGTGATTTTACGACGAACGTCAAGATCTCCTTTGACATGGCCGGCTTTTTTACGGTAGGATGGGGGCGTACTAACGAATACATATGGCTATGTTCCAACGAGAAAATGAAACGTCAACGAAAGATATCGAGACCATCATCGGCTCGAGCGTAAAAGTTGAGGGTACCTTTGTCGGCGCTGGTGATATTGTCGTTGATGGACACGTCGCGGGGACACTCAAGACCAATAAGAATCTGCGGATTGGCACGCGCGCGATTATCAAGGCGGATGTTGAAGCGGCGAATATTATCGTCGGCGGCGAAATCCGGGGTCAGGTAAAATGCGGCGGCAAGATTGAACTCCTCCCAACCGCAAAGATTTTTGGCAACGTTGAAACGCAAGCCATCGCCGTCGCCCACGGCGCCGTCTTGCACGGCAAAGTTACGATGAGCGGTCACGAGGCCCAACCCGAAGCCAACGGGAAGGAGAAGAATGGACGCGGCTAATGTACGCGTACGTCTTTGACAGCTTCGTTCAAGATCAAAAGTATCGAACGGAGTCGATCCGAATCGAGACACGTTTAGCGACACTCGGCATTCAGGGTCGGACGGAAAAGATTACCATCCTAAAAAATTTGCAAGAATCCGTGCGGACGATGCTGAAGCGCGGCGCCGACACGATTGTCGCGATTGGGAATGACCAAACGATTGCCAAAATTCTCCCGCTCGTCCTCGAGGCCGATGCCGCACTTGGCATAGTTCCGGTCGGCCCCCAGCAACTCGTCGCTCACGCCTTGGGCATCCCAGATGGCGTCGCGGCCTGTGATATGTTGTCACGGCGAATTATGCGTCGGATTGATTTGGGGTCGGCCGGAGGGATGCATTTTCTCCTCCACGCAAAACTTCCCGTTGGTTTGCGGGTCAATTGTGAACACGCTTACACCGTCGAGTCCACCGACCCGGAATCTGAAGTGACCATCGTCAATCTTGGTCCGGGCTCACGTCCAGATGACGGGAAACTCGAACTGACCATCCGACCGGCGGGCGGCAGTTGGCTGCATCGCGGTCATGACGCGCCGAGCGTCTTCCCGATCACCACGGCAAAGATTGAACGCGTCGAAGGCGAGACGCCGATCGTCCTTGATGGACAGGTGATGGTCAACCCACCGGTCACTATTACGGTCTTACACCAGAAGCTCCACGTGATTGTCGGCCGGGATCGGTCGTTCGAATAACAGAGCACAGTTGACAACAGAGGGTATTTTTCGTATACTCTCGGCGATTTATTGTCTCTAATGGCCGCTATCACCATCCCACCCACAATCATTGTTCGCGACCTGGCTGAGAAGCTTGGGCTTTCGGTCACGGTTGTGGTGGCTGAGCTTCTGAAAAACGGGGTGATGGCCTCGGTCAACCAAGAGATTGATTTCGACACGGCGGCGATCATCGCCACTGATTTAGGGCAATCGGTTGAGATGGAGTCCGCCGACATCGCGGAGACGCCCGCGGCCGCCGCGGAGAATCCATTCGCCGAAGATCCGACCGCGACATTGACCGCCCGGCCACCGGTCGTGGTTGTGATGGGTCACGTTGACCATGGGAAGACATCCTTACTTGATGCGATTCGTAAAACGCACGTCACGGCTGGTGAAGCCGGAGGTATTACGCAGTCGATTGGAGCGTATCAGGTGAACACCCATGATCGCCTAATCACCTTCATCGATACTCCTGGTCACGAAGCGTTCACCCGAATGCGAGCCCGCGGTGCGACGATTGCGGACGTGGCGATCCTGGTGGTCGCCTCAGAAGAGGGCATGAAACCGCAGACCCACGAGTCGCTCAAGATGATTCTCGATGCGAAGTTGCCGTATCTGATTGCGCTGACTAAAATTGATAAGCCGGAAGCGAATCCGGAACGCGTTAAAAAAGAACTGGCCGAAAAAGAGGTTCTGGCCGAAGAGTACGGCGGGAAAGTTCCGTTCGTGCAAGTCTCGGCAAAAACCGGACACGGTATTCCAGAACTCCTTGAATCCGTGCTATTGCTAGCCGATATTGATGCGTCGAAGCTGATGGTCAACCCGAAACGCCCGGCGGTTGGGACGATTATTGAGTCACATGTCGATCCGAAACAAGGGCCGCTGTGCTCAGCGCTCGTCCAAACCGGCACGCTCCGCGCCGGGGACGAAATTGTCGTTGGACAGGTCTGGGGGAAGGTTCGCTCGATGAAAAATGATCGCGGCGAACTCATTAAGACTGCCCCGCCGTCAACCGCCGTCCAGATTCTCGGACTCAAGGCCGCCCCGCAAATCGGCGATGTGTTCCATGTTGATGCGGATGCCGCCCAAATTTTGAAAAAGAAAGTGAAGTCGCATCAACTCGGGCTCCATACAACCTCGGTCGTTGGGAAGCGTTCCGTTTCCGCCCACGGCGATGCCGCCGAGGGTGAGGATGCGCCGGAAGTGCAGAAGTTATTTGTTATTCTCAAGACCGATACACTCGGGTCAGCCGAAGCAATTCTTGAACTGTTGAAAAAGATTCAGCATCCGGAAGTTGCGGTTGAGATCGTCCAGCGCGGACTCGGCATTGTTTCCGAAGCCGACGTGCTCCGGGCGGAATCTGCGCACGCCATTCTCCTCGGGTTTAACGTATTGCTCTCACCAAAGGCCGAACAACTTGCTCGGAGTAAGGGCATTACCATCGAGACCTACGATATTATCTACCAGCTCGTTGATTCGGTGACGACGAAGTTGACGGCCATGTTGAAACCAAAAGCCGAAATTCGCGACATCGGAACGCTCAATTTGTTAGCTGTCTTCCGACATGAACACTCCTTTGAGGTTGTCGGCGGTAAGGTGCTGACCGGAAAGATGGTGCAGGGAAGCGATGCTCGCATTGAGCGAAAAGGCGTCGTCATCGCCCGTGGGCGCATCGGCCAGCTCCAAAGCAACAAGCAGAATGTCAAAGAAGTGAGCGAGGGAAATGAGTGTGGCATGAAGCTCGAGGGGATTACCGAGGCGATTGCCGGTGACAGCGTCATTCTCTCCGTCACCGAATATCGACAACGGACCCTGACCGATCCGGCCTAGTTTTCCTGACACCCATGAGCGAGAACACCCCTCAATCCACCGACGGTCCGAGCCAGCGTATTCAGCAGCTTAACGTCTTGATCCAACGCGAGGTCGCGGAGCTCATCCTAAAAGAGATTGAACTTCCGGACGGCGTCTTTTTGACCGTCAGTCGCGCCGAAGTCGCCCCAGACGCCGAAAGCGCCCGCGTGTTGTTGTCGATTTTTCCTGACGAACAGAGCCAAGCGGCTTTTGAACTGGTCAATAAACGCATCGCCCACTTGCAAAGCATCCTCAATAAGCGCCTGCACATGAAGTTCGTTCCAAAGCTCATCTTTGCTCTTGATCACACCGAGGAATCCGTCGCCTCATTGAACGCCCTCCTCGACGCTGTCGCCCAGGATCCGACCCTCACCCCAGTCCCGAAAAACGGCCTGCTGCCGCCGGAACAGGTAGTCTAGTCTGATGAGTCACGCACGGCCGCTTGACACGCCGGTCGGATTTTGGTAGGTTCAGCCGTTATTCTATGACTTCTTACCACCAATTCGCCCAACAATTACAGCGCGCCCTCGAGCGTCCGGGACGCATCTTGCTGACCAATACCACTGGTGTCGATGGTGACAGCCTCGGATCACTTGTTGCGCTCGGGCACCTGCTTGACCATCACCAGAAGTCGTGGTTTGCCTATGTTCCGGAAGATGTTCCGGCGATGTTTGAGTATTTGACCAAACGACGCCACGTCATGCGTGAACTCGATGATTCGGTCCACGAGTTTTCGATCGTCATTCTGTTTGACACTGGCGATGTGCGACGGACACCGCTCGTCGAAGAGCTCGCGAAGCGCGACCCGGAAAAGACGTTCGTCATTAATATCGACCACCACCCCACGACCACAACACACCAAGGCTCGTCGATTGTTGACCTCAACATTGTCGACACGGCGGCGGCCTCGACGACGGAAATGATTACCCATATTTGCGCGGAGCTACACTGGCCAATCCAAGCGCCGACCGCGACGGCCCTGCTGACCGGCATCCTGACCGACACCGGCCATTTCGCGCACCCGAACACCACCGAACGCGTTATTGCCGCGGCCGCGACACTCATGGCCCGGGGCGCAGATCACCGCACGATTACGACCGCGACGATGCGGAACAAATCGCTCGGGACCCTTAAGCTCTGGGGCCGGGCGTTATCTCGCATCGCCTACAACCAACACTCAGGCGTTGTTTCAACTGTTATCACCCTCAAGGATTACGAAGAATGCGGCGTGACCGATGATGCGGCCGAAGGGATTGCGAATTTTATGAATACACTGTCGGAAGGGAAAATTGCGCTCGTCTTGAAAGAAGATGTCGGCGGATTCGTCAAAGGAAGTTTCCGTACCACATCGGAGGTCAACGTCGCCGACATGGCCAAGAAGTTTGGTGGCGGCGGTCATGCGAAGGCGGCTGGATTCCGGGTCAAAGGAAAACTCGTGGAAACGGGTCTCGGGTGGCAGGTGGAGAAAAACTCTGAATCAACCATCTAGGCAAACAACTCTTTTTTTGTTACCCTCGCCTCATATGAACAAAGCCCCTCACGATCAATTCCTCATCCCAACCGTCATTGAAAAGACATCGTACGGCGAGCGCGCCTTCGATATCTATTCCCGCCTTTTGAAGGATCGGGTTATCTTTATCGGCGATGCGATTGACGATCACATGGCGAATATCATTATCGCCCAGCTTCTGTTCCTCGCTAGCGAAGACGAGAAGAAAGATATCAAGATTTATATCAACTCCCCGGGCGGATCGGTAACCGCTGGACTTGCCATCTACGACACCATGCAGTACGTCAAACCGGCGGTCCAGACTATTTGTGTTGGCATGGCCGCGTCGATGGCCGCGATTTTACTCGCCGCGGGCGCGAAGGGGAAACGATTCGCCCTGCCGAATGCGGAAATCATGATTCACCAAGTGATGGGCGGTGCCGAAGGTCAGGCCTCGGACATTAAGATTCGGGCTGAACACATCCTCAAGATTCGTGACCGCTTAAATCAAATCCTCGCCAAGCATACCGGGCAACCGCTCAAAACCATCGAGCGTGACACCGACCGCGACTTCTACTTTGACCCGTTGGATGCAAAGAAGTACGGCCTGATCGATTCGGTAATTACCAAGAAGTAACACCATTCTCATCCAGCCCTCGGCCGGTCACGGTCGAGGGCTTCAGTTTTTCTCAGTCAGAAGATAGAGGGAAAAAGGCCGATTTTCCGCTAACTCTTGCAAAAAAGCGCCTTTCGTGATAGCCTCATCAGCGTCAATCATTCATTTCTCCGACTTTATTCGCATGACGCTGCAGACCGCATCTCGTATCGCCCTCGTGTCACCACGATCGCTTTTGCGCGGCTCTGTTTCCAGCCGAATGGTCGGATTGGAGTCTTTGCAGTATGTCACCAGCAACACTTTGGGCCTTAATTGCACTCGTGGGAATTCCGGGCGGAATCATCGCCGGGTACTTTCTTCGTCGGACATGGGCCGTTCGTGAGGCGCAGTCGGCCGAGGCGAAAGCCCAGACCATCGTCGATGAGGCCAAGTCGAAAGAACGAGAACTCCTGATCAAAGCCAAGGATCAGGCGATTCGGATTCTCGACGAAGCGAAAAAAGAGGAAGAGGCGCGCCGCCGCGAAGTTCAGCATGTTCAAGAACGTCTCGAGAAACGCGAGGCGATGTTTGATCAGAAACTGATCGACCTCGAAAAGCAGAAACAAGAAGCCGAGACGCGCGCCACCCAGCTCGAGGCGACGAAAGTTGAAGTCGCGAAAATCCGTGAGGAGCAGATGGCAAAACTTGAGCGGATTGCCGAATTGAGCGCCGAAGATGCGAAACGTATCCTCGTCGACAACACGGAATTGCGCATGAAAGACGAGCTCTTGGCCCGAGTCCGGAAGGTTCAGGCCGTGGCTGATGATGAAGTTGAACGTGAAGCCAAGAATATCATTGCTACCGCCATGCAACGCGTGGCCTCGTCTCAGTCGACCGAAAGCTCGACGACAATTGTCGATTTGCCGAATGAAGAAATGAAAGGCCGGATCATCGGGAAAGAAGGCCGGAACATTAAAGCGCTTGAGGCCTTAACCGGTATTGAAATTGTCGTTGATGATACGCCGGAGTCAATTGTGATTTCCGGATTCAACGGTATCCGTCGCCACCTCGCCAAACGCGTGCTCGAGAAACTGATGTCCGATGGACGCATCCACCCCGGCCGCATCGAAGATACGGTTGAGCAGGTCAAAAAAGAAATGGCGACCGACATGAAAAAGGCCGGTGAAGAAGCGGCGTATGAAGTTGGTGTCGCCGGACTCGATCCGCGGTTGGTGCAAATCTTAGGCCGACTGAAATACCGCACGAGTTACGGGCAGAACCAACTGCGCCACAGCGTTGAAGTCGGACTCCTGGCCGGACTCCTGGCCGAAGAACTCGGCGCGAACGTCGCCGTGTGTAAGAAGGGCGGTCTCTTGCATGACATCGGGAAGGCTCTCGACCACGAAGTCCAAGGCGGTCACCCGCAAATCGGGTACGAGATCATGAAGAAGTACAACCTCCCGGAAGAAGTGGCCTATAACGCCCTCGGCCATCATGAAGAACACCCGAAGACGCTTGAAGCGGCCCTGGTCAAAGTGGCGGATGCATTGTCCGGTGCTCGTCCGGGTGCCCGCAAAGGGACGTACGAAAACTATGTCCAGCGCTTAGAAGAGCTCGAAACACTCGCCAAGTCGTTCCCGGGCATTGATCGCGCTTTCGCCATTCAGGCTGGCCGTGAAATCCGTGTCTTTGTTCGACCGGAAGAAATCGACGACTATAGCGCCACGAAACTCGCGGCCGACATGGCCAAGAAAATCGAGACCGAACTCCAATATCCGGGTGAAATTAAAGTCACGGTTGTCCGCGAAAAGCGCATTATTGAATACGCGCGCTAAGGCATCACCATGGTCATTCTCTTTATCAGCGATATCGTCGGGAAGCCCGGTCGTAAGGCCGTAACAAAACTCCTGCCGGAGTTGCGGAAAGAGTTTGCGATTGATGTGGTGATTGCCAACTGTGAGAACCTCGCCCACGGCAAAAGCATGAGCCGATCGACCTTGCAAGAAATTCTGGCGGCCGGCGTCGATATTGGTACCGGCGGGAACCATACCTTCGCCAAACCGGAGGCGGCGGAGATCTACCGCGACCCGTCGAACCCGCTCGTTCGTCCGTACAATTTGCCGATCGAGTATCCCGGTCAAGGCATAAAAACCTTTACGGTTAGCCAAAAACGGATAACCGTGATAAACTTGCTGGGCGAATTAGGGATGCACTATTCAACCATCGATCGGGCTGAACAGGAACCGATGATCAATCCGTTCCCGATGATGGAGAATCTCCTGAACGAAGGGTTGCCGACCGCGGACGCAACGATTGTCGATTTCCATGCGGAAATCACCAGCGAGAAAGTCGGCATGGGTTGGCTCCTCGACGGTAAAGTCACCGCCGTCATCGGCACGCATACCCATATCCCGACCGCCGATGAACGCATTCTCCCGAACGGGACCGGATACATTACCGATGCCGGGATGGTCGGTCTCCGCGATTCATCGCTCGGGGTCGACTGGCACAAGCCGCTGGCAAAGTTTCTAACCGGAACTGGTGGCGCATGGGAGATCCCGGATCATGGCCTCGTCGACTTCAACGCCGTCGCACTCGAGGTCGCCAATGGCCGAACAACGCGCATCGCACGCATCCAACGACAGGTTGAAGTTTAATTCATTATCACGATCAACATCGAGAGGGGGTGAGCATATGAACAAAGTAGAACTCGCAGATAAGATCGCCGAAAAAATCGGCGTCACGAAGAAACAAGCCGAAGACATGCTCAACGCCTATGAGGAAGTGGTCACCACTACTCTGAAAGAGGGCGGCGAAGTCACCCTGACCGGTTTCGGGACATTCATGGCTAAGCGCCGCGAAGCGCGCATGGGCGTCAACCCACAGAAGCCAGGAGAAAAGATTCAGATCCCAGCGGTGACGGTGCCAAAATTCAAAGCCGGGAAGTCTTTGAAGGACGCGCTCAAACTCGGGATGTAATAGTCCAAATATCTTAAACGCTCCACCGGGAGCGTTTTTGGTTTATTGACGATTTGGTCTGGCAATTGCTACCGTTAAGAACATGATGCGTCTATCTCGCCATCACCTCGAGGGTCGACCATGAACACGCTCTGGACGTCGATCGTCCCGCGGTTCCTCGGACTGATTGTGCTTGGGTTTGGGATTTGGTTCATCCCGCGCAACTGGTGGCGGATGGCCAAGACTCGGGCCGGCGGGCGATGGTCATGGCGTCGTGGATGGCGTTTCGCCTGTTGGACGGCAATTACGCTCGGCTATATCAGCACCGGCATCTCCCTACTCAGCGACGGCTGGAAACGACTTGATCTAGCCGGCGGATCATTTGCCTTGGCGATGGTGGGGTTCATTCCGGTCCCATGTCACTTTCGGACGCTCAATCGCGGCCGGTGGCGGATTGTCCGGGCCGGACTTTTTTTGATAGCCGCGGCATTAGCTCTCTGTATCAGCCGTTTGGGTTAGTAGTGACTGGGGTGACTGAAAAAGTCGAAATTTTACATGCCCTTAACGAAAGGGAAGGTTGTCTTGACAGTCGCACCAAAAAAGTAGAGAGTATCGACGACTGAAACTGATTGCCCTATTCCCGCCGGCGCTCGCGCGTCATCACCTACGAGGAGAGCTATTCGATGCGCACTTCCGAATCTGGCATGACCCTCAAGGAGCTGATGGTTGTACTGATGGTCGTAAGCGGTCTCGCCGCTATGGCCATTCCGAACTTCGTTCGGAGTCAGAGCCTCGCCCGCGACGCACAGACGCGCGCGAACATGGAGTTCGCCCGGGCCGCCTGTGAGCGATATGCCGAGTGGCATGGCGGAAAGTACTCGCTGTACTGGGGCAACTTCGGATTCTTGATGCCCGAGACCGCGCGGAATCCGTGGCGGCGTCGCGACCCCGTACCCATCGACTATTGCCCGGCCACCCTGGTGGACACGCTCGTCGCCGCCAAGCGCTACGCTCGCGCGACCGTTCTGATATCGGAAGCGCTGAACGAGGCGGGCGAGATCGTCCCGAACAGCTTCACCATTCGCGGGATCGATCATCAGCAGCGTCTGATCACCGCCCTCGACCCTTCGGGACGCGTGGCCACGACGCACCCACTCGTGCTCGAGAACCGAACGTATCAAAGCGCCTCGCGCTCGCCAGCACCATGAAGCGGTGTCCTCACCGCCCAAAACCCTGCCTCGACCTCTTCGGTCGTTGCGGGGCCTTTTATTTCCTTACGGCTCTTGCCTGAAAACCGTTTTTCGGCTATTCTGCGAGGGCTTTCCGTACCGGTGGCCTTTGGAAGAATTACTCACTGGTGAGCACGATCATCGTTCAACAGGCCACCGCCCATCTTTTACAATCAAACGTTTCATAAGACACACCGGTGTCTTGTAGCCCCGCCTGGGGCCTGGGTAGCTCAGTGGTAGAGCGCAGCCCTGAAGAGGCTGGCGTCATCAGTTCGATTCTGATCCCAGGCACCAGGCGGGGTTGTCGCCTCAAATGACGAGGCATTCATCCTCAGTTCGTGGCCCGCTAGCTCAATGGTAGAGCAATTGCCTCTTAAGCAATGGGTTGGTGGTTCGAGTCCACCGCGGGTCACCACGCCGCCGTCAAGCTCGGCTTGACTTTGGCGTGTAAACGATTATCTTAGAAATGTGGCTGGCGATGAGACCGGCTATGTATTACGTTTATATTCTCGAAAGTGTCGCGGGTGATTTTCATTATGTTGGGCTAACGCATCATCTCCGTCGAAGACTTGAACAACACCACGCGGGACTTTCCCTTATAACAAAACCACACCGGCCATTCCGGCTACAATGGTATTGCGTATTCCCGAACAAATTTATTGCCGCACGATTTGAGAAGTATTTGAAGTCGGGATCGGGCCGGGCATTCGCCACGCGTCATTTTTGAGGCTCAAATGACGTAATCCTAGCCCTGTTTTATACCCCCTTGACAGTTTTACTACTCTCTGATACTATGTACTGGTAGTATGTATTACTACCTACTAGATACCGCTAAGCAGAAAGGAGAATGACCGTGGATAATCTGACCGAGATGTTAAAAGGCGTGCTCGAAGGGTGCGTGCTTGAAATCATCAGCCACAAGAAGACGTACGGCTATGAGATAGCCTCGTCCCTCCGCAAGCTCGGTTTTACCGACGTGGTTGAGGGAACGGTGTATACCATTCTCCTGCGCCTCGAAGGCGATCGACTCGTCAACATCGAGAAAAAACCGTCCGAAATGGGGCCGCCGCGCAAATTTTATACCCTCAACGAGGCGGGACGCAAGGAGCTGACAACTTTTTGGGCAAAATGGAAGTTTGTCTCATCACGAATGAATCTTATAAAGGAAAAATTGCATGAATAATTTTCTGAAGAAAATCATTGGCGATAAGAAAGCCTGGCGTGAAATGGAAGCGCGCGCCCACGCCCTGCCAAACGACTACCAAATCGTCTACGATGAAATCAAGGTTTATACATGGAAGTTTTCCGCGGTGAACGCCATGGACAATATCGTTGTCCTCGAGGGACTGCTCGGTCTTTTTGAAGAGGGCGCGGCCGACGGGAAACGCGTCCTCGAGATCACCGGCAAGGATATCGCCGCATTTGCGGACGGACTACTACGGAACGCCAAATCATACAAGGATAGCTGGCGTGAGGATCTGAACCGCGATGTGATGAAGAAACTTGGGGTGGCGGAGGAAAAATAGGACGGGCCTGCCCGGGGGCAACTGAAAAAGTGGGGGGGCCACGTCGAAACCCAACACACACGAACCGCTAGGATTAGCGGTTCTTGTTTTAGGTGTAGGTGAGTTTGCGTCGATTACGGTTTGGTGGACCTACCGGGCTCGCCCTATGGGCCGGGGTCGCCACTGGCGACCCGTCTCGCTTCGCTCGACCCAGTCACCTCCGCGTTGCAAACGCGGCGCTCTTCCGGGGCGCGACGGTTCCTTGCGGAACATCGTCGTGCCCGTCTCGGCCCGCGAAACAGCAAGCAGTTGCTGTTTCTTGTTGCCTCGACCCAAATGATCTCGATGTTTCTATACCGAAGCGTCGAGACCTCGATCAAGGCGATGAATTATATACTTTTGGTGGACTGTACCGGGCTCGAACCGGTCACCTCCGCGTTGCAAACGCGGCGCTCTACCAAATGAGCTAACAGCCCTTCAAAAATATAGAATCACGGTTTGTATTTTGTAAAAGCGCGATCGAACGTGGAACTTCGGAGTTGCGGACCGACGATCTCTATATTTGTAATCCCGGTGCGAAGATAGCCCGCACCCAATCACCGAGCAACCCCGTTGCGGCTAGGAAGGCACCGATGATGATCACGACGCCGAGCAGTTTAATAAACATCCGCGTCCCGCCTTCGGTCCCCATGTGTTGCTCCGCCCAATCAATCGGGCCAGTAAAACTGACGATCCATTCCGTCTTCATAATCATGAAGACGCCGACAGCGATGACGAGTAATCCGATGAAGAATGCCATAGTGGTATTGTATCATGCCTTCGTGCGCACGAAGGAATAACGCTCCGTTCGTTTCCTGCCTGGTGGGCGCGAAGGGATTCGGACCCCTGACCTACTCGGTGTAAACGAGTCGCTCTAACCAACTGAGCTACGCGCCCATGGTCTGGGCGGGCGTATTCTACTAGTATTTCTCAAGAAAAACAAGCGGCGCCTCGTAAAAAGCCCTTGTCAAAAATCCAAGAACCTGCGATAATCCGCCCGCATCAGTATCCGCGGACGTGGCCGAATCCCGAACTAGGGGGCACGGAACGCGGCCAGCACCGGAGTTGAACATATACATCTATTCTTCGTGTCGAAATGGGGCGGACGTGGCGGAACTGGTATACGCGTCAGCTTGAGGGGCTGATGCCCGCAAGGGCTTGGAGGTTCGAGTCCTCTCGTCCGCACCACTTCGGCAGGAATAACAATCATGCGACGCAGAGAGGCAGATACCCGCAAGTCTTGGGAGCCTCTCGCATCGACGCCACCGTCGACGTTAGTCGCTTGCTTTTGCGTATATAGGATCAGCTCAAGACACGAATGATTCGCGTCCTCAGCCGAGTGGGAGAGTATACTCTCCCGTGAAAAAGGTGCCCTCGGTTTCGACTCGATCACACTTTGATCTGCCCGCAGGCGATCTCCGCCCGACGGTGGAACTCACCGATCGACAGGCCGAGCGTGAAACTGCGCGACCCAGTTTCCAGCCGCCAATCTCGGTGACCGATATCGTAGCCCCGACGCCAGTCGAACATCTTTGTGGCATCACCAGACTCGGAGCTCGGGCATTCGGGGTGATGATGCTTGTCATCCGGGGTCGGGACGGCGTTGCAGAACGGACAGTGCGGAGTGTCGATCCGGATCGGGGTATTCACCAACCCGTTTCTCCACTGCGCCCAGAGCAACTGCCCGAGCAGGAGGTCGTAACCGATCTCGAGCTGGCTGACGCTCTTTTGCTGGCTGGCAACATAGCCGTTGATCGTCGCGACGACGGCGCCGGGCTCGGAAGCATTCGGCGCGTCCCGCAGATCGAAGTAAACGGCGATCCGGTGACAGCGCATCATCTCCATCCGCAGGACTGCTCCGTTCTTCAGAACGTCGGCATAGAAGCGCTGGAGCGCTGAGCCAACCGTGAGCGGTAGGATTGGGGTCAGCCGATGCGGCTGGTTGAACAGCACTGCGGCCACGACGCTGGTGATGGCGGACATCCCGAGCGACGTCTGCATGGAGTACGGGCCGTTCATCAATCTGCCCAGGTCGTTCGACAGGCGATAGGAAACTTTGGGAAAGGACACGGTGATTCTCCTTTGTGGACAGGCTCACGATGGCCTGGTATCGCCAACTCGAGACTGAGTTGGACGCCATTGCTTTACCATCAAAACTCGTTCCTGTCAATCCGACCAGAAAAACAAAAACAGCGCCCGGAGGCGCTGCTTGGAAATTAGGCTTTCGGCTTCTTCGCGATCTTTTCGCGGAGCGGACGAGCGCCCGTTTCACGTAAGTGGTACAGCTTGGCCCGGCGGACCTTGGCGGTTCGAACGAGCTCGACTTTGGTGATAATCGGCGATTGAATCGGGAAAATGCGCTCGACACCAATGCCATCGGAATACTTTCGGACACAGAATGTCCCGGAAGCACCGACGCCATGACGACGGGCAATGACGATGCCTTCAAAAACCTGCACGCGTTCTTTCTCACCTTCTTTAATCTTCTGGTGAACCCGGATGGTCTGGCCCGGCTTGATGTCCTTTGGCTGAATGTCGGTCATAAATCAGAGAAAAATTGAGCCCCTGCACTCTAGCAGTTACCGCCGGGTCGGTCAACCCCCAAGGCGGGCGAAGAACTGCCGGAGATCGTCCGGGAGGGGCGCTTCGTAGCGTCGTTCAACCTTTTTCAGGTCGGTAAACTTCAAGACGGCCGCGTGCAGACACAGTCGCGGGGCGGTGATTTTTAGGCGTTGGAGTTTTCGATTGCGGTAGAGCGGATCGCCGACGAGCGAGTGGCCGATGGCTTTAAAGTGGACGCGGATTTGGTGCGTCCGACCGGTCAGGGTTTCAACCTGAACAAGGGTCATGCCCTTCAGTGTTTTTAGTACCCGGAAACGCGTCTCCGCGGCCTTGCCCTCATTACTGCCCGGCCGGGCAACCATCAGCCCGGAATGATCGGGCTTGCGGGCAATGGCGAAATCTATTTTCCCGCTATCAACTTTGAGGAACCCATAGACGAGCGCGATGTATTTTTTGGTAATCGTGTGCATCTGGAACTGACCCTTCAGACTGTCGAAGGCTTTTTTCGTTTTAGCGATAACCATCACTCCCGACACGTCACGGTCAAGACGGTGGACAATCCCCGGACGCTCATTCGGTCGATCACCGACCATTCCGATAACCGGGTCATGGGCGACGGCCCAGTCGGCGAGCGTGTCTTCGTGAATACCGGGACCGCCGTGCACCACGAGTCCGGACGGTTTATTCACTACTAGATAATTTTCGTCTTCATCAATTAAGACCGGCTCCTTCCCGATCGTCTCGACCACGACCGGTCGGCGAACGGCGGTGGCGTCGTCATAGAGCACCAGATCGTTGGCCCGGACCGGGTCGTGCGGACCAGAAACCTTCCCGTTAATCGTCACTGCGCCGGCCTTAATAACCTTCTGCGCGTGCGTGCGTGACGTTTCAATATGCGCGGCCAAGAAGACATCGAGGCGTGATGGGGCAGCGTCGGGGGCCGCAGTCAGTTCCAATGGTTTCGACATATGGCGCTATACTAACACACTTTTCAAAAAAGACACCTTTTCGGCATTGACCCGCTCGTTCAGACCCCATTTTGGCGGAAACCAAAGCGCGGCTAGTGGCCCGGCTGACCGATAGTGTTGTTTGATTCTTGTTGGCAATGTCGTGGTGGTAACATCCGGATGCGCGACGCGGGCATACTTATCAACTTCACAAAAAAGACCTTGCACGTCAATCAATTGGAGAGGCCGACCAAAGAGTGCCACCGGTTCGTTCCCGCGTGAGCGTTGCTCCTCACCTTGGTGTGCGGCAATCCAGTGAATGATGTGTGTCGCTTCACGCCGGGCGGTAGACCCAAAGCATTTTTGAATTCCGCGGAGCGCGCCTGGCCCCGGAACGACGAATTCCATTTCCGAATGATTCGTGAGCACTGAATAGTTAAGATCGATCGCATATTGATACGCCAGAAACTTCCCGATGCCGGGATATGATCGGAGAAGTTCATACACCTCGGACAAAGTGCCGCTGGCGGCGATATGTTCCGGGAGATCGTCAGCGAGCATCTGTTGCAGTAAACGCAGATGGCCGTCATGTTTCGCGGCGCCGTCATGACTGACCGGCGGCATGATATAGGCGGAGGAATAAATAGGCGTCAGCCGTTGACGGGCGGTTACGGCGGCCACGAACGTATCGCGATCGAATGTGTCGACCGTCAGTTGGCCGAACTTCGACTCAAGAAACTCCCACGTATCGCGACGATTGAAGAGTTTAAAAAGTATCGTCCGATAAAAAAGATTTCGCGCGTCCTGCGGCCCGGCGTATTGAACATGACGGATGAGATACTGACTGATGCGGTCGCTGGCGCGGAAAACGTTGGTGAATTTGTAGTCACGTAAAATGTGGTCGTCGGTCCAGGGCCCCGCTTGGCCGCGCCAGCGGCGCTGAAAGATGTCCTGACGCGCTCGGGTAAAACGCCAGAATGTTTCATAGACCGGCGATGGATTCCAGGGCACCATAAAAAAACCTTAGCATGGATTACCAGGACGCGAAACTAGGCGCATACAACAAATCTGTCCTCGTGGTGGGCGACAGAGGAGTCGAACCTCTGACCTTCACAATGTCAATGTGACGCTCTAACCAACTGAGCTAGCCGCCCCCCACCGGGACATATTCGATGTTAATGACGCGTCAGATCCTGTAAGCGCTAAGGACGGTACCATACGCCAGTAAACAAATCAAGAAGGCCGCGGACGGGCGCGCCGGCCCGGACCCCTCTCTGACACCAACAAAGACGCGGCGGCCGCGATGGGCTGTCAGACCGAGCGCCGTGCTCGCCTATCGAGCGTCGAGATGGTGGACCTGATTACCGGAGTCCCGCGCGCCAGGCAAAAAACCCGTAGAGACCGCGCTGGATTGACCAGACACCGACAAAAAACATCACCACCGCTAACGTCGATGGCTTTGGGGCAAGAAGCATCACCAACATGATCAGTCCCATCAGAATAAAGCTCGCGGCGAGGGCGTGATAGCCGGCCTGATTGAGAATCGCATTTTCCCGTTCGTCTTGACTGGCGAGCGACGGATCGCCAATGACCGCCGTTGACCAGGAGTGTTTCGGGTAGATGCGACGATGCATGATGGTGCCGATGGTCATAGTCACGACGAGCAGACTGATGGTTTCGAGGTTGCTCATGACAGCCGTCGTCCGCCACTCGGTCATGGACAGGGTGATGAACATAACACCACTCAGGATATTGATTAGCCAGGCTAAACGGTTCTTGCGGTCAGCCATCGCCGGCGCATGGCCCGGTTCGTATGAGAGGTTGGCTAGACCGCGATAGGCCGTAAACATCCCGATGGCATAGCAGGCGATGAACAACAGAAACAACGGGCCGAGGAGTGTCTCCATCAGCGTGCGAAAAAACATCGATGACGTGCCATTCTTCAAGAAGAAAACGAGCTGTAAAACGAGCGGCACCATAACCAGCGTGGCGCCAAGGACAAGCTGGGTGATTGACTTCGTGCGGCTTTGGGCGGGGAGCGTCTGCATAATCTTATTTCGAAATGAGTGAAAATACCTGTTCGACGGGCAGACCGAATTCTTTGGCCAGACGCATACCGAGCCCGAGCGAGGGGACATACTCGCCCTTCTCGATCGAGATGATCGTCTGACGAGTGACACTGACCAGCTCGGCCAGGTCGGCCTGAGTCAGATCGCGACTCGCTCGAAGCTCCTTGAGCCGATTGGAGAGGATGTCGATGCCCATGGGCATAATGTAAAGCATAGATTACATAATGTCAAGCCTGCTTTACATCACTTTGATTAATTCCCTAATATTAGCCAAAATCAACCACCAGTGTCCTATTTACCCACAGGAAGTATCCACAAGATATCCAGATTCTCTGTTTTCGCGAGTTTTTATCGGAAAATGGTATACTTGAACGGTCATGAAACGCGCCAAAAAGAAACAGGCATCGTGGGGGATCCATGTCGTAGCCCTCGCCGCGGCGGCGGTTCTGATTGGATTTGTCGGAGTGAATATCCATGAAATTCTCCGCGCTCAAACCGTGCACACCGTCACCGCCTGTCAGACGATCAACCAGTCCGGTACCTACGTCTTGCAAAACAACATTACCGTCACCAATAACAACACCTGCTTTATCATTCAAGCCAGCGACGTTATTTTCGACGGGAACGGAAAGACCATTTCGTCGAGTACAACCGTCGTCGACATTGATGATTTTTACGGCAACCAAAACGCCTACACGAACGTGACCGTGCGTAACGTTGTGTCCGACGATCACCTCCGCGTCTTCGGTGATTTGATTCACGACGTCACGTTCGAGCAAAATACGGTGCGTGGGATTGATGTCTTGGGGAGCGACGACGTGACCGTCCAAAACAACACCATCGGCAACGGCGGTATTCACATCAACATCGCCGACCGCGCCGGATGGTACGTCTATAGGCCGATTATTCAAAACAACACCATCTCCGGCGGCTCCACTGACGTCAAGATTCTGCTCGAAATTAACGGCGGCCGATCACACCCCTGTCCGCAGACGAATGCGGTCGTGACAAATAACACTATTACCAACGTGCGCAACGACCCGCCGCCGGAAGCGACGGCCTCCGTACGATTTATCTGTGCGGCCGGCACCCGATTCCAGAATAATTCGATCCACGGCACCGGCACGACGATCGGCCTGTACATGCGTGATGAAGCGGATAACGGCTTAATTACCAACAATACTTTTTGGACAAACGCCGAAGAGGCGATTCGCATCGCCAGCGGCAACGTCGACAAGACGTTCCCGTCGAATAATATTTTCCGCGACAACATTTTCCGATCCGACACCGGACCGACATTGTTCTTCCAGGGAATGGGTAAAAATAATGTTTTCCAGAATAATATTTTCTGGGGTCACGGTGGCGACTGGTCGTTCATTGGCGGCGCCGGCGGGAACGTCTGGGACCATAATACGTTCTATATCACCGGCGCCGAACGCTTCACCACGCTCGGCTATCGATCCGGGCCGCCGAATGATACCTGGACCAACAACATCTTTGACTACAACAACAGCTCCGTCTTCGGCTACGACGGCTGGGGCAATTTGCGCTACAGCGGCGATTACAACCTGTTCCACAATCGCGGCGGCGTCGCCGGATTTGGCGGATTTGGCGCAACCCTGGCGGCCTGGCGGACGACCACCGGGAGCGATGCCCACTCGATTGAAGGCAGTCCGATGTTCATGGATACCGTGAACGGGAACTTCCATCTCCAAGCCGGATCCCCGGCGATTGGCAGCGGCAGTAACGGCAGCGATATCGGCGCCCAGCCGTTTACGGTCCCGGCCTGTGAAGAAACGTGGGCCTATGATCCATGGTCCAGCTGTACGAACCATATCCAAACGCGAACGGCCAGCGACGAGAATGCTTGCGGTACAACGGCCTATCGACTCCCGCTGAGTCGATCGTGTGACACCACCGCCCCGAGCGTCGGTATCACCGGTCCTACATCGGGCGGCACCGTGAATGGCACCACATCTGTGACTGCGACCGCGACTGATGATCTCCAGGTTCGCGGGGTCCAGTTCCAACTTGATGGCGCCGATCTTGGCGGTGAGGATATTACCAGTCCGTACAGCGTCCCGTGGGATACCACCCTTGTAGCAGACGGAGTACACACCCTGACCGCCATTGCCCGTGACCCCTCGGACAACTCCACGACCTCAACGAGCGTGTCTGTCACGACGAATAACGGCATCATCTGTCTCGAAGACTGGGAATCGACGCCGTGCTCGCCGTGGTCGAGTTGTGTTAACGGAACGCAAACCCGAACCTGCACCGATGCGAATGATTGCGGCACCATTTCCCACCGCCCGGCCCTAACCCAAAGTTGTAGTGTCAATGCTTTGAGTTGCGGCGTCGCCTGCCAAGGCTGTGCGGGAAATAATATTTTGGCCACAGCGTGTTCAACGCCGCGACGCGGATGCGACGGGACAAACTCAATCGAAGATGTCCGGATTAGCCGCACATCGGCGCCGCTGGGAACAACGATGACGGTCGAGATTGATTACAGTTGTTTCGCCGCTAACCCACCAGAGGATAACGTATCGCTCTGGTATCACAACGGCACGTCGTGGAACCTGATTGAACATTGGCCGGCGGGATTGACCGGCTGCGATCAAACCTCAGACGGCGTTGATGGAACGGTGACGACGTCGTTCACCGTGAACGGTGCCGCCGGGAATCAATATGTCCGCGCTATTTTGGCGGCCGGGAGTCAAGTATCCGATCCGCTCTCGAATAGCTCGAGTTGTCCGGATATTCGCTGGGGCAACATTGACGACATGGCCTTTACCGCGACCGCGATCAGTTGTATCGAGGATTGGGACTCGGTTCCGTGTTCCGCCTGGTCAAGTTGCGTCAACGGTTCACAGAGTCGCACCTGCACCGATTCGAATCAGTGCGGGACGACAAACGATCAACCGGCGCTGACTCAAGCCTGCGTCGTCGACGTCACGGCGCCAAACAAGATTCAGGATTTGCGGGGGAGTTAACTAACTCAGAATTCTATGAGCGAAAATGAACATGGTGTACCAGAGGAGGCAAAGAATTTTGTTGCCCCCGATGAATCCCAGCGAATTGAGAACCCAGAAAAAGCTGAGGCGATGGCTCGTGCCGGATATGCGCTAGGCCCAAATGGAGAACAAGAAACCGTTGATGAGCTTCATACGAAGGCGGCACAGTTTCGAGCGAACGTGAAAAATATCGAAGCGGATGATGCTTTTAAAAAGAAGCACGGTCTCGAAGAGAGCGAGTGGTACACGAAATACGTCTTGACCGATGAGGCCGAGAGAAGTGATGCTCGAGCTGGACAATATGAAGATCTGGCGGGGAAAAAGTTCGATCGCGAACATCCGACCACAACGGCTACGTAAGTCCAAAGGTAAAGCCTAGCTGAGATGCTACGGCTAGGTTTTGTGACAATAATCATCCGAGACAACGGCTCAGAAATCTCAATGTTCCCCGGATCATGAAGCGTTGTGGGGTAATTACGACGGACTAGGCCCTAAGTTGACATCTCCGATATAGTTGCTAGTGTCCTAGCGCGATCTTTTACATTCCTCGTTTTTTTTGAGACGAGCGCTTTGTGCACATCCGGCGTGTGTAGGGCGCTCGTCTCAATCCCGAGACGTGATTCAGGAGGTTCGGATGGATCCGCGGTACAAGCGGTTAGCTGAAATCATGGTCGGTTTCTCGACCGAGGTCGGGCCGGGCGATCACGTCCTGCTGATGACCGATGTCTCGACGCCGCATGAGATGAACGCGGCGGTGATCGAGGCGGCACGCGCGCGCGGTGGCATCATGCTCGACCCGCTGATCTGGAACCAGCGGCTGATGGCGGCGGCGCGCGTCGGCTGTACCGAGGCTTCGCTGCTGGTCGACGCCGACGCGTACCTGGCCAAGCTGAAGGGGACGCAGGTCCGCATCGCACTCCGCGGGTATACCAACCCGCTCGAGATGTCGGGCGTGTCCGGCGAGGACCAGGCTCGGTTCGACAAGTACTACACCGGCGCGACGATCGAGCAGGCCGTCGAGCACACCCGCTGGGTGCTGAGCGTCTGGCCGACCACCGGCTTCGCGCTGATGGCGGGCCTGTCGACGACGGCGGCTGAGGACATGTTCTTCAAGGCGGTCCTGGCCGACTACCCGGCGATGGAACGCTCCGTCCAGCCGCTCAAGGAGCTGATGGACCGGACTGACCGTGTCGAGATCATCGGCCCGGGCGAAACGCGCCTGAGCTTCAGCATCAAGGGCATCGGCGGCGTCCCGTGCGTCGGGCATTGGAACATCCCGGACGGCGAGGTCTACACCGCGCCCGTCCGCGACTCGATGAACGGCATGATCCAGTACAACACCCTGACCATCACCAAGTCCGGTGAGCGGTTCGAGGGTGTGTGGTTCGACATTGCCAATGGCAAGATCGTTGGCTCAGCCTGCAAGGTCGGCGACCCGCATCGGATCGTGCAGATCCTGAACACCGACGAGGGCGCGCGCTACTTCGGCGAGTGGTCGCTCGGGATCAACAACGACATCACGAGGATCATCGGCGACACGCTCTTCGATGAGAAGGTGGGCGGGACGTTCCACCTGACGCCGGGCAAGGCCTACAAGAACGCCGACAACGGCAACAAGAGCGGCGTGCACTGGGACATCGTCTGCGACCAGCGCGAGCCGGCAGGCGGCGGCGAGATCTGGTTCGACGGCCAGCTCATCCGCAAGAACGGCATCTTCGTCCGGCCGGAGCTGGCTGGCCTCAACCCGCCCGGTCACCAGCAGATCGGCGTGACGCTGGCCGACCAGTCGCCGCACACGATCGCCGTGTAACGACGAGGAACAACGCACACAGACCGAACATCCCCGGGGGAGCAGTATGCTCTCTCGGGGGATCTTTTTATTAAAAAGCTGGGCCGGTCGCTTAGGACCGACCCGTGATGTACGACGATAGGGTTTGGATGCCGAGCAGTCCGCGCGCCCGGATGACGCCGTTGTCATCCCATTGCATTTGGATTTGCGCGCGCCGCGTGGCCAACACGAGTCCGAGGTAATCCGCGAGGAGCAGATAGGCGATGCCGATGGTGATCGGCGCGACGATGGCCACGGCCGACGCTGACTCGGCCACGACGAGGAGCCCGAGCAACGCGAGCGATAGACTCGACCACTTATGCCACCCGGAACCGACGATGATTCGCCTGGTTGGCTTAACGAAGCACCAATAGCCAAGAACCACGATCAGATCGCGGACGAGGAGTGGCCAGTACCATCCGCAGTATTGCGGATGCGTCCAGAGCGCGAAGGCGTAGACCGAGTGAATCGAGAATCGGTCGACCGCGGCATCGAGAAACCGACGCCGCACGCCGTCAACACCGAGCCGACGCGCAATGACGCCGTCGAAGACATCGGCCAGAATGACCAGCAGTAACACCGCCGCCGTCTGTCGCCATCCGTGGCGAACGACGGTCCAGAGCCAAGCGGTGATGCCGAGTCGAGCAAGTGTCAGGGCGTTCATGACGCCCGACGATCGAGCGTTCATGAAATCCTCCTGCGCAAGACAGCGGGCTTATCGAGCGCGTTTCCGAAGTCGCTCGCGTAGCCACCCCGTATCACGATTCGCCTGCTTGAACTTCGAGGGCATTCGGCGCCAACAGGCCTTCCACGTTTCGACGGAAAGACGTTCGCCACCAGCGCAGGACAGGCCGAGCAGGAGCCAGTTGGCGTTGGGGAGCCAGGCGTGGAGGACGATGCCCCACGCGCCAGCGACCAGCGGCGATCGCAGAAACGTCCACCAGCTGAAGGCTTCCCACTTCGTATCTTTCCACGCCCCACCGCAGGCGATCAGGAGTCCCGTCAGCAACCCGATGCCGAGGGCAAATAGATATTGAAAGATCGGTGACACAGTGCCTCCGCAGTGTACCCGCCCACACGAGACGTGCGAACGAGTTGCTGGGAAGAACCAAATGGGCCTAGACGATTTTTTTGATTTGCTTTTCAGCCTCTTCTAGAAATCTGATGTCCCGCTTTACGATATACGCACTGCCTTCAAGGGAGGTCGCTAGGCGTTCATCAAACAACCGGCGCGCTTCGGCGAGGGGAACCCACTCCGCCTGAAAACCGCCCGCCATTTCTGTTTCTGTGAAAGTCGGACGTCCTTTCTCACCCTTGAGACGGGCCAAATAACAGTACGACGTTTGCTTGAGTTGCTCAAACTTGCGATACTCCACAATCAAACCAACCTCACCCACTACATCAATATCAGCGCCAATCTCTTCGAGGCACTCACGTCGCAGGGCTGTGATAGGATCTTCTTGGCTCTCGAGACCGCCGCCGGGGAGTTTATAATACTTTTCATTTACTACGTGGAGTAACGCGATATTGTTATCGGTATCTAAAACAACGGCACGGGCCGCTCCACGAGTTGCGTACGTGTTACCTTCCTGTTCGGTGACGTGTTCTGGATTCAGGGTAAGGAGTAAATCCATAGGTTTGGACAAAATACCTTCTTCACGACTCTTGGTGGGCGGACATGGATTCGAACCATGGACCGGCCGTGTATAAGACGGCTGCTCTGACCAGCTGAGCTATCCGCCCATCAAGAGACGTGAAAACGCCCGCAGTATACCCCCCGGGGGTATGTCTGACAAGTGTTTAGACTTCTTTCTTGACCGTCGCCAAATTGACGATCTTTTCGGTCCACTGGCCAAGCTTACTTTCCGGCGAGTTATTTTGCAGGTGGACGAAGAGGGCGGTCGTCGAAGCGAAGCTAAAGGCCGAGCTCAATCCGAGCTGGAGGATGAGAATGACCAACATCGAAATGAAGGTGGTCATCGTCTGGACCTGGAAGACGAAGGCCAAGACGGCGGCGAGGACGAAGGTGGTAATCAGGTTGGCGGCAAAGAGGCCAAGGGCAAGTTCGAAGGTCAGGAGAATATTGCGGCGGAAAATGCGCCAGGCATGGACCACGGCATCAACCGGTTGTTTGCTGTAGAGGACCACCGTCGCCGTCGCGTATTGCAAGAGGAAGAGGTTGAAGAAACTAATCACTAGCGAGATGTACGATCCGACCTGCGCCACCCCGGTCCAAGCTGAGGCACCGGTCAGGAAATAAATCATGGTCGGTAATCCGACGAGGACAAGCCAGGCCGCCCAGCCGATTAAGAGGAACATGATGGCGACTTTGAGCAGGCTCCAGAATTTTCCGGCCGTGGTCGAGACGGCGTCGATGAACGTACCGGATTCACCGGCAACAATACGACCGGCGAGACGCATAATCAGGCCCTGGGAGATAATGACCAGCCAATAGATGAGCGCAATCAGGAGGATGATAATAGCGACGTAGCCGGTCAGAATCCACGGCGAGTTGGCGTAGCCTTGGCGCAGGAGATTGAGGAAGTCATGGGCCTCACCTTTGACGACGACCTCGCGAATGGCGGCAATATAGTCGCGGAAACTGGCGACGTCGTAGACTTTCTGCATCAAAAAGTTGACCTCACCACCATAGGCGGTGATGCCGGCGAAGATCCCGACAAACCAGAGATACTTTTTTGACCACATGATCTGAAGCCCTTGCCGAAGGTACGGGCGAATCGTCTTCGAGGCAAATAACAAGACGATGCCGAGAATCACGAGGCCGAAGGCGACCCATTCGATCACGATATCGAGGATGTCGAGGATGTTCATGGCTGTTTTTGTCTCATGTGCATCCGCAATTGCGGACGACGAACAGCCATGAGTATACCACTCTGGCTGCTCCCGCGCAACATTCCCCTAGGCGGTCGGTCGCGGACCGGCTAAGGCGAGGAAGGCGTCGTGTTCGATCGTTTCTTTAGCCAGAAGTTCTTGGGCCACCTTTTCCAGCAGGTCGCGACGCTCTTTCAAGAGCGCCTCGGCGGACGTGCGCGCCTCAACGAGGATATGGTCGATCTCGTCATCGATGTTTTGGGCGGTCTTTTCTGAATAATCCCGACGTTCGTGGATTTCCCGCCCGAGGAAGACCATTTCTTCTGATTCACCGTATGTCCGTGGGCCAAGTTTGCTCATGCCGTAGCGGGTGACGATTGACCGGGCGAGGCCGGTGGCGCGCTTAAGGTCATTCGAGGCGCCGGTGGAGACTTCTTTGAAGATCAGCCGTTCCGCCATTTGCCCGCCCATCATGACTGCCAGTTCCGCCTGAAACTCTTTCAGCGTGCGGTAGTTCTTATCGTGGGTAGGGGTGTTGAGTGTAAATCCACCAGCCCGACCACGCGAGATGACCGAGACTTTCTGCACCGGATCCGCGCCGTGGGTGAAATGGGCGACGACGGCGTGCCCGGCTTCATGATAGGCGGTCAGCTTCTTCTCATCGTCCGTCATGACCTTCGAGCGGCGTTCAGGCCCGAGTAGTACCTTCTCCATCGCATTCATCCCATCATCCATGGTCACTTCGGTACGCCGACCACGGGCGGCGAGGATAGCGGCTTCATTCAAGAGATTAGCGAGGTCCGCACCAGAGAAACCGGGCGTTCGCTCAGCGAGCCGTCGCAGACTGACCGAGGTCGCTAACGGCTTATTTTTCGCGTGGACCGCGAGAATCGCCTCACGTTCGTTAATATCAGGGAGATCGATCATGACCCGGCGGTCGAATCGGCCCGGACGAAGCAGAGCGGGGTCGAGAATGTCGGGACGGTTGGTCGCCGCGACGACGATGACGTGCGTATCGGTATCAAAGCCGTCCATTTCCACGAGAATCTGGTTGAGTGTTTGTTCGCGCTCATCATGGCCGCCACCTAATCCCGCGCCACGTTGTCGGCCGACGGCATCAATTTCATCAATGAAGACGATGGATGGGGCGGTTTTCTTGGCGCGGCGGAACAGATCACGGACGCGACTAGCCCCGACACCGACGAACATCTCGACGAATTCTGAACCGGAAATATTATAGAACGGCACATCAGCTTCACCGGCGACCGCTTTCGCCAGCAGTGTTTTACCGGTTCCCGGCGGGCCGACCAAGAGCGCCCCTTTCGGGATTTTCGCCCCGAGGTCAGTAAACCGCGTCGGGTTTTTTAGGAATTCCACAATTTCCTGAAGTTCTTCTTTGGCCTCGGCTGCACCGGCCACGTCTTGGAAGGTAATTTTGCTCTTCTTGACGGTCGTTTCTTCCGGTTCTTTCTGTTGAAGGGAGCCGAAGTTCATGGCCCGGCTGTTTTGCCCTTGGACTTGGCGGAAGGTTAGCCAGATGAATCCGAGGATGAGCAAGAATGGGACGAGGATTTGGAGGAGAGCATTAACCCAGAATTGAGTACCGGCGGTGTCTTTGACGGTACCGCTGACGGCAATGAGCTTGGCGGAATCAAGGCCGTAGTTCTTGGCCAAGGTGCTCCAGTCGACGGTCGGCTCTTTTTGGGCCGAAATCTTCGACTCATCCTTGAGGGTCGCGATTAGCTTATCGCCGACGATATCGATGGTCTTAACGTTATCGCTGTTAATCTTCTCAATCACCTGACCGATCGAGACCGTTTTGGTCTTCTGGTCATTCGTGTTGAAGAGACTTAAAAAGGCACCAAGAATGATAATTCCGGCCAACAGCGACAGCAGGTTTTTTGCGAGGGGATTGATAGTCATATCGGGCAGAGCATAGCGAAATACCGCGAAAAACGCAAGGCCACATTGACCCGCTGCGGTGAGCGTACTACAATACGTAGTACATATGACGCCGTGGTTGGCATTTTTGACGGGACTGACAACGGGTGGTCTGACCTGCATGGCGGTCCAAGGCGGACTCCTCGCCGGGATCCTCGCCCGCCGCTCAGCCGCTGCTGACGGACGATGGCAGTGGGCGAACGCCCTCGTGCCGACCGCCAGCTTTTTGGTAGCCAAGCTGTTTGTCTACCTCGTCCTCGGCGGCTTGCTCGGCTGGCTCGGGAGTCGGATGCAACTTTCGACGACCGTCCAACTGTGGTTCCAAGCTGTCGCGGCCCTCTTTATTATCGTCGCCGGGTTACGATTGCGCTGGCCGAACTTTTTGCCGTGGCTGACCCCACAACTTCCGGCGGCCGGACGACGCTTCATCCGCCGCAGTGCGAAATGGGAATCCGTTGCCGCGCCGGCGGCGGTTGGATTCCTGACCGTCTTGATCCCATGCGGCACGACGCAAGCGATGGAGGTCAGTGCGATCGGAACGGGGAGTGCGGCGACCGGCGCGGCGATCCTTGGCGCATTTGTCCTCGGTACCGTCCCGCTCTTCTTGCTCGTCGGCGTCGCCGCGCGGAGTGTCGCTGTTTTTCAAAAACAATTAGCCACCGTGGCGATGCTGGTTGTCGTCGGTGTCGGACTCGTGTCGCTCAACGGCGTGTTAGTGGCGACTGATTCGCCGCTCAGCGCCCAAAACCAACTCGCCGCCTGGCGCTGGGCGCTAACTGGCCGCGCCACTCCGACTGAGATTGCGGCCACGGACATTGCTATCGATGTTCACGCGGACGGGTATACGCCGAATGCGGTCACGGTCCCAGCCGGGCGTGTCGTGACCTTCAACCTGACGACGGAAAAAAACTCCGGCTGTACGAGCGTCTTCCGCATCCCAAAGCTCGGCATCTCAAAGAATCTTCCGACCAGCGGCACGAGTCAGATCACCGCACAATTTCCGTCGGCCGGACGATATACCTTCACCTGCGGGATGGGGATGTATTCAGGAACCGTCAACGTCATATGAACACCGTCTTCTCCATCCACGATCTCGAATGCGCGTCGTGCGCCATTGATATCGAAGGGGCGTGCGAAGATCTTCCGGGAGTCCATCGGGCGGAAGTGCACATTCACAAAAAAGAACTAACGGTCGAGCACGATGCGGCGGTCACGCCGATGATGGTGACCGAAACGCTCCAGCGGCACGGGCACGACGTTCGCCGACGGGAATAAAAAATCTCGCGACCGAAGGGGGCCGCGAGTGGAGCGACGGTGAACGCGGAGGCAGTACACGGTTCGGGCCGCAAGGCCACGAGAATCTACCGAACCGCGGTCGTGCTGAGAGGGGTGGGACCCGTGTGACATGGCTTCCATGAAACGCGCTTCGCACGCTCAGACATTGCCGGTTGCCCAACCAGCAACGCCCTACATCATGGCTCAGCAGTTTGCCTCACGTTGGTGTGATACAACCTTCTGTCTCATGCGTCATCAGGGGCGCTGGGGAACAACGTTCACCGATTTTTGAAGGGCAACCTCACCCTACGCCGAACGTTGCTTTTCCGCTAGTCCCGGGGCTGGGGAGGGGGGATTTGTGCGGAACCCTGTGGATTGCTATAATCCCCCCATAGGGGATTAGAACTGTCCACAGACCTATCCACGAATCCCCCCACCCCTACCTGGGAATAACCTGTGTATCATATGAAAACCTTAGGAAATGATAAGCGAAAGTCGGTCGGGCACCGCCTCGCCATCATCGAAGGGCACTTGCGGAAGGTGCGACGGATGGTGGATGAGGGCGCGAACTGCATCGATATCGTCCACCAGTCACAGGCGATTCAATCGGCCCTCAAGAACTTTGACGAGGAGATGATCCGACAGCACCTCACCATCTGCGTCGCCCGTGACATAAAAGTCGGAAAAGGTGATACAGTAACCAACGAACTCATTGACGTATATAAACGCGTATGACAAATCCTCCGTACCGCCTCGCCGGTGTTGAACTCGAACCATGGGAAATAGAGATCATGAAACGAGAGCTGGGCGATGGCGTGTATTCGGCCGCCCATTTAGAAGCGGCCGGTGATCTGAAGGACCCGAATATTTTGACGGTCTTCATCTATAGTCCGGTGACGAAAGCGGTTCTCGAAAAAATGCCGAATCTGAAAATGGTCGCGACGCTTTCAACCGGATACGACCACATTGACCTCGCCGCCTGCGCGGAGCGCGGCATTGTCGTCAGTAATGTTCCGTCGTACGGCGAGAATACCGTCGCCGAACAAGCCTTCGCCTTACTCCTCGCCCTGACCCGAAAGATTGTCCCGGCCGTTGACCATACGCGCCTCGGAGACTTTCGGCTCGATGGATTGCGCGGCGTTGACCTGCACGGAAAAACGTTTGGCATTATTGGTACAGGCCGAATCGGACAACACGCGATTCGGATGGCCCGAGGATTCGGCATGAACGTCGTCGCCTTCGACGCCAAACCAAATCCAAAACTGGCCAGCGAACTCGGCTTTACTTACCTAACCCTCGAGGAGGTACTATCCACCAGCGATGTGGTCTCACTCCATGCCCCGGCGTTACCGAGCACGCTCCACCTCATGAACGAAGAGCGGTTGATGTTGATGAAGCCGGACGCATATTTGATTAACACCGCGCGCGGGACACTGATCGACACGCAAGCGCTCGTGCAGGTGCTTGAACGCGGACACCTCGCCGGGGTCGGGCTCGATGTGTTAGAAGAAGAATGTGCCATTCTCGAAGAACGACAACTCGTCAGCGAGCAATTCAAGAAAACCTGTGACCTGAAAACACTCCTGGCCGATCACGCCCTCCTCTCGCACCCACGGGTGATCATCACGCCGCACAACGCCTTTAATACCCGCGAGGCGTTGGAACGAATTCTCCAGACGACGATCGACAACATCCGTGCCTTTACGAATGGCACGCCGCAAAATATTGTTCACTAAGTTACAAAGATCTCATGAATGCTCAAACACGTTCACTCCTCTGGTGGGTCGGCGGTATCATCGGCACGATCGGACTCATTGTTCTCCTGGCCAATCTTGGTAGCAGCCCATCAAGCGAAACCACGACGGCGGCCCTGACGATTACTGACACGGATCATATCCTAGGCGAAGCGACCGCCCCGGTGACCGTCGTTGAATACAGCGACTTTCAATGTCCGGCGTGCGGGTACTACTATCCGATTCTGAAGGACGCCGAATCAGCGCTCGGGAATCAGGCCCGTTTTGTCTATCGACATTACCCGTTGCGCCAGGCGCATCCGAATGCGCAGATCGCGGCGCAGGCTTCGGAAGCGGCGAGTAACCAGGGGAAGTTCTGGGAGATGCATAATATCCTGTTTGAACGGCAGTCCACCTGGTCGACCGCCGGTGATGTCCAGGTAACCTTAAAATCATACGCTAAAGAGCTCGGCCTCAACGAAAAGACCTTTGCCGATGACCTGAATAGCTCGGGCGTCAAAGATCGTATTGAGCGAGACGTGGCGACCGGGAATCAAATTCGCCTCGCCGGGACCCCGACGGTCTATATTAATGGTGTTCAACTGAATACTCCATTTACCAAGGACGAACTGGTGTCGGCCGTCCAGGCCGCCGCTAAATAAACCCATGGCTCAGACACGAATTGTCATTATTGGCGCGGGACGGCTCGGACGCGCCTTCGCGCACGTGTTTGGGCGTGGTCATCAGTCGACCGTTGGGCTCTGGGACGCTCAGCCGGGGATTACGCCCGGGGTGACCCTCCTGAGTGCCGGTGTGCCCAACGCAGATCTCGTTTTATTCGCGGTGCCGACGGACGCTATCCGAAAAGCCCTGGCCGATGTCCAGCCCTTAGCGACGCCGCAGTCGACCTTTGTCTTCTTTAGTAAAGGTCTCGAGGAACATACGCTCCAGTGCGCCGCGGAAATTGCCGCGGAAACACTCGGCACGAGACAGCCGTGGGTGGTGATTGGCGGACCGATGGTGGCCGAAGATATTCGCTCGGGCGCACGCGGCCATGGCGTCATCGCCGGTCCCGGCCGACAGATTCGACGAACCCTCGAATCTATTGTCCCACCGGAAGCGATGTCGTTTATGGAGAGCGCCCATCCGGTTGACGTCTCCTTGGCCGGCGTATTGAAAAACGTTTACGCGCTTGTCTACGGCTTGGGCGTTGGATTGGGGTGGTCACCAATTGCACTGAGCGACTTATGGAAGCGCTGTGAGAATGAGATGGTCGTCGCCGCTGACCGTTGCGGTATCGAGCGCGAGGTGATCATCGGTCCGGCCGGTATCGACGACTTTCACGGCACCGGCGGCAGCCCCCATTCACGAAACCGCAATGCCGGCGTACAATTAGCCCAGGGCACCATCGATCAATCAGCTGAATCTGTCCGTTCATTCGCCCTCCTCATTCAGCGTTTCCCGAGTCTCTCGGCGCTTGAATGCATCCACGCACTGCAAGAGATCTTCCATCAGGCTCCGGCGGCGCGAACATTCTCCTCACTTACCCACTCGATTCACTCCTAACCGTTACCCGTATGAACTTCTCGTCCGCCGCCAAACGCGTGGTCCTCGTCAGCGCCATGCTCGGCACCCTCATGTCCGGCTACCTGAGCTATCAGAATTATTTCGGTGAAGGCTGTAAGAAGGCTTTCTTGTCTTGCGGCGTTGGAAATACAAAGGTGCTCATCATCGGCCAACCGACCTGCATCTATGGTTTTTTCATGTTCCTGTTGACCATGATCCTCGTCATGATCGCCTGGGTCAAGACCGAGGCGAAGCGCATCGTCCTCGCGACGCTTATCGTCACGACCATCGGCGTCTTGTTCTCCGGGTTCTTGGCGTTCTATGAAATCGTGGTCTTGAAAGCACTGGCCGCTGGAACGATGCCGGCCTGCGTTTATGGACTGATCTTCTATATTGCCGCATGGATCCCGACGTTTCAAACGTGGCGGAAAAAAACACCGGCGGTCATGCCACCGATGGCCTCAACACCGACGGTCTAAGCTCGCTTCACGAAACACCCCGGACCATCCGGGGTGTTTTTGACACTCGCCGAAGGAGACCGTAGACTCGGGGTAGCCCAATCGGCGTTGCACCGCTCAGATGAGCGGGAGGGTCCAGGGAAAGACACCGGAGCCGCTGAGGATCTGCACAGGCAACACCCAACGCCGACAACTCACGTTGTCGCGTCGGAGTGGCTGGTCACAGCCATTCCATCTCGGGCTCGTCGTCCTTTCTCTTTCGTACGTCGAGTCCTCAGGAGGTGGGCTGAAGTACCCCGCCGTCGTCTCTGGACCCGCAACGCTGCTGAGCGCCACATTTGTACCCCCGACGGACCGCCGCCGGGGAGTCTTTTTGTTTTTGGTTGCCCACTCCTATCTTGTTTGACACGCCAGAGGGCAACCGATAGAGTGCCGATAGGCCCATGGCGACACCGCGCCTGCATCGGGCGGTATATCCGGGGGAACGTTACTCGGGCACCTTCAAGCACCACTGAGGGCAGTACACCATCAATGACGCACGTCGTTGATGCGGGGTTGGTGACAGTACTAGCCACCCCATTTCGGTCTCGTTTGCTGACCGGCCTCTCCTCGGTCGGGGCTGCACGCGCATTTTTTCGGCAGTTCGTGTGCGCGTCGCATCCGGTTGAGCATTCGCGAGCCACGCCCGTCCTGGGCCCGTTGTCACACGCGAGTCCGTTCGCGTGTTCGATTCCGGCACGGGATTCCTGGTGGGTGCGAGCGCGTACCGGCCTGGTCGGTTTCTCCGATCGCGCAGGTATTCGCCTGGTTCTCGTTTCTCAACATTCGCAGCCAGACCTCAGCGGTACCGGCCTGTCGTCTCCCGAGCGGACACCCCCGGATGTCGCCGCTGACTTCAGCGGCCACCACATTTGCACCCGCCCATCACGGGCACCCCTGGATCACATCCGGGGTCTTTTTTTCCCACAGGTCGCCGAATTGACGAGGGCCGAGCAAGGCTATACATTGCTGGCGTGGTCCGTCGCTGGGCCTCGCGCTCCTTGTCACGCTCTGATCGAGTGTTTTACCTCTTGAGGTGCGCCCACAAGGAGAGGCCTGGGGGAGTGATCCTGCACATCGGCAAGACGTCCGATGAGGCATGTAGCACCACCCATGGAACACAACCCCCGTGACACACGTTGCGGGGCAGGACGTTGCCCGTTACAAACTGGCGACTCCTTGATCTGGGTCTGTTTAGATCCGGTTCGCCTCCCTGCGGTCGTATCCACACGACTCGTGGTGGTCGTCGCGAACCTCAGCGGAAACATTGGCGTCTGTTCAGGCGATCGCCCCCAGGCTAGCGCTGACAGAGATTGCCGCACCTTCGTACCGCCCATCACGGGCAACCCTGGATCACATCTGGGGTCTTTTTTATGATTTGCGCTTTCTCTCCATTCTGCTAGGGTGGGGGCGCTGTTTCCCCGACCCCGTAACTCCTGACATCGGAGGAACCGTCATGCACTTTGACCAATTCCTAGCCGACCTGCCGGGAGTGCCGTTGTTTCAGCGCTTCCGGTACCGTGACACGAACCCGCTGACGGGAACGACGAAGTACCGCCAGATTGGGGCGCCGAACCCGGCCATGTTGCTACTGCACCAGCGGTTTGTCCGCGCACTGCGCGCCCTGCCGGTCGAGATGCCGCATGCGGTTGGCGCGCGGCCGAATGGCTCGCCGCTCAATAACGTCCGGCGGCATCGGTACCCGGCGCGACAGAAGGGGCGCGGTATCTACCTTGCCAACCGCCACTTCTACCTACTCGACATCGTCGATGCCTATGGACACGTCGACGACGAACTCTTGGCCTTCGTGCTGTGTGGCCTCGATCCGAAACCGGATACCGTCGAGACCGTGCACGCGTTTCTCAAGAAGTACTGCTTCGTGTCCGGTTCGAGCTATCGGATCGGCCACGCGCGACAGCAAACGCTGGCCATCGCGCCGCCCACACCGATCCGGCGCGGATCACGTGGGCTCGTCCAGGGAAGTCCGTCGTCGCCCGACCTGTTCAACATCTACGCGGCCACGGTCCTCGATCGCCAGCTGGCGACGATCTGCACGCAGCATGAGCTGACGTACACGCGCTACCTCGACGACCTGACGTTCTCCTCGAGACATGCACGAATTACGGACCAAGTCCGGCGCGAGATACGCGCGACCATCGCCACGGCGGGGTTCCAGATCAGTCACCGCAAGGCGCAGGTCGTCGACCTCTACCGCGGACCGATTACGATCAACGGCATCTCCCTCGATCGTCACGGCCGCGTCTTCCTACCACGTTGGTACGTTCGGAAACTGCGCGGACTGCTGCATGCCGCACAGCGCGACCCGAACATTCGCCCGGAAGTCGTCCATGGCAAGATGGGCGTGTTCCTCGGAACACTGCCCTATATCCATGGAGTCGGTCATGTCGGCCAGAATGCTACGGAAAAGAAGCTCCTCGAGCTCTATGCGAGCTACCGCACCCACGTCCAGCGGCGCTAGCCAGTGTCGCAACGACACTACCCACCCCGACGGGAAACCGTTGGGGTGAATTTTATTGTTGATTATTCGTAGCGCAGCGCCTCGATCGGATCTTTACGGGCGGCGCGGATGGCCGGTAGAAGTCCGAACAGGACACCGACGCCGAGTGAGAAGCTCGTGGCCATCAGCACTGACTGGAGGTTGATGACGATTGGAAGTCCTGATTTCGCTTCAACAATCGGTCCGATCGCCGCCACAATACCAACACCAATTGCCCCACCAATCAAGGAAATGAACGCCGACTCAGTAATAAATTGGAGGAGGATGTTTGCCCGCGTTGCGCCGAGGGCTTTCCGAAGGCCAATTTCTTTCGTTCGCTCGGAGACGGCCACGAGCATGATGTTCATAATTCCGATCCCGCCGACGATCAGGGAGATCGAGGCGAGGCCGACAATCGCGGTGGTAATTAATCCGAGAATATCGTCGACAACGCTGAGCAGATCGTCTTGAGTAAAAACCGTAAAGTCGTCGGCCCCATGTTGCGCTTTCAACAGTGCCGTGATGGTATTCGCCTCATCTTTCGCATTCAGACTCGGATCTATCTTCATGACCATCCGGAAGATTTGCGTATTCTCATTTACATCTTTCCCGGTCAGGTACGGCATAAAGACCATGTTGTCGAAAGAATTGCCACCGAAGGCTGACGTTGATTGCGGCGTTTCGAGCACGCCGATAACGGTAAATGCCACCTTGCCGATGGTGACCGTTTTACCGATAACCTCGGCATTCGTGGACGTTGGGAACAATGCCGTCTTCGGTTGTTTTCCGAGCAGGATGACTCGATCCTTAGCGGTATTTTCCGCGGCGGTGAAGAGACGCCCGGCGACTAACTCGGCCGTGGTCATGACCGCAAAGTAATCGGGCTCAACCGCGACCGTCATCGTTCCTAGCGCCGCCGTTTCACCAACCGCGGGTGTACCGGCCAATAAGGCGATTGGCGTAATGGTCGTAATTTCCGGGCGCGTTTTTAAGAGCGCCAAGTCATCTTCGGTGAGCGTCGAGGCACCAACTGACGCACTAGGATTAAAACCTCCATTGGCGTCCTGTAGCTTTCCGGGCAAGACAAACAGCACATTCGTTCCTAACTGTGTGACTTCATCCGACACGGATTGTTTGACACCCTGACCTAATCCGATGAGAGCGATAATCTGGGCAACGCCGATGATGACGCCGAGCATGGTCAGGAACGAGCGGGTTTTTTTCGTCCAGATTGATCGAAAGGCGTTTTGGGCGGCTTGCAGCATCATAGAATTTCTCCGTCCTTAAGCCGAATTGTTCGGTTGGCGAGCTTGGCCAGCTCTTCATTGTGCGTCACCATGAGGAGTGTCGTTCCGGACTTGTTCAGGTCGAGGAGAATGTTCATCACATCCTCACCAGATTTCGAATCAAGGTTCCCGGTCGGTTCATCAGCCAAAATGACTTTCGGATCGTTCATCAGGGCACGTGCGATGGCCACCCGCTGACGCTCTCCACCAGAAAGCTTGCTCGGCTGATATTGGATTCGCTCACCGAGGCCAACACGTTCTAATAATTTCTTCGCCTTCTCGCGCGGTTTTTGTGATTTAGCGAGATAGGCGGCCGGCAACGCGACATTATCAACTACTGAGAGATTCGCGAGCAGGTTAAAGTTTTGAAAAATAAACCCGATGAATTGACTGCGCAGAGTGGCTTGAGCTCGGTCGGACATAGTCAGCGATACCGACTGGCCATCTAGCTGATAGGACCCGGCGGTCGGACGGTCGAGGAGTCCGATAATGTTCATGAGCGTTGATTTTCCCGAACCAGAGGGACCCATGATAGCCACAAATTCACCGGCGTTGACGTTGAGGCTGACGTTCTTGAGCGCCTGAAATTGGCCATCGCCGACGGGGAATGACTTAATGATATCCGTGAGTTCAATGATGGCCATAGGCGGCTAGTGTAGCACGCCGGACCGGAAAATCAATTGGGCTCGCGCGGTGACAGGGGATACTTCATGCGAGACCAGCCCAGCCAGACTACAAAGCCTATAACAAGTCCGAGCAGTGACATCCAGAGGCCGACAATCACGGCGGTTGGTTTGTACACAAATCGAACTTCGTGTGTACCGGCCGGAACGGCAACCGCGCGTGACCATCCGTTCGCCTTCAACACGTCGCTTGGTTGACCATCAACGAATGCCCGCCAACCGGGCGCATACGTGTCCGCTAAAACGAGGTACCCATCGGCCGGCATTGAGGTGGTGATGGTCACGGTATTTGCCGTTTCTTCCGCCACCACCGCATCAGCGATGAGACGGCGGGTTGGGATCGCGGTCGCAGACGTCGCAATATAGGTCGTACCAAGATCGCCGAGCGCTGATTGTAGGGTCGAGGCTGCCGGCGCTTCCGGGGAGACCGTTTTCACGGTGCCGGCAACATAGGCGCGTGAGCGAACATTTGGATTGGTAAACATTGTCACTTGTTCGGTCAGTTCGCTCAGGACCCATCCATGTTCAATAAAATCATCGGCTACCCACGCTAGATCGTCGGTTGGAACGAGTACAACCTTGACCGCGAGAAGATCGAGCGCGGCCGAATACCCGCTAATGGTGCGGAGATTTGATTTCGGCTCGGCAAAAACATCGCGAGCAATGAGGTCAAACGATGACAAGCGGACTACCTCATACCCGCGAACATCGTACAGCTCGTTGCGCATGCCGGTATTCGGGACAACCGGAACACTCTGCTGATGACTGATGGCCGCGAGACGATAGCTGTGGCCGAGTGTCGTCTGTAAGGTTGTCAGTACTTTTTGATCAATGACCAATTCGGCGCGTGGTGACGAGCTGTTGTAGCCCCACATAGTGATGAGTAATGGGAAAATGACCAAGACACCAATAATACTTTCTGACCAGCGCTGATTGATTCGCCAGAATTGGAGACCAATGGCTCCACCGAGCGCGACGGTCACAGTGATCAAGTCGACGATTCGCCATGGCGTGCGCGGAGCAAACCAGAGAACGGCGATCGATATGGCCCAGAGGGCGACCGCCAGGCTCGTCCAAACGCGACGCGAAATTTTTTTCTCCTGCCACGCGCGGTATCCATAGGCGGCGAGCGCGATCAGGCCAAAGACCACTACAAAGCGTAGGCGACCGGTATTCGTCTGATTAATAAAAGGGAGATAGTTCAGTAATTCAAAAATGGGCGCATGGATAATCATCCCGATGCTCACCGTGAGTCCGGCAAGAATAGCCCGAACGGCCCGCTCACGTCGAAACACCCACGCACCAATGACCGCAAACAAGAGGCCAACAATTCCAATCGATCCAGCCAGTTCGTTGGCGTTATTACTCAGGTTGTTCCCGATGAAACGATACGCACCGTGGGCCGGGTTGCCGAAAGCGTTAGGAACAACCACCGGAAGAAGTGTGGCGACGTTTTGTTGGGCATCGCCAACAGACTTCCATCCGAACCATTTTCCGCCACGGATCGCCTGCCAAATTGAGGTCGAGGCGTAGCCATGACGCCCGGTGTCATGTTGGACACTTTGCTGAATAAAGCTGGCCGTCGGCAGAAGTTGGATAGCGGCTATCGCCACTCCGATAAGGATACTCGTCATCACCAGCGTTAGTTGCCCCTTCCGACTCTTCACCTGTTGGACAAGTGTCCAGGCTAAGATAACCGCCAAGGAAAAAGCTGATATTTGAATATTCCCGCTGATACTCTGGGCGGCGATGGCGACGGTCAGCACGGTCCATGCGCGCCGCGGGTTTTGACCAACCCGTTCGACGGCGTAGAGCATCAACGGGAGCCAGACAACCGCGGCGAACAACGGGTACGCCACCCAGGCTACGCTCGAGCTGGCCGTCATGGCTACCGCTCCCGCCGTGAGCGCCACACCTGAACTCACCCCGCGGCCGCGAATCCAGAGCCACGTGAATAGACCTATCAGTAGAAGTCGGATAGCCGCAATCACCCACATCCCATTCGCGGCGGAGATGCCCATGACATAGGTGAAAAGTCGGATCGGGTCGAAGATCGCCGACTGATCATTGGCCATGAACGGCGTGCCGGCGAGGATGTATGGGTTCCACAGCGGCCATTCACCGGCTTCAAGGCGATCAAAAAGAAATTGTTGCCATGGATAAAACTGCGTCACCACATCCGATAACAGCGGATTGGCCATTGGTCGCTCAAGATGCGTCGTATCAATCGTGCCGAGAATATCGGCCGGTACGAGCACCCGACCACGAACCCACGGCGCACCAAGCGCAATCAGGATGATAACCGGGAACACAAACCACGCCCCACGACGGAGTCGTAGAGCGTGGATGTTGATCATGGACGATCGGGTTATTCCTTGACCACTGGTTCGGTTGGCGCGGCTGCACCAGCCTCTTCTTCATCGAGGCTAATACCCGCGAGCGCCGGGTCAGAGATCCGTTCGCCCTCAGCCGTAGCTGGCGCGCCATCCTCGAGCTGTTTGATCGACAGACCGAGTCGGTGCTGCGCCGGGTCAATCGAGATAATCTTGAATGAACGCGTCTCGCCGTCCTTCAAAACCTCGGCCGCCGACTTAATCGGCTTCGAGGATAGTTCGGAGATATGGGCGAGACCATGAATCTCGGTGTCCAACTCGACGAAGGCGCCGAATGGATTCAACTTGAGAACTTTGCCCGTGACCACCTGGCCAACGGTGTAGCGCTCAACCGCTTTAATCCACGGATCGTCGGACAGTCGCTTTAATGACAGGGAAATCTTGGTACCCTCGATGCCAATGATCATGGCTTTGATCATTTCACCAACTTTGACCATGTCGCGTAGGTTATCAACGCGCTGCCAAGCCAATTCGGAAATGTGAATAAGTCCTTCGAGGTGCGGACCAAATTCGACGAAAGCGCCGAAATCCACCACTCCGGTTACTTTTCCCTCAATCACGTCGCCAACCTTGAACCCAGAGACGAGCGAGGCCTGTTCTTTTGCCCACGCCGATTTCTCTGAGACAATTAATTTACTTTCAACTTCGTTGACATCAATCACCTTGACGCGGAAGGTCTGACCGGTGAATTTCTGCAACAGTTCAAGAATTCGTGATTTGTCGCCACCCTCAACGCGAGGATAGTGCTCCGGGGTCAGTTGCGAGACTGGTAAGAAACCATCGATCCGGCCGACTTTGGCCATCAAACCACCGCGGTTCGCATCGGTAATAACGACATCGATGACTTCGCCGGTTTGATAGAGACGGGTCAGCTCTTCCCAGGCTTTTTGGTGACCGGCCGAGCGGAACGAGAGTTCCATTAGCCCGCGTTCGTTTTCCAGCTCTAAAACGGTAGCGGCGGCTAGGTCGCTGATTTTCAAATTAGTATATTCGCCGGATTCATCGAGGAGTTCACGGCCACGAACAAGCCCGGTATGGGTGCCACCGAGATCGAGGAGAACTTCGTTTTTTGAAACGGATAATACTGTTCCATCGACAATATCGCCCACTTTCGGCACAGCCGGGGCACTTTGATCGGCGAGGAGTCGATCCATTTCAGACGTCACCACTGGTGCAGGATTCGTCATGAGACACTTAATTGTTGAGCCTCAGCTGAGCCGAAGCCTAGCGACGCTCGAGCGCTAGAGGAAATAGTGAGCGTTTTCTTAGGAAATAAGACGCTCGGAGCATACCCGAAAGGGGGCTTTTTGGCAAGCCCGTACAGAACGGCGTATACTGTTTGTACTGCTATGCCTCATTTTGACCCCGGCGCACATCGGTATTTTGGTTCGACGCCTCGTTTGGTTTCATCAGTGACCGCCCAGTCATTGCCATTCGCACGACCAAATCTGGCCCGACCCGCTGCCCACCGGAATACCCAAAAACCAACGCCGTTTGTGATCGGGAAAAACGAGCGGACCGACATTACCAAGAAACTGCTGAAAATGCCGCATTACATCCCGTCGCAAACCACCAAGGCTCTCAAGGCATACGCCAAAGAGATCCACGGACATTCAAAAGATCACACCAAGGCCGAGAATGTTTTTGCGGAAACAACGCTCCACCGGGAAAAAGTTCTGAAAGATATGGGCAAACAAAAAGCCTTTGTCCGCGGGGAAGTCGAGGCCCTCGTTGCTATTGGGGACCGACATGTCCGCGATCCGTATGCCTTTACGCACCGAGCGGAACAAGTCGCCGGTACGACCCTGCGCGGCATGGTCAAAGAACACAGTAAAAATCAGGCCCAGCCGAGTACGACTGAGCGGCGCGCGGCTATTACGTCGTCGAGTGATGAGGCTCCCACCACGACCAGCGCCCCGAGCGCTATCGGCTGGAAGGCGCCGACGCGACTTGATACAAACAGTGGAACAGCTACCGCTAGCCCGGTCGTCCCGCTGATGGGCGGTTACCATGCCGACGCCGTTCATGCCGATCAAGGTCACCGACTACATGGCTCGGCCTCGGGCGCTCAGCTGGATGTGCTCGTCCTCAGTAACACCGCCAGTCAGAATCGGCAAGAAACGTGGGCTACCGCACTACGCCTACGACTTGGTTGGCTCCCACTCGTGAGTGCACCGCTGATTAAGGCTATGCCTCACACGCCACGACTGGTAGTGATTGACGATGACGACGTCATCCAACCGACACTCCTCGGGATTGCAAGCGACCAACCGGCTATGGTTATCTGTGCTTCAGCGGAACGTGCGGCTATCTGGGCGGCGGCCGGGATTCATGCCACGGTCGGAGCGCTGTCTGCGGAAACAATCAGTGATATCCTGACCCACGCCTTCGGGTCATAATCGGTCTCAAATCGATCGGCGAACACTTGTCGAATGGCTATTTTTCTGGTACACTCACGGTGTTCATTCACCCGTTTTTTGCGCCGAAACCATGACAATTTCCTGGCTTGGAGAAGCCGGCCTCCGGCTCCAACTAAAAGACACAGTTGTTCTGATTGACCCGCCGACGTCACGGCCCGTTCGGGGCGCGGCCCAGATGGTGGCCATCACCCAGAAAGACGGTCGCGAATGGAAAAATGTCGCTGGCGAGCCACTGCTCGTTGAGACTCCGGGGGAGTTTGAACGGGCGGGTGTCTTTATTTATGGGATCCACTTGCCATCAGAACCGACCCGGGTGCATTTTCGGATTGAAGCCGAAGACCTTAGTATCGGTCATCTCGGCGACTTAGACCATAAAATAGAAAACGGGGAGCTGTCCGCGCTGGAAGGCGTTGATGTGCTCTGTGTCCCGGTTGGCGGGAAGGGCGTTTTAACGGCCGAACAGGCCGCTGAATTGGTGAGCCAGATCGAGCCGCGCATTATCATTCCGATCCAATACCAGGCCGCTGGTCTCAAGACTCCGTATACCACGATTGATGCGTTCGTTAAGACCATGGCCGTCAAGAATGTCGAACCGGTAGAAAAATTTAAGATCGAGAAGAAGAATTTACCGGCTGAAGACGCACAAGTGGTTATTCTGCTGCCAAGTTAAGTATGGCCACAAAAACATCAAAACCAAGCGTTGATGTCCCGGTCAAGATTGTTGGTCAAACGATTCCACCGACGAGCGCTCGACGCGTCGTCATCCCGGCGGTGACAAAAAAACCAACCCCGCCGACACCCACCAAGATCTCGACTCCAGCCCGACAAAAAACAGAGCTTCCGGAGTCGGTCCGACGACGCTGGATGTGGGCCTTAGTCGCGGTCTGCGCGATTGTCCTCATTGTCGCCTGGTTACCGCTGGCCTGGCGATCGGGTGGATCCGGCGGATTCTCATTCGGCAACACCTGGAACAGCATTAAAAAGACGTTTACGTCCTACTCTTTTAAAAAATCAACCGCCACGGCGGCCGAACAAGAAATTCGAACCCTCGATTCCGAGGTTTTTCCTGAACTGAGTCAATAAACGTATGGCTGAAGAGAAGAAATCATCATTCGCGATTGGACGCATCGAAGCCCGCCCGATTGTGACCGAAATGCAGGAGTCCTATTTGGATTACGCCATGAGCGTCATTGTCGCCCGCGCCCTCCCTGACGTCCGCGACGGGTTAAAACCGGTGCAACGACGCATTCTCTACGCCATGTGGACGATCGGCGTACGACCGGGGACGAAATACCGAAAATCAGCGACCGTGGTCGGGGAAGTGATGGGGAAATACCACCCGCATGGTGACATGTCGATTTACGACACCATGGTGCGCATGGCCCAGGACTTTTCGATGCGGTACACGCTGGTAGATGGACAGGGGAACTTTGGATCGATGGACGGCGACCCGCCAGCCGCTCAGCGCTACACCGAGGCCCGACTCGACCGTGTCGCCGCGGACATGTTGCATGACATCGACAAGCAGACTGTTGACTTCGCCCCAAACTACGATGGGTCACACCAAGAACCAAAAGTCCTGCCGGCCAAGTTGCCGAACTTTTTACTGAACGGCACGGTTGGTATTGCGGTCGGGATGGCCACGAACGTCCCACCACACAACATCACCGAGATTATCGACGCCACCTCGCACCTGATTGAGCATCCGGATGCCGACGTTGATGACCTGATGCAGTTTGTGAAAGGACCGGACTTTCCAACCGGCGGTATCATTTACAATACCCAAGATATCAAAGCGGCCTACGCGACCGGCAAAGGCTCGATTGTTATGCGCGCCAAGACCGATATCGTTGAGGGTAAGCATGGGTTCCAGATTATCGTCACCGAGGTGCCGTACGCGGTCAATAAGGCGACTGTCTTAGAACGAATTGCTGAGCTCGTTCGTGATAAAAAGATCGACGGGATCCGTGACCTGCGAGACGAGTCGAATAAAGAAGGGGTGCGGATTGTGATCGAGTTAAAGCGCGACTCGTACCCGAAGAAAGTCTTGAACCGGCTCTTCACCCTGACCCAACTGCAAGAGACATTCCACGTCAACATGCTAGCCATCGTTGACGGGATTCAACCGCGCGTGTTGACGCTGAAGATGGTGCTCGAAGAATATCTAAAACACCGTCAGGTTGTTGTTCGTCGCCGCGCCGAATACGATCTGCGCGTGGCCAAAGACCGCGACCATATCCTGAAAGGGTTACTGATCGCCTTAGCCTCGATTCAAGAGGTTATTAAGACCATCCAGAAATCGAAGGACCGCGACGAAGCCCGTGGGAACTTGATGACCAAGTTTAAACTGAGCGAGAAACAGGCCGTGGCAATTCTGGAAATGCGTCTCCAGCAGCTGGCGAACCTTGAACACCTAAAGATCGAACAGGAGCACAAGGACAAGCTCAAGCTGATCAAGGAGCTCGAAGAATTATTGGCCAGTCCGAAGCGGATTATGGGCGTGATTAAAACGGAACTGGCGGACTTACGCGAACGTTTTGGCGACGAGCGAAAAACCGAGATTGTCAAAGGCGCGGTCGGCACGTTTAGCCAGGAAGACTTAATCCCGAATGAGTCTACGATCGTTGTCATCACGCGTGATGGCTACATCAAGCGTACCGCCCCGGATCAATTCCGAACCCAAGGACGTGGCGGGAAAGGCGTGATTGGATTGACGACGAAAGAAGAAGATTCCGTCGCACACTTCCTCTCGACGACGACCCACTCGGATTTGTTGTTCTTCACAAACCGTGGGCGCGTCTTCCAACTAAAAGCGTATGATATCCCGGCCGCCACGCGTACCTCAAAAGGTCAAGCGATTGTGAACTTCTTACAGCTCCCGGGCGAGGAAAAAGTGAACGTCGTGCTCTCGGTCGCCGATATTAAGCCGTTCAAATCGTTGGTGATGGTGACGCGGCATGGCGTGATTAAAAAAGTGGCCACCGACGCTTTCTCCAACGTTCGTCGAAATGGCCTGATCGCTATCACCCTCAAAGACGGGGACGCCTTGAAATGGGTCAAACCATCGAGCGGCAAGGATGACATCATGCTCGTCTCCGCCCAAGGTCAATCGATCCGATTCAAAGAAGCGTCGTTACGAGAAATGGGCCGTGGCGCAGCCGGCGTACGCGGTTTCCGATTGAAGGGCAAAGATGAAGTGGCTGGTATGGACCTTATTCCGGACGGACAAGTAGGCACCGGCGAGCAGCTGCTGGTCATTATGGGCCACGGCTACGGGAAACGTACTCCGCTCAAAGAATACAAGATCCAAGGTCGCGGCGGGTCAGGCATCCGCACGGCTCGTGTCACCGACAAAACCGGCGAGGTCATCACGGCCTTCATCGTCAACACGAAGTCGGAGCAGAACGACCTGATCGTAATTTCGCAAAAAGGCCAGGTTATTCGGACGCCAATCAAGTCGGTCTCCGTCCTCGGCCGCGACACGCAAGGCGTGCGCGTCATGCGACTCGGAGATGAGAAGGATCGTGTGGCGAGCGTGACGTTTATTTAGACTGAGTGAAAAAGAAACTCCTGCCTCAACCGCAGGAGTTTTTTGAAAACCACTCTTAGAGCGCCCGTCGAGAAATGCAATGATACGCGAAGCGTTTCCCGCGATAGCGGTGCGCACGTTCTCAAAAAAGAAGCCACCGGGGCGGGTGGGTTCAGATCGAGAAGATGCTGCTGATGTGCTTGAGACGGTCGGAGATGATGCTTCTCAGCCGATCGTCGATAGCCAGTTCGGACTCCTGGCAGGCCAGCATCGTCTGGAAGCGAACGAGGTGCATGAGCCCGACCAGGCTGATGTCCTGCAGGGCAAACTCCCTGTCGAACGGCTGAAGAATTCCGACGAACGGCTTTGGCGAATCCCAGACACTCGCGTATCGGTCGTCCTCGAAAATCTTCTGGACCGCCGTGTTGGTGATGTCTGCTCCCACACACGCGCCGAAGTAACGAAGTCGACTGCGCTTTGGCACGGACCAAAGCGCCGACCCCTTTCTCAGCTGAAAGAGGTGAAGGAAATCACTCTCACTCACCACGAAGGCATCGATGTCCACTTCGAGCTTGTAGGATCCATCGCCACCGTAGGATCGTTCGGCATAGCGCAGGACTACTTGTGTCCGCGCCAGCTGCAGTAGTTTTTCCAGGTTTGGAAGGTTCACGGCTCCTCCAATCGCCTATGACTCGGAATCAGTCAATCGGCTATGGGTACATTTCACCGCCCCGGTGAATGGCTGGAACCTACAGCGCAACCAGCGCCCTGTCAACCACGAGGGTAAATACTTATTGTACGGTCACTGCCATCGGCTGTTGGCCAAACAACATCGTTGGATTGCGTCAAGCACGCGCTCGGTCTTTACCGACAACTGTAACCTCCACTGACGACATATTGAATGGGGGCGATCGTAGATAGCAGTGAATGCTGTTTTTGGCTTAGCAAAGCCATTTCCGCCAATTACACACCTTGACTGAATGGGTCGATCACCGTATAGTCTGGCGCACCTTTTGTTGCCCCCATTCGCAATGGAGGAACTACCATTGAACGCACATCACACTCCCGCGGGCGTTATCATCCTCGGTGCCCGGGGCATGCTCGGCCGCGCGATGGCTGAGGTCTGGGCAGATACGGAGCCGCTACTCCTTGATCGCGACGAGCTCGACCTGACCGATGAACGGGCCATCAACGCGATGTTCGAGACGCATCACCCGGAGCTCCTGATCAACTGCGCCGCCTACACAGCCGTCGATGACTGCGAGACGAACGAGGAAGCGGCGCTCGCCGTCAACGGCCTGGCGGTCGGGTATCTTGCTCGCGCCGCCGCCGAAACGAACGCCCGACTGATCCACTTCAGCACGGACTACGTCTTTGACGGTTGTCGTCCTGACGGCTATCCCGAGGACGCCATCCCGAATCCGCACAGCGCGTACGGACGAACGAAAGCGTTCGGCGAGCGCGAATGGATCAATGCCGGATGTGACGGCTACATCATCCGCACCTCATGGCTGTACGGACCCGGCGGCAAGAACTTTGTCGACACGATCATCGGTCATGGCCGACAACGACCCGAGGTTAACGTGGTGAACGATCAACACGGTGCCCCAACCTACACCCTCGACCTGGCCCGATTCACTCGCCAGTTGGTCGACGACGATTTCGCCGTTGGTATCTACCACGGCGTGAACAGCGGTACGGCCACCTGGTTTGATCTGGCGACGCTTGCCTTCGAGCTGGCGGGCGTGGCGAGTATGGTCGCCCCATGTACGACGGCCGAGTTTCCGCGACCGGCACCGCGGCCGGAATGGTCGGTGCTCCTCAACAGCTACGGACCGGGCATGCGACCGTGGCCCGACGCACTTCGCTCCTATCTCCTCACCTGAGGAGGCCAGCTCGTACAGCTGGCTTTTTTATTTTCGGAGGCTGGAAAACTTCGCACGAAATTTCGCCACCTTTGGATCGATCACCACCTGACAGTAGATTTGATCGGGATTCTTTTCATAGAAGCGTTGCTGTTCGGGTTCGGCCAGGAAAAATTTCTGCAGCGGCCGAATCTCCGTCACAATCGGTTGCCGATAGACGTGGTCATCATCGATTTTTTTCTTCATGGCCTCAGCCGCGATACGTTGCGCGTCATTGACGTAGAGAATGATCGAGCGATACTCTGGTCCGATATCGTTTCCCTGACGATCGCGGGTTGTCGGATCATGGGTGAAGAAAAACACTTCGAGCAGTTGATCGTAAGAAATGACCTGCGGGTCAAATTCGATTTTAATGACCTCGGCATGCCCGGTCGCATCCGCGTGGATCGAAGCGTAGGTCGGATTCGGACTCGTCCCACCGGCATAGCCGGACGTCACCGCCGTCACACCGCGCAGTTCCGTAAAGACCGCCTCGGAGCACCAAAAACATCCGCTCCCGAAAACGGCGATGTGTTGCGTGGTGATCATGCGACGTAGTATAGCAAACTTGACCGGCCGTGGGTCGCTTGCTAGGGTCGTCGTAGCGACCAAATCGGCCGCATGCACACGGCACACTAGTCCTTTCAATGGAGAGGTGCCAAATGAAGCAACTTGAAATGCTGTACATGCCCAACTACCGGTGGGAGGGGTTCGAAGAGTACCTCGGCCATGGGCTCTTCGCAACGTGGCTCCGTGTTCACCCCTGGTGGAACCTGCCCAACGGTGAGTACGTCCATGGCGTCGTCACGATCGAGACGCTCCGCAAGGATCAGCGCTCGATCGATGTGTTCTTCCATGCTCTGAGCGCCGATGGCTGGGCCTGGAAAGTTCGGGAGATGGGACCAAAGGACCCGGGCATCAACGGGAATAACTGGTTTACAGAACCTGATCGCTACCCGTTCACTGAGAGCTCCGGCGCAAATCACGCCATCAAGCGATTCATTGCCGGGCGGCTGGCCGAGTTCATTGCGACCGGTCGCGAACATGCCGCGGTCGAACGGAAGCCTGGACTACGGATGCAGGCCAGCACGATGTACGCCGACTGCCACGGGACATGCCGCCACGAACTCGGTAGTTTGAACCTCGGACCGATGGCCCGCGTCCTGGCGAAACTCGGCAACCCGGCCCACTGCTATCTTTGCACCTGTGGCCGTCGCTGGTGGCAGATGATTCGTGGCCACCGCTGGGTCTCCGTTCACTCCGATTACGCTTGGCAGATGCTCATCGAGCACAACGGTCAAGCCGTCCGGCCGGTCTGCCTAACGCCCGATGGCCTCGTCTTGCTTCGTGAGAAGCTGGCGGCGGAACAGGCCTTGAAGCCCTTTACTCCTTATGTCTGGGGGAACAGCGACGGCGATCGGATCCTCGATCTTCGTGTCCTCCGTACATAACCACGCCGCACGCCTCTCGTCCTTCGCAACTCGCCCCACACGGAGTCGCCAGGTTCTCGACTCCGGCGCCCTTCCCCTAGGGCGCTTTTTTCTTCAGCAAAAATTCAGTTTCGCCATGTACATTCAGGATATGCCCTAATGTGGGCTAATCTAGGCGGAAATACACTTCCGCCTGCTATTGGTTTCTGAACATCGACCGTTAGTCGAAGTACCCGGTCGGTAACCGCTGGACGCACATTGTTGGCGATGGCTGTTCTTGGGTCACGAGCGAACACGAATTGTTTTCGTAGCAACGAACATCACATTGCGGCGGACCCTGAATCTGATCATCGACGTCGTAACAGGTTTGACTACATTGCGACCCGACACAGCGTTTCGTCCCAAGGTGCGTGCAGTTGTAAAAGCAGGCCTGACCATTTTCATCCGAACAGTATGTTTCCACGTTGCAGTCTTGCTGGGTACGATAGGCGGTTTGGACCGGATCAAAACATGACGTCCATCGACCGAGGAGACAGGTTTGCGTCCCCGGTAGACTTTGGTTACACAGTCCAAGTTCCGCATAGGCGGGATTGCAATTCGCGGGCGTAACGGTACACGACTTTTGGGCAACGCTACACGAGGTCGGGAAGTTTTGAAACAGAGACAGATACCAGAAAATCAGTGAGGTGCGAAGAACCGACGGGTTTCCGTTCAACCATGGATTATTCGGATCAAGTTCCGCATACTTATCCGGGTAGCCGCCGAGGTCGGGGCCACTTAAGCGTTGACGGAATAAAAAGGTCAGAGCCTTTTCGGCGGCTGAGCGGTTGCCGATTGAATAGGCGCCGAGTGCGGTACTAGCGATGTCAGCCACGCCATACCGGGAAACGCTCCCGGCGTCTTGATCGTAGGACCCGTTCGCATCAAAATAGTTCAGACTGCCGTCGGCGGCGATGCGGTCACTGAGGAAGCGGCCGGTTCGGACCATCAAGAGCTCGAGGTTAGGATCCGACGGGTCGAATTGCTGCATCAAAATCATCTCCACGTCCATCCAGGCGGTGTAACTCAGGTTTTCACCGCCAGCTTGTGTCGGGAGATGCGGAAATGCGCCGTCGGCGAATTGTTTTGGGGCGGTCCGTTGGACCGTGTCTCGGGCGGCATCACGGTACCGGGTGTCTCCCGTCAACTGATAGGCGCTATCGAGATTAATCGCGCACATCAGTCCGCCATTCATGTGCATGTCGCTGGCCGGGAGATTCGCGCAGTCGTCGGCGATCCGCAATCCTTCTCGTAAGTACCGACTATCATTCAAAAGGCGATACGCATCGAGAAACATATACCCGAAGATGCCGGTTCGGACGCCACTGCCATACCCGCTCTGACCGAGCGAGAGAATGTACTCAACACGCTGTTGTGCTTCGCGGCGATAGTACATCATGCGATTCGCGCGATACATCGAGAGGTAGCCCATGGCTTGGCTGAGTGTATTCAAGCGCAGTACTTCACCGGCCGGAGTGAGCGGACGCGGATCGGGCGTGTAGGGTAGGCCTTGTTTGCGGCGCGATAAGAACCGCTCGGTATTTTCTAACTCGGTCGGCAACGTACACCCCCACATATTGTTCCGACATTTACGCAGGGTCGGCGGAATGGGGGAATGCTGAATTTCGCCAAAATCAGCGACGGTGACTCCCGGGAACAGCATGGTTCCAAGTAAGATGGCCGGAATGGTGCCGCGGATTACAGCGCGTTGGAGAATAGACATATAGCCGTTGGGACCACAGGCGCCCATGAGTAAGCCGGGACGGTCGGTGGTTAGGCGAACAATAGCACGGTTACTTTTTTGCGCAATACCCGCATTCGCTTGACTTTTTACCCTTGTTTCTATAGGATGCGAGCACTATGCAATATCAGTGGTCCCACTTTTGCGACATGAAAGATACCCGCGGCGAAATCGCCGTCTGGCCGGGACTGTTTGTGCATACGTTGAAACGATAGCGCTATCTTCGTAGGAACAAGCCGCCCCGGCGAGACGTCGTCCGGGTGTTTTTTCGTTAACTCCGACGGGAGACGCTCAGTACCGTTTATCGTGTTACGCACGATTCCGGGCCTGGGCACGAAAGGGGTTTGTCATCATGACACCCAAGCACGAAACGGTGTACATCCGCGGTCAGCGCGTGTACCTCCGTCCGCCGCACAAAGAAACTGACCTTGCGTTCTTTCAGCAGTGGATCAATGACCCCGATGTCCGGTGGTTCCTCGCCGCTCGCGGCCCGATCACGATGACCGCCGAAGAGAAGTACTTCGACGGCATGGGCGAGAAGGGCGACATGGTCTTCACCATCTGTCTCCGCGACGGCACGCCGATCGGCACGACGGTCCTGAGTCAGATTAACACGATCGACCTGACGGCCGTGACCGGCACCTGGATTGCCAAGCCGTTCTGGAACCAGGGGTTCGGAACGGAAGCGAAACTGCTTCTGCTCAAGGTCGCGTTCGACACCTTGAACCTCCGCAAGATCAGCTCGGCCGCGATTGCCTACAACGGCCGCAGTGTCGCCCACAACCAGAACGCCGGCTACCGCCTCGAAGGCCGCCGGAAGAAGCAGCACTTCCGGAACGGGAAGTACCACGACGAGATTCTGCTGGCCTGCTTCCGCCCGTGGTGGGAGAAGAAGTGGCGCGCCTCCTACTGCCACCGCTGATCCTCAGCCCCGCCCCCATACCGCACTGGTATCGGGGCGGGTTTTCATGTTGGGCTTGCCAAACGTCTGAAAATATGGTACGATACAAGCGAACCGGAAGCGGTTTTCTTGAATCATTCACTGAATTATCACGAACTCGTATGGGTCTTCCCGCGAAACGCCGAACAAAGCAAAGCAAGCGCGAACGCGCCGCACACTTTGCCCTCGCTAAAACATCAACGATCGCTTGTAGCCACTGTCATCGTCGCGTCCGACCGCACGTGGCCTGTCCACATTGCGGATACTACAAAGGTCGCTTGGTCCTAAAAATTCAAGGTCGTGTCGAACGACGCGCCGCGAAACGGAAGCAGAAGTCAGCGGACGAGGCGCCGAAGGAAAAAACCGAGAAAAAGGACAAGAAAGATTAACGCAACTGGCGCGAGGAATCGCGCCATTGTTGGTCACTTTTGCACGTTTACTATGTCAAACCGTCATCTCGCTCGCACCATCGTCATGCAGACGCTGTACGAGTGGGATTTTAATGGAAAACAACGCGATCCAATTGAACTTCTGAAGAGCAACTTCAAGGAGTTTGCGCCTGATTTTGAGGACGAAGGTTTTGCTGATTCCATTATCAGCGGCCTCCTTGAGCGTCTCGACGAGATTGATGCGGCCATCACCAAATACGCACCAGAGTGGCCGATTGAACAAATTACCATCGTCGACCGCAATGTCTTGCGGATCGGCGTCTATGAGTTAACCTATTGCCGAGATATTCCGCCGAAAGTAGCGATTAATGAAGCGATTGAAGTGGCGAAAGGGTTCGGCGGCGAATCTTCGGGACGATTCGTGAACGGCGTGCTCGGAGCGATTTATCGAGATTTGGTGGCGCAGGGAAAAATCGAACCGGCGCCGCCGACCGTCAAACAAAAACCAGCAGCTTAATCACCATCCTATGGAAGACTCCCGCGGACTCCAACACGAAGTAGAGCGCCTCCAGTCCGCCGTCACCAGCCTCGAACGACGCGTGGCGGTTTTAGAGCGTCCGATACCGGCGACGTCGCGTCCAACAATGCCACTGCCCGCCGTCAGCACTACCATCCCGCGTCCGCCGACGACAACTCACACGACGAGCACCACCGTGCCACGAGTTATTTTCGGAATTGTCGGGCTCTTGGTAATGATGTTCGGGGTTGTGTCGCCGCTATTGCCGCTCCTTGGCTTAGCGATGATCTTGCTCGCGGTTTTTTGGCCGAATCCGAAAAAGGCCACGGTGGCTTCACCAACAACGGCTACTCCAGCAGGAACACCGTCAGCACCAACACCACACGTGGCACGCCGCCCAAGTAAATTTGAAGAGGATTTGGCGAAGCACTGGTTTAGCTGGGTCGGTATTATTTCAATCGTGGTTGGGATTACGCTATTGTTGAATTATGCCTTCCGTGATTACGGCGCCCTTGGCCGCATCTTTACCGGCTACGCCGTGTCGCTCATGTTGTTTGGCCTGTGGGCTTGGCTCCGGAAGATGTACCGCGGTTTTGCCTTCGTTTTGCAGAGCGGTGCATGGGCCCTCCTGTATATCAGTACATTTGCCCTGCATACCATTTCGGGACAGCCGGTAGATTCGGCCGTTCTGGCCGGGGGGCTCCTCCTCGTAGTCGTCGTGCTGATGTGTGCCGCGGCGCTCATTCAGCATTCGCGGGCCCTGACGGTTGGTGCCTTCTTCCTCGGGTACGTGACGGTATTTACCAACACGCTCGATACCTTTGTGGCCATCTCCTTGTTATTCTTAGCGGCCGGCTCGGTCGTGGTGTCGACGAAACAGCGCTGGCCTTCACTGGTAACAGGGGCGATTGTTGCAACATATTTTGTTCAGTTCGGATGGATAACGATGAACATCGACGCGATTCGTAGTGGCAACACCGCCAATATCGTCGCGATCGTTTTGTTCTTCGACTTACTCGTCTTCGGAGCAGCACACTGGCTGATCGGGGCCAAGCAGAAGTCTGAAGAATGGTTAACGATTAGCGGAACTATTTTAAACTTGGTTGGATTTTACGCGCTCTTTGAAGTGCTCGTTGACCTGACCCATAATCCGCACGGCTGGGTGGCACCAATGTTTATCGGCGTGGTCTGCGCCGCGCTCGCTTGGACCGCCGCGACCGTCACGTCGCGTCGGTACTTACGCGATGTCTATATTGTCTTTGCCATCGCCTTCATTACCCTCGGTCTCGGGCAGTGGTGCAAAGGAGACACCCGGGTCATGGTTTGGCTCGTTGAAGCGGGTGCGGTGGTCAGTGTCGGTGTGCTCAGTCGCCTCGTCGTCACCCGGATCATGGGGTACCTGACGAGTTTTGTAGCTCTCGTCTCACTCCTGAACGTCCTAGCACTTGCGGAGCGCCCGTTTGGAACGCTTTCTGTCGACCGACGTCTCGTCCTCGGGATCATCGCGGTCGTCATTTTCGGCGGCGTCGCTTACATGATGCGCCAATTACGAACGCGCGCTTTGTCGGCGTATGAACGCTATCTGCCGGAAGTGTTTGCGGATGTGGCGTTGGTGCTCGCGCTAACCGTCTTAAAGCAACAGTTGCCGGTAGGATGGGCGCAGTTCAGCTGGACCGTGATTGCTGTGATTGCCTGGGGGATGGCCCGCCTCCCGGCCCATACCCACCGCCGTTTGGTAGGCCTGGCCATCATGGTGGTGACCATCTTCTCATGGCTGGCGACCATCGCCTCATCGATTGATCGCGCCGGCTTCTTGCCGATTCATACCCGACTGGTGCTGGGCCTGTGGATCGTGATTGTCCTTGGCCTCGGCGCCATCTTATTCCGTGGGCGGCTGACCGAGAGCTCGGACCGACGGCTCGACGTTTTGTTGGGCTGGTTGGCGGTAACATTCCTGACCATCGTCTTAGGGATTGATATTATGAATCGGTGGCTGAGTGTCGCTTGGGGACTTGAGGGCGTAGCCCTGTATCTCCTCGGGTTTATCGGGCAGAATCCTTCCGCACGGCGCCAGGCCCTGGTTGTCATGGGCCTGACTATTGCCAAAGTCTACCTTTTTGATGTACAAACCCTGACGACGCCATATCAAATTCTCTCATTCATTCTCTTAGGCTGCATTCTCCTCGGTGTCGGATACGCCTTTAATCGCTGGCGTCAGCGCCTGAAGAACCCTTCGTCAACATGAACGACCACGCCGCGCTCGAGTCCATACTCGGCCACACCTTTATCAATCCCGACCTGCTCAACCAAGCGCTTGTCCATCGCTCGTACCTCAATGAGAACCCATCGTTTCCGCTCGGACACAACGAACGACTCGAGTACCTCGGCGATGCCGTCCTCGAGTTAATTGTCAGCGACTTTTTGTATCGTAACTATCCGAACCAAGAAGGCGACCTGACAAACTGGCGGGCCAGCCTCGTCAACGCCAAGAGCCTGTCGGAAGTAGCCAAAGAACTCGATCTCGATCAGTGGTTGATGCTGAGCCGCGGCGAGGCGAAAGACAAGGCCTCAAAAGCCCGACAGAATATCCATGCCAACGCCATTGAGGCGCTGATCGGTGCCATGTATCTTGATGCCGGTCTGGCTCCGGCTGAGCAGTTTATTTCCGCCCGAATCCTAGCGAAGTTACCGAGCATCTTAGCGGGCGAATTGTATGTCGACCCGAAAAGCCGATTCCAAGAGATGAGCCAGGAAGTCTTCGGCATTACCCCAAGCTACAAGGTTTTGCGTGAGTGGGGACCGGACCATGATAAACACTTCGAAGTGGCTGTCCACCTTGGATCGGAACAAATTGCGAGCGGAGAGGGCGCATCAAAACAAGAAGCGCAGGTCGCGGCCGCCACGGCCGGACTAAAGGTGAAGGGCTGGATTTCATGAACATCGAGTCATTATCGACGGTCGTGGCATGGGCGCTCATCGGTTTGGGCTTTTTCAGCATCTTCCTCCCGATTGCGCCATCCATTCCGGTCCTCTGGCTCGGGATGTTTGTCTACGCCGCTAGTCACAGCTTCGAGGTCATCACCAAGCCATTTATGGCTACTGTTTCCGCCATTGCCGTTGGCACCATCTTCCTCGACTACACGCTCTTCCATTTTGGGATGCAGAAGTTTCGCGCCGGCGCATGGGAGGTTGTCGGGGCGATTATTGGCTTCGCCATCGGATCATTTTTCGGCCAGTTCTACGCCTTGGTCGTTGGCCCGGCGCTCGGCGGCGTCATCTTCGCCCTGATGCGCGGTCGAGACCAGATCTATAGTTTCAAAACCGGAAATACGACCGTTGTCGCCTTCTTAGGCGGAACGATCGTTAAGCTCATTGCCGCGGTCATCATGATCGGGCTGTTTGTCCTGCGAATTCGGGAAAACCTCTAGAAAGCGCCCTGTTCTTGTGGTACTATAGAGGTCACCGCGTGTTTGTCGCGGCTGCTGTCGAAACATCGATGTATCTCGCCAAACTCGAAATCCAAGGATTTAAATCATTCGCTCAAAAATCTTCGCTGGAGTTTCAGCGCGGCATTACGGCCATTGTCGGCCCGAACGGCTCCGGCAAGTCGAACGTGGCAGACTCTATCCGCTGGGTGCTCGGCGAACAGTCGCTTAAACTTTTGCGTGGCAAGAAAAGTGACGACGTGATATTTGCCGGGTCTGACCGAAAGCAGCGACTGAGCGTCGCCGAAGTGTCGATGACGCTCAATAATGAGGATCGCGGGGCGCCGATCGACTACAGCGAGCTCGTCATTACCCGTCGCGTCTACCGTGACGGGGAAGGGGAATACCTGATTAATCATCAGCCCGCACGACTCCAGGACATTCAGCTCATGCTAGCGCAAGCGAACTTTGGCCAACGTACATATTCGGTGATTGGTCAGGGGATGATCGATTCATTCCTCCTCTCGAGCCCACAAGAACGAAAGCACTTGTTCGACGAGGCCGCTGGTGTCCGGCAATTCCAAATAAAAAAAGAGCAGGCGCTCCACAAGCTGGCCCAGAGCAAAGAAAATCTCACCCAAGGTGAGGCAATCATGCAAGAAATTGAACCGCGACTCCGATCACTGACGCGACAGGTCCGACGCCTTGAGCGACGCGAGGAGGTTGAACGGGAGTTGCGGGCGACACAGCGAACATATTTCGGACTTCGGTCACGTGAAATTGACGGGGAACTAGCCACGGCCCGTGACCACCATCAATCGGCCGAATCAGCGCGTGACCATGTTGGACAAGAACTTAGCACCATTCAGGCCGAACTCGAATCAATCGAAAAAGAGCGAACATCGACCGAGACCTTCACCGATCTTCAGCGCGACTACAATACGATTCTCGACGAAAAGAATCGTCTCCTCGAACAACAGGCGGTGATTAAAGGACGTCTCGAGTTGACTGCCCAACAGAGCGGGGCCGGCGAGGCAGCCTATCTCGGGAAACGAGTGGCCGAACTCAAGCGCCTGATTGGGGGAATTGATGATGATGTGACTGAGGCGACAAACCTCGAGGCGCGTCAACGAGAGAAACTTCTTGCCGCCGAGGCGGAACTCGCCGCCGCTGAGCGGACATTCCGCGATTTAGAAACGCAGGGCACGAAACTCCAGCGGGAGCTTGCCCAGCAAATTACGCTCCCGGATGTCCACCGCGCCATGTCGGCATGGTCAGTAAAATACCATGACTTCGTTGAGGCGCTGCATGTCGAGACCGTTGACGTTCCCCAATTGCGAACCCGCGCCCAAGCCCTCCGCGGCGAACTCACGGCGTTCCTTGAACGCGTCGCCGGGGCTAGTCCGGATTCGCATCCACACGCGCTAACCGAATTACAACAACACCTCCTCGCCGCCGCTCAGCAGCGACAGGATATTTTCCAGCGGGTCACGGAGCTCCGAAGTGATCTCCGCCTTCGCGAGTCGCAGGCGGCGCAAAAGGCGCTTGACCGCCAAAAACTGGCGCAAGAACTCGAGCGTATTGAGCGCGACCTGAGTGTTCAAGAACTGGCCCAGACGCACCCCGACGAAGCCTACGCGGCCACAGCCCAAGAAGCAAAAAAGATCGAGACGGCGATTGGGGCGGTTGATCTTCGACTGAAAGATGCGCGCGAATCGATAAACAACTTTAATACACTTGAAACGACGAAGAAGGAACGTCTCTTCGCTCTGCAAAAAGAATTCCGCGCCGTCCAACACGAATTTAACACCGCCCAGAATCGCGTCTCGGAATTGTCCGTCACCATCGCCCGCCTCGACCAACGCCGGGACGACCTCCACCGCGAAATACTCCAGGCGATGGGCGAGCATGGCCTACCTGAAATCGCCCAAGTGGTCATACAACAACTCGACGGCGACGTTACCCTGCTGGCTGAGGAAATCGGTCGCCTTCAACATTCTCTCCAACTCATTGGTGGAATTGATGAAACGGTAACCGCCGAATTCCAGGAAACAAACGAGCGCTGGGAGTTTCTTTCAAAACAAGCGGAGGACTTAAAAGGCGGTATTGCCGCCCTTGAATCAGCGATTGCCGACCTCGATCAAATCATCTCGAAACGCTTTGATACGTCCTTCCGAAAGATTAATGACGAGTTTAATACTTATTTCCGCGCCCTGTTTCGCGGTGGGCGAGCCGAATTGGTACTAATGAAAGAAGTGCTTCGCGCCGATGATGACCTAACCGAGGCTGAGGCGGCGATGGTAAATGATCAGGGTGAGGCCCAACCGACAGCCGAGGTAAAACCGAAAGCCAATGAGGAAAAAGTGGTGACCGGAATCGACATTAAGGCCACCCCACCGGGCAAAAAACTGCAGTCTATTGCGATGCTTTCAGGCGGTGAGCGCGCCCTCACCTCGATCGCCCTGCTCTGTGCGATTATCTCGAATAATCCGTCGCCGTTCGTGGTGCTCGACGAAGTTGATGCGGCCCTCGACGAGGCAAACAGTCAGCGCTTCGCGGCTATTCTCGATCAACTCGCCCACAAGACGCAGTTCGTCACAATTTCTCACAACCGGGCGACGATGGAAAAAGCAGCTATTTTGTACGGCGTGACGATGGGTGATGATGGTGTCTCACAGCTGCTGTCGGTGAAGATGGATGAGGCGGAAAAAATTATCCAACAGCACGGGAATCGGTAGTACAAAAAGAATCGACCGGGCGGTTGGTGCCGCCCGGTCTTGGGTGCCCAGAATGCGCTGGGCCGCGACGAGTTACTCGATGTCGATCACGCGCGTCAGGCAGATACCAGTATGAAAGACGGTGACTGTCACGACGACGGCGCTTCCCGTGGTTCGCAGGTTCAGATCCTGGTAGCCATCCGACCGCTTGCCGCAGGCTTCGATGTTCTCTGGCCAGCGGTTGTGGATGATCCGATACCGCAGGACCGAGGCCTCGATCTGCGCCAGCAGATCGTTCGCCTCCGACACGTCGACGCGGCGTTCGAGTCGCTTGAGGCTATCGAACAGGACGTAGAGTACGACCGACAGCACGCCGATCAGGAAGATGCCGACGATGAAGAGCGTCCCGATCTTGTTCGGATCAATCGTGTGCGGATTCATGACCGCTCCTTTGGGTTCGAAGGTGGCGCACGGAGTTCGGACGATAGACATGGGCGATGTAGTGGCCCGCTATCGCTGGTTTGCCGCGTCAGCCCTAGAAACGTTCATGTTGTCCTCGACGAGGATCCGATGATCGGGCCCGACCGTCGCCTTGAACCGGAAGACGTACCCGCGATTGACGGACATGACCGCATCGAACGTGGGCGTCTCCCCGTTGACCCAGGAACAGGTCCCGCGCGCCTCGAAGGAATCGACGCTATCCCCGCGGACGACGTACCCGAGGATACTCATCTGGCGTGACCGGCCGTGCCAGTCGCTCGCCGCCAGATCAGTATTGAGGTCGACCTGCAACAGGCGCCGCGCGTCGTGTGTCTTGACCAGCGCGAGGTACACCGCCTCGAGCACGAAGGTCTCAACCTTCCAGAGCTCGACTTCCCTCGTCTTCTTGGGCGCCTCCGGCTTCGCCCGACGGCGGTGGCGATCTAACCACCAACCGGCCACGAAGGTGAGTGCGATGATGGCGATCGTCGCCACCGAAGACCCGAGGTCCGTCGTCAGCCACTTGAGGAACTGGTGAAACAGCATGACATCCTCCTGCGTTTACTGAGCTTGATTTCTTCCCTCACGGAAGCCCCGAAGCTCAATCGGAGACCGCCCTCACGGCAGTGTTCGATGGACAATGCTCATCCACCCAACACCACCGCCTGAGCGGTGGATATAAAAAGGGCAACGCCGGACTATAGCACGGAAACGCGCTTTTGTCAATCCCTGATTGGCTAACATAAAATAAAAACGGGCCCGAGGCGAGCCCATGATGGTATGACGATCAATAACGCTACTCTGTAACGTTAAATGAATTTGTACGAATGCCCTTTCGGCACCACCGTGATCCACGTATTTCCACGGACGAGTAGGATTTCTTGGCCATCGAGTGTTTTGATAATCGTCCGAGCGTTTGCGGATTTCTTCGCCCAAGTAATCTTCACATTCTTTCCATTCTGCATCAGATACCCGGTGCCTTTCCCGACGGTCTGCAAATCGAGGCGCCCTTTCCGATCGAGCACTTTTTCTTTCGGAACGTTCAGTATGATCACATTCTTCACATTGATCTGACGATTTGTCAGTCGATCTTTGTGAACTTTCCCGCCGGTGAACCGACGGTAGGCGTTCATCTTCTTGTCGTAGACATATTTGATGTCGTAGAGCTTGCCGTATCCGAGATCGATCGTCACCCCTTTCTTGTCTTTCCCACGGGCGCTCGTGGCGGCGTCGTCCTTAAACTGGTAGGCCCGATAGGTCGCTTTCTTGCCCCAGACCTTTCCGAGTTTTGCGGCCGCCACCAGATTCTTTGTATTGGTGTAGAGACCATGAACACCGCCGCCGAGAGCGCGGAAGAAATATTTGGCGTACTTGCCTTTGATTCCCTCGATCGACAACAACAGTTGTTTCTTCACTTCTTTTAATCCATCCGGACTGCCCCCGGCATGGGCCACAACGGCTCGCCACTCCGACGCGTATTTTGCAAAGTATGGTCGAATCGAACGGACCGGCCCAACGCGTGATAGGCTGACATTCGCGTAGACAGCCATAAAGCGCGGGATGCCGCCTTCGGCTAATGATTCGTAGACAAACGAGGCTGATTGGAGACCCGATTGGGGACGAGCCGCGGTGTGATTATCAATCATGACGGCGATCGGGACGCTGTCTTGCTTCGATTTGAGGTCGTAGACGCCGTCGATCTTCCGCGGCACTTTCGGCGCCGCTGCTTGGGCCGGCGAGACAACAAAAAACATGGCGACGATGACGCCGACGAGGGTGACGTATTGAGCGACTGGGTTGTTTTTTGTTTTCATTTCGTACTAGCAGTATAGCACAAAAAGACCGTTTTGTCTACCCCGGACACGCCTCTTAATCCGAAAGGTTCCCGGCGGTGACGCGGAGAATTTCTTCAACGCTCGTGACGCCCTGTTTCACTTTATCAATCCCGTCGTCTCGGAGCGTCGTCATCTTGAGCTCGCGTTCGGCGTAGGTGCGGATATCAATCTCGCTGGCCCCGTCGGTAATCATTTGACGCATCTTTTTGTCCGGGTCGAGGAGTTCAAAAATACCCATCCGTCCGATATAGCCGGTGTACCCGCAGACTTCACAGCCAACAGCTTTTTTGAACTGAAGGGTTTCGTTCGTCGGGAGTCCCAGCTCTTGCATCATCGGGAGTGACGGCTGATAACTCTCGGCACATGAGGTGCAGAGGACGCGAACCAAGCGCTGGGCGAGTACGCCGACCGTCGCCGAAGCAATTAAGACTCGCTCAACGTTCATGTCGACGAGTCGCATGACTGCGCCAATCGAGTCATTCGTATGCAGGGTGGTGAGGACGAGGTGGCCGGTCAGGGCAGATCGGACGGCGATGCTGGCCGTATCTGGATCGCGAACTTCACCGACCAAGATAATGTCGGGGTCTTGGCGCAGGAGCGAGCGCAGGCCATTTGCAAAGGTCAGGCCGACATCTGGATCAACCTGCGTCTGACGAATGAGCGGTAATTGATACTCAACCGGATCTTCGAGAGTAACGATGTCTTTGTCCGGCGTGTTGAGCGTGTTGAGGGTGGCGTAGAGTGTCGTTGTTTTTCCGGAGCCGTTCGGACCGGTCACGAAGAGAATCCCGTACGGCTGATGAATCATTTGGGTATACCGCTCGAGAATGGCCGGATTAAACCCGAGCGACGGCAGGCCGAGGAGAATGTTGGTTTTATTCAAAATACGCAGGCTCATGTTCTCGCCGTAGATCGTCGGAAAAATTGAGACGCGGACGTCGAGTTGCTTGTTATCGGTCGTCAATTGAAACCGACCGTCTTGGGGTTTCCGCCGCTCGGCGTGGTTGAGATCGGCCATGACCTTAATGCGAGAGGCGAGCGGGTCGAGCAGGGATAACGGGTGTGATTCAACTTCACGCAGGACGCCGTCGATACGAAAACGGACTCGCACGCGGTCAATATCGGGTTCAATATGGACATCCGAAGCGTTATTCAAGACCGCCAACCGAATGAGGTTGGTTACGAGCTTGATAACAACGTTTTGGGATTGATCGTCAGCGACGTCTCGAGTCGACATACCACCGACAGAATACCATATTTTTCCCTTTCCGCCCATCCGGGAGCGGGGTTGACGGGGCCTAGGCGCTATGGTAGAGTGTGCCTGCTCAGATTTTTATTCAGTTACTCCCTGGCCACATGGTCGTCATCCGTTTAACACGCGTCGGAAAAAAGAATCACCCGACATTCCGGGTCATCGTTTCCGACAAGCGTAAAGACACTCTTGGCATCGCCCTTGAAATTCTTGGTGCCTACAATCCACACACCACACCAACAACCATTGATGTTGATGTCGAGCGAGCAAAGCACTGGCTCTCCGTCGGCGCGCAACCATCAGACACTGTCCACAACCTCTTCGTCGAGAAAGGAATCCTGCCTGGACCGAAGCGGAAGTTGGTGAATGTCAAGCCAGCGGCAACCGCTGACGTGGCAACTGAGCCAAAAGTTGAGGCTCCCGCCGCCTAAGATTTGGCTTTTGCCAAGTTCGGTGGTGTTTGCTATTCTCTGAATCAGATTCTAGCCAGCCGGTAACGCCGACTTCTGTCGAATCGAGCGAATCCGGATCATTACACAAGGAGATCTAAGATATGGACGAAGAAGACAAGGCTTTTGTACAGTACGTCGTCAAGGCGATGGTCGATCATCCCGATGACGTCGTCTGCGACCGAACGGTCGACGAGATGGGCGTGCTCATTACGCTCAAAGTAAACCCAGAAGACCTCGGACAGGTCATCGGCCGCCAAGGCCAGACCGCGAAGTCGCTCCGCACGCTCTTGCGTGTCGTCGGTGCCAAGCACCACGCCCGCGTCAACCTGAAGATCTACGAACCAGAGGGTTCGCGCAAACATCATCAGGACTTCGTGCCGGGTCAGGAAGATCATGCTCAGGCCGCGCCGTCACTCGACGTCGGCATGGGCGACGATCTCAAGATCTAACCTCGATTTTTTCCAGAAGTCCCCGCACCAGCGGGGATTTTTGGTATGTGAAAACGCCGCCCCTCGGGGGAAGGGCGGCGCGGGGACCTGCGTGGCAGGTGTGCAATGAAGCTCTACTCGATGGAATACGGATCGATCATCTTCGCGCGCTTGGTGATCTCGACGCCGTTCGCGTCATAGGCCCGGAGCTCATAGCCGGTGCACAGCGTCGGGCGCGGACCAGCCGTCGCCATGTGCGTCCGGTAGTACGTGATGTGCTCGGCCCGCTCGAACTGGTTCGGCTCGAGCGTGTAGTCGATGACGCCGAACATGTGGTGCAGGTGCTCGGGGCTCGGCAGCTGGCCGTTGAGGACGACCTGGTCGGCGGCGATCGCCCGCTCGATCCGATCGAGCTGGGCGACCGTCGCCTGGGGCACCGGGCGTGGCATCGCGGCGGCGTACGCCGCAAACGCGATGGCGAGACCGACAGCGACGAGCATGAACCTCGAGATCAGCTTCGACATACGTCACTCCTTGGAGATGGACCGTGGTCCGTGGAATGGATCGCATCGGCTTCCGGGTGAACTGCCGTTGCTACTTCTGGACCGCAAGCACGATCGGAGCGAAGAACTCGCTCTCGACGCGTTTCGGTCCGACCTTCAGGTCGGCCAGTACGAACGCGACGTCACGCATCGCGCCGTCGTCGTCCCCGCCGGAGTGGCGAAAGGCGTCGAAGTACGGCTCGGGCGAGAAATCCGCCGGCTGGCACCCGGTCAGGGTGATGCGAACGGAGCGCTGGCCCATCTGGTAGCGATGGACGACACGGATCGTCCCGGACTGCTTCGAGTCGGTCGACTTGAGTACCAGCGTCCTGACGTGCAGGGCCGGGTCGCCGCTCGTGGTGTGCGTGTTCTGCACGACCTTGTAGTGGGCGTCCGTGGCGGCGGCAGTGGTCGGGGTCATGCCGACGAACACCGTCATCAGCACGAGGAGCACGATCATCATGACCGCCAGACACAACGGGTGGCGTTTCATCGGAAAGCCTCCATTCGAATTTTGTGCGACATCCGGCCGCACGCGGTGGCTTGCGCCGAAAGGACAGATTGACGCTGCACCGTACACCAAATCAGGGCTTTTGTCAAGCCCGGGCGAGTCACAGTCTCTGAATATTTTGGGTCCTCGTTCTCACGAGGACCCGCTCTGGAGGTGCGCTTCGACGATGGCGAGCGCTTGGTGCTTCGTCAGACCATTGGCCGGATCACAGGTCAGTCGCTGAACCTGCGTGGTCGTATGAATGCTGACGATGAGCGCGCCGTTTACGAGCGCCGCGCGAGGTGGGAACAGATGACCACCCGAGGAGATCCATTTTGGTTCAGCCATGGATATCCGGGCGAACATGGGATGGCCGTCCGTGGCCAGCCGGTCGATGGATTCGGCAAGTTCCATTACCCCCGGCAGAAGCACCTTTGGACGGTCGATCATGCGTGTGCCCTCCTCCTGATCGAGATGTGCGGCGTGACATTACTATCCCTACCATCGTTACGCCCCTTGGTCAATCCGCGTGGTTGGGGATGAAAAAACGTTTGACTCGGCATTGAATGTCTCCGCTTTTCGTCGCTACCCAATATCGTACCCAGCGGTCTCCTCAATTTGTTCGACGATGTAGGTTGTGTCCTTATCTCTTGTCATGCAGTACATCCGGCTCTTGTAGCTAAAGGTTGCTTTCCCGGTTGTTTTGGCTTCAAAGCACAGACGATCGAGAATTGTATGGCTGGTCATGCGGAGAAAATCCAAGACGTCCGATTCCCCAAATACATGGTGGACAACAATGTATTCATCTCGCCGATTCTTCTTAATAATCGCCATATATCTATAGTATATTCCTTGGAACGGATGCTGGCCAACCATCCAGAATCGAGGGGACTATGGTACAATAGGCGCATCCTATGCGGTTCGATTTCCTGAGTATTTTCCCCAATGTCTTCTCGGCCTACCTGAACGAGAGTATTTTGAAGCGAGCCCAAAAAACCAAGAAAGTATCGTTTCAGTTCCACGATCTTCGTGACTATACGACTGACAAACATCGTTCCGTTGATGACCGACCATATGGCGGCGGGGTGGGGATGGTGATGAAAGTCGAACCAATATATAAGGCCATCGGGACGTTGCCAAAAAGGACAAAACGCCGCGTTCTCCTGATGTCGGCCAAAGGAAAAATGTTCACGCAGGCTGACGCGAAGCGCCTGATGAAGTACAAACACGTGGTCATCATCTGTCCGCGTTATGAGGGCGTCGACGAGCGCGTGATGGAGTATGTCGACGAAGAAATCTCCATCGGCAACTACGTCCTGACGGGCGGCGAACTTCCAGCCATGGTTGTGGCCGATGCGATTACTCGACTTATCCCCGGCGTGCTTGGCAAAGATGAATCCTCGGTCGATGAATCGCATAGTGAGCCCGGTGTCCTCGAATATCCGCAGTACACTCGGCCGGAAGTATTCCGGAAGAAACGTGTGCCGAAAGAATTGCTCGGCGGGAATCATAAAGATATTGCCGCGTGGCGACAGCGCATGAAACGACGAATATGAGCATCGAAATCGAAGCTAAGTGGACCGACATAAACCCGACCGACCTACGAAAACGATTGGCCGCGGCGAATGCGACATTGATTCAGCCAGAAGTTCTCATGCGTCGACGCGTCTATGACGAACCGACGCCGTTCGCCGTCTACGGACATGGCTGGATTCGCGTCCGTGATGAGGGGGACAAGGTGACGCTGACGTATAAAAAGATGCGGGATCGGTCGGTGAATGGAACGATGGACATCACCGTCGACGTCAGTGACTTCGACAAAACGTGTGCCATCTTCGATGAAATGACGCTTCAAGGAAAGGCGTACCAGGAGACGAAACGGGAAACGTGGAAGCTTGGTGACGCCGAGATTACGATTGACACCTGGCCTTGGATTCCGACGTTTGTTGAAATTGAGGCGCCGAGTGAGGAAATATTGTGGGATGTGGCAAAAAAACTTGATCTTGATTCAAGCGCAGCCACACACGGCAGCGTTGAAACCGTCTACGTTCAGCACTATGACGTCACCGAGGAAGAAGTCGACCAGTGGCCGAAAATCACATTTACCCCCGTTCCGGATTGGCTCGAAAAGAAACGACGACCATGAGTACCGCCGCGCTCCTCATCCACGGTTTTACCTCACACCGCTCATCGCTCGAGCCGTTATTACCAGCCCTAGAAGGCGCCGGCATTCCGTACACATACGAGATGCTGACTGGTCACGGGACGAAGCCGGAGGATCTCACGAATATTCGTTGGCATCACTGGCAGGATGATGTTGAGAAACAATTCGCCAAACTACGAGCCAATCACGAACGCGTGGTGGTCATCGCTCTGTCGATGGGGACCGTCTTAGCCATTGAGCTGGCGGCGAAACATCCCTCAGAAATCGACGGGCTTGTGCTCATCTCGCCCTGCGTTATTTTTTACAATAAACTTTCGGCGCTCACGCCGGTCATTACACCGCTGATCAAGAAGTTCCCGTTTGCCGCAAAAGAGAAGTTCAGTTCGGCCGAATTCGCGAAACGCGATCGCGGGTATCCGTGGTTCCCGACGGCCACCTACGCGTCCTACTGGCGCCGTACAAAAACAATTCTCGACGACGCCCGCCGCGTGACCTGCCCGGTACGCATACTTATGTCCGAGAAAGACCATGTCGCCGACCCGCGTGGGGGAGAGGCGCTGTACCGGTCTCTCGGCGGTGAAAAAGAAATTTTGTGGCACCATCAAAGCGGTCACGAAATGTTTCAAGATTGCGAAGCGAGCGCGGTGATCGCCGAAACGCTCTCGTTTGGTCCACTCAAAATATTGGCTAAGGTTAGCCAATAATAATCAGTTGTTATCCCCACAATCCACAGTTCGCCCTAGCCCTTGACAGAGGGCTGAATTCTGTTAATATCCACATCGCTTGATAAGAAGGTCCTGCGTCCTACCGAGTGCCCCTGTGGCGCCGCGGTAAGACAGGCGAAAGGAAACCGATATCGGCAGACGATAAATTTCCCATCAGCCCCTTCCGCATCCTCAAGAACAGCGAGGTTTGTCCGGTGTCAGTAATGACAGTGTCCGAACCTCACTGTTTTTCTTTCTCCTGATGCGCGATCACGTTCGTTGACAATTCAAATCATTCAGAACAATCAAAACGTGGTCAGAAGGGCAGTATTCACTTCGGTGAGTACTGGTTCTGTCTTTCGAGACAGACCGCGTCAATCAATCTTTGAACCGGCGCCATCGCCGGTGGAAATCGATGGTAAATATTGAAGAGCTACCTCGGGCCGAAAGGTTCGAGGCAAGTTCTCAAGTTTCTTACTTGAGAGTTTGATCCTGGCTCAGGATGAACGCTGGCGGCGTGTCTTAGGCATGCA